>JAFUNR010000049.1 GCA_017472965.1 Oscillospiraceae bacterium | reverse complement strand
CC
Organism: Oscillospiraceae bacterium; assembly: GCA_017472965.1. GTDB lineage: Bacteria > Bacillota > Clostridia > Oscillospirales > Ruminococcaceae > UBA1762. Next base: position 16,100 of record JAFUNR010000049.1, on the reverse strand, counting down.
CGATAAGTCCAGCGGCAAGCGCAGACAGAAGATCCACATCGAATATGATGGCATCGGTTTTATCCCTTTGGAAGAACTTGCGAAAAAGGAAACGGCGTGACCGAAGTCACGCCGTCCCTTGAAAACAGTCGTTTTCAAGCATTTTTCAAAATAACTGTTTTACGAAGCCCCGCCATTCCCCGGTTCTTTTCTGTTATTCCGGTACAGCCGCATCCGGCAGCTGTCCGTTCCGCGAGAGAATTATGCCTCGACGGTCTCGGCGTCGGCGGCGTTCTTCTTGACAGACTCCACACCGTTCAGGCAGCCGGCCTCGGAGGTATAGCCCTCGGAGACGGCGATGATCTGGCCGTTGGTGGCCTTCAGGCGGAAGCGGTACTCGCCGGCCTTGTCGGTGTAGACCTCAAACTTGGGGCACTTCTCCACGGCGTAGCCCTCGCTGGTCTGGTTTTCCACATTGGCGACGGGGGCATTCTTGGCCACGCTGGCGATGCCGTTTTTGCAGGCGGCCTCGCTCTCATAGACCTCGGAAGTGGCGATGACCTCGCCGTTGCCGGCCTTCAGATCGAACTTGAAGCCGCTGGAAACCGTCTTGAATACAAATTTACCCATGCTCTATTCCTCCTTGCAGTGCATTTCTTTTCCTTTTTCCCGGAACCGGATGCCGAATCCGTTTCACACCTTTATTTTATTATAGAAATGTGGTAAAATCAAGACATAATGTGAGAAAACACACAAATACGGAGGAATTTTCCCATGAGCCGCACCCTGATCGTCTATTTTTCCCGTCCGGGCGAAAACTATGCCCCCGGCGGCCTTGTGCAGCTGCGCATCGGCTACACCGCCTATGCCGCCAGCCTTGCCGAAAGCCTGACCGGCGCGGATGTGTTCCGCATCGATATGGCCGAGCCCTACCCGGAGGATTACAGCGCCTGCTGCGATGCCGCCAAAGCGCATCTGGATGCGGCGGCCCGCCCCGCGCTGGCCCGCTGGCTGGAGGAGGGTGTCATCGAAGAATGCCGCACGCTGATCCTGTGCTGCCCCAACTACTGGGGCACCGTGCCCATGCCGGTGCTGAGCTTTCTGGAGCATTACGACTGGAGCGGCCGCACCGTGCTGCCGCTTGTCACCCACGGCGGCGGCGGTATGGGCCGCGCCGCAGAGGATATCGCCGCAGCCGCACCGGGCGCTTTTATCAAAGAGGGCCTTGCCATCCCCGGGCACGAGGCCGCCGGTGCAAAGCTGGATATTCAGCTCTGGCTGACCGCGCACGGCATAGGCATGGAGGAGGACTGACCCCGCGCACCGCCGTGCGGCGGACTTTTGCGGCGGTATGCGGCAAAAATCCCTTTTGACCGGCGGAAAAACACAAAAAACCGCTTGTACTTTGCGGCGGTTTGATGTATCATATTCTGGATAAGATGCTTTTTTGCCGCGGTGCATTCCGGCTGCGGCACGGCTGACGGATAACGATTATTTAAGGAGAGAATACCATGATGCAATCCCGCACCCACAACGGCGGCGAGCTGCGCCTTGCCAATGCCGGCGAGCGCGTGACTCTGGCCGGCTGGATGGAGAACCTGCGCGAGGTGGGCAGCAATTTCGCTTTCCTCGTTCTGCGCGATTTTTACGGCACCACACAGGTGGTCATCGAGACCGAGGAGATGATGCAGGCCGTCAAGGGCCTGAACAAGGAGACCACCATTCAGGTGGTGGGCACCGTGCGTGAGCGCGAGAGCAAGAATGCAAAGCTGGCCACCGGCGATATCGAGGTGGTGCCCGAGGCGATCACCGTGCTGGGCAAGTGCCGCCACAACGAGCTGCCGTTCGAGATCAACCGCAGCAAGGAGGCGGATGAAAATGTCCGCCTGAAATACCGCTATCTGGATCTGCGCAACCCCGCCGTCAAGAGCAACATCGTGCTGCGCTGCCAGGTGGTGGCCGAGCTGCGCCGTCTGATGACCGAGAAGGGCTTCCTGGAGATCACCACCCCCATTCTGACCGCTTCCTCCCCCGAGGGCGCCCGCGACTATCTGGTGCCCGCCCGCAACCATCCCGGCAAGTTCTACGCGCTGCCGCAGGCACCCCAGCAGTTCAAGCAGTTGCTGATGACCTCCGGCTTCGACCGTTACTTCCAGATCGCCCCCTGCTTCCGCGATGAGGACGCCCGTGCCGACCGCACCCCCGGCGAATTCTATCAGCTGGATATGGAGATGGCCTTTGCCACGCAGGAGGATGTGCTCTCCACGCTGGAGGATGTGCTGGTGCCCGTGTATGAGAAATACGGCAAGTATAAGCGCATCAGCCCCGCTCCCTTCCGCCATATCGCCTTCAACGATGCCATGGAGCGCTACGGCTCCGACAAGCCCGACCTGCGCATCGATCTGGAGATCGAGGATATCACCGCCATCGTGGCGGACTGCGGCTTCGGCCCCTTCGCCGCGGGCAACACCGTCAAGGCGGTGGCTGTGGGCAACTTCAACGAGGGCCGCAAGTGGATCGACAAGCTGCTGGCCGATGTTGAGGTCATCACCGGCAACAAGAGCTGCTGGTTCAAGGTGGACGAAAACGGCGAGCTGACCGGCGGTATCTCCAAGTTCCTGGGCGGCTGCAAGGACGCTCTGGTGGAGAAGCTGGGACTGGCCCCCGGCTCCTTCGTGTGCATGGCTGCCGGCAAGAAGCTGGCTGCCCAGAAGACCGCCGGTGTGATCCGCAAGCTGGTGGGCACCCGCGTGCCCGGCCACTTTGACGAAGAGCAGTACGCCATGTGCTGGATCGTGGATTTCCCCATGTACGAGATGGGCGAGGAGAGCGGCGAGCTGGAATTCTGCCACACCCCGTTCAGTATGCCGCAGGGCGGCATGCAGGCGCTGCTGGATGCCGAGGGCGACACCGAGAAGCTGCTGGCCATCAACGCCAACCAGTACGACCTGGTGTGCAACGGCTACGAGTGCGCTTCCGGTGCGGTGCGCAATCACGACCCCGAGATCATGGTCAAGGCCTTTGAAATGGTGGGTCTGGGCGAGGAGGATGTGAAGGCCAAGTTCCCCGCCATGTACAATGCCTTCACCTACGGTGCGCCGCCCCATGCCGGCGCCGCCCCCGGTGTTGACCGTCTGGTGATGATGCTCACCGGCGAGGAGAGCATCCGCGAGGTCATCACCTTCCCCATGAACAAGAACGCGCAGGATCTGATGATGGATGCGCCCACCGCTGTCTCCCAGAAGCAGCTGGACGATGTGCACATCGCCATCGCCGTCAAGGAAGAAAAGTAAAAACAACGCTCAAAAGGCTCCTTCACCGCGAGGGAGCCTTTTTGCGGGAAAGGCGCACCGGTATGACACAAAAACTGCTCCGTTTTGTCAAAAAGAATGTGGTGCTGTGCGCGGCGGCCGCCGCAGCGCTCATCACCTGCTTTTTCATTCCTCCCTCGGCGGAATATTTCTCCTATTTCGATTACAAGACCCTTGCCTGCCTGTTCATCACACTGGCGGTGGTATGCGCCCTGCGCCAGATCCGTTTTTTCGCCATTCTGGCCCGGCGTATCGTGGCGGCCTGCGGCAGTCTGCGGCTGCTGGCGCTGGCACTGGTGTACATCACCTTTCTCGGCAGCATGATCATCGCCAATGATATGGCGCTGATCACCTTTCTGCCGCTGGGGTACTATGCGCTGCATGTGACGAAAAACGAAAAGCACATGGCGCTTCTTTTCATTCTGCAGAATATCTCGGCCAATCTGGGCGGTATGCTCACTCCCTTCGGCAACCCGCAGAACCTGTACTTATACAGCTATTTCAACATCCCCACCGGGGAATTCACCGCCATCATGCTGCCGCCCTTTCTGCTGAGCGTGGCCATGCTGACGGTATGCTGTCTTTTCTTCCCGCGGCAGAAGCTGGCGGTGGATACCGAGCTGGGCGTAGCGCTGGATAAAAAGCGCACCGCGCTGTATCTGGCGCTGTTTGCCGTCACCATTCTGATCGTATTCCGGCTGGTGCCGTGGGCGGCGGGCCTTGTGCTGATCCCCGTCGTGCTGTGGTTTGTGGAACGGGATGCGCTTTACATGGTGGATTACCCGCTGCTGGGCACCTTCGTTTTCTTCTTTATCTTTGCGGGCAATCTGGCGCGCATTCCTGCGGTGAATGCATTTGTGGGCGGTCTGCTGGAACAGAGCACCCTGCTGGTCTCCACGCTTTCCTGTCAGGTGATGAGCAATGTACCCTCGGCGATTTTGCTCTCCCGCTTTACGGATAATTACCGTGAGCTGCTGCTGGGCGTGAACATCGGCGGCACCGGCACCCCCATCGCCAGCCTTGCCAGCCTGATCACCCTCAGCGAGTTCCGTATGCTGTGCCCGGGGCGCACCGGACAGTATATCGGCCTGTTCGCGCTGCTGAACGGGGTATTTCTCCTGGTTCTGACCGTCGCCGCCTACTTTTTCTTCATCTGACGAACGCTTTTGCATAGGGAAGGAGCTTTACCATGTACAGCTTTACAAAACAGATCCCGGAAAACAGTGATTATCAGCTGATCGTGGCCGGCGGCGGCCCTGCCGGCTGTGCGGCAGCCATCGCCGCGGCACGCGCCGGGGTACGCACGCTGCTCATCGAGCGCGGCAGCTGTCTGGGGGGCATGGCCTCCGGCGGGCGGGTGCCCCACTGGCACGGCACCACCAGCGGGAACGGCTTTTACACCGCCCGCGGCATCGCCGAGCACATCATCCGCCGGATGCAGGCGCAGCTGCAGGTCAAGGTGGATCTGCCCATGGGCTGGGCCATCGACGCCGAGGATATGAAGCGTATTTTCGACGAGGAGGTGACCGCTGCCGGTGCGGACGTGCTGCTGGAAACCACCCTTGCCGCCGCCGAGACCGGTGAAAACGGCCGGGTGGAACGGATCGTCACCGCCAATAAGAAAGGGCTTTGCGCCTGGCGCGCCCCGCTGTATCTGGACTGCACCGGCGATGCGGATCTGATCGCCTTTGCCGGCGGCGAGTTCGAGATGGGCGATGAGAACGGCGGCGTACAGGCCGTTACGCTGTGCTTTCTGCTCACCGGAATCGAGGGGCTGCCCTTTGATTTCAACACCCGCATCGATCTGGGCCGCGAGCATCTGACCTACAGCTGGGTCGCCCCCGGCACCTACTGCATCAACGGGGGGCACATTTACATGAAGGACCCGCTGGATCCCGCCGAACGCTCCGCCGCGCTGGCGCAGGGCCGCGCCACTGCCCGCCGCATCACCGATGCCCTGCGCGATGCCTACCCCGCCGTGGCCTGCGAGGTACGCCTTGCCGCCACCGCCGAGCTGCTGGGCGTGCGGGAGAGCCGCCGCATCGCCGGCCTTTACCGGCTGACCGACGAGGATTACTTTGCCCGCCGCAGCTTCCCCGATGAGATCGCCCGCAACTGCTCCAATCTGGACAGCCACGCCACCCCGCAGGAAAAGGCCATTCTGGATGCGGGCGGCACGCTGCCCCACAAAGGCGAGGAATTCGTTTTTGCACCGGGGGAAAGCCACGGCATTCCGTACCGGTGTCTTGTGCCCCGCAGCCTGCGCAATGCCGCCGTGGCGGGGCGCAGCCTGTGCGCCGACCGCCGCATGATGGGCAGCTGCCGCATGATGTCGGTATGTATGTCCATGGGCGAGGCCATGGGCACGGCTGCCGCCCTCGCCGCAGCCATGCCGCAGCCGGATTTTCACGCCGTGGATACCGATGCCCTGCGGGCAAAACTGCTGGAAAACGGCGCTTATCTGCTGTAAAAAGCCGGTTTTCGCTTTATCGCGCCCGTCGGGAGATCCCCTTTGACCGTCGGCCGCCGGATGTCCCCTCCGGGATCCTTCCACCCGCTCACGCTGCGGTTTCTTTTCACCGCAGCGTTTTCCTTTTGTCAATTTGTCCGGTTTTTTCACCCAACTTTGGCGGTTTTGAAGGTTGCCAATTATCTGTCCGCATTGTATAATTAAAGGTACAAATTCTTTGCTGTACAGGAGGCATGACCCATGCTTTCACTGGAGATGATCTGGGAGGCCAAGCAGGCGCTGGAGGGCGTTGCCCGTGTGACCCCGCTGACCCCCACCAAAAACCTTGGCAAAAACGTTTATATCAAAGCAGAAAACCTGCAGCTGACCGGCGCCTTCAAGGTGCGCGGCGCTTACAATAAGATCCGTTCGCTGAGCGCCGAGGAACGCGAACGCGGTGTGATCGCCTGCAGCGCGGGCAACCATGCGCAGGGCATTGCGCTTTCCGCCACCAAACTGGGTATCAAAAGCTATATCTGTATGCCCGCCGGTGCGCCGCTTTCCAAAGTGGAGGCCACCCGCAATTACGGTGCGGAGGTCATCCTTGTGCCCGGCGTGTACGATGATGCCGCCCGCGAGGCCGAGCGCCTGACTGCGGAAAAGGGCTACACCTTTGCCCACCCGTTCAACGATGAATATGTCATCGCCGGTCAGGGCACCGTGGGCGTGGAGATCCTGGAGCAGCTGCCGGAGGTGGAGCAGGTGGTGGTGCCCATCGGCGGCGGCGGCCTGATCTCCGGCATCGCCTATGCCATCAAAATGCTCAAGCCCAAGTGCAAGGTCATCGGCGTGCAGGCCGCAGGCGCACCCTCCATGGTGGATTCCCGCAAGGCGGGCGAGCCCGTCACGCTGCCCGGCGTTTCCACCATTGCGGACGGCATCGCGGTCAAGCGCCCCGGCGATCTGACCTATGAGCTGTGCTCCAGATACGTGGATGAGCTGATCACGGTGGAGGAGGACGAGATCTGCGCCGCCATCACCACTCTGATCGAGGATCAAAAGACCGTTGCCGAGGGCGCGGGCGCCACCACCGTGGCTGCTGTGATGTTCGGCAAGGTGGATGCCAGCGAGAAAAAGACGGTGTGCGTGGTTTCCGGCGGCAACGTGGATGTGACCACCCTGAGCCGTATCATCACCAAGGGTCTTGTCAAGCTGGGCCGCATCGCCAAGATCACCACCCGTCTGGTGGATAAGCCCGGCAACCTGACCGGTATGCTTTCCATCGTCAGCCAGACCGGCGCCAACATCACCAGCATCGACCATGAGCGCGAGGATAAAAAGAGCGAGGTGGGCATTTGCGTGGTGGAGCTGATCCTGGAGACCCGCAACGCCGAGCATGTGGCGGAGATCCGCGCCAGACTGCAGGAGAACGGCTACGAGCTGATCGACTGACGGAGAGCAAAGACCTTTTCCGCAGCCCCCTTCGCCGGCGCATCTATCCGCTGCAAGCGCAGGGATCAGCCGTCCGGCCAGACACATATTTTAACCGACACACATTTTATAGCAAATAAAAGAAAAGGAAGAATGTATCATGTTTGAAGTAACTGCCACTCCCAACGCCCCCGCCGCCATCGGCCCCTATTCTCAGGCCATCCGTGTCAACGGCATGCTGTACGCCAGCGGCCAGATCGCCCTTGACCCCGCCACCGGCGAGGTGTGCGGCGCCACCATCGAAGAGCAGGCCGAGCGCTGCTGCCTGAATGTAAAGGGCATTCTGGAAGCAAACGGCCTCGGCTTTGAGGATGTGGTCAAGACCACCTGCTTTTTGGCCGACCTGAAGGATTTTGCCGCCTTCAACGGCGTATACGCCAAGTATTTCACCGGCAAGCCCGCCCGCAGCTGCGTGGCCGTGGCAGGCATTCCCAAGAACCTGCTGTGCGAGATCGAGATCATCGCCGTCTGCAAATAAGCAGCGGCTCTCTGTACAGGTATTCTCTGACATCACCGACAGAAAAGAAAGCTTCCCCATGAAAGATATGGTCGAGATCTGCCGGCACCGCCAAGCAGGCTGTCAACGAGCTGCGCGCCGCGGGCAAAAAGGTGGGTCTGACCAAGATCATGGCGGCCCACGGCATCCCCTACGCCGCACAGACCACCTTCATGACCAACAGGAAGGATCTGAGCGAAAAGCCCAAAAACAAGCTGCCTGTGGAAGAATACCTGAAACTGCAGGGCCGTTTTGTCCATATGTTCAAGCCCGGCAATGAATGGATGATCGAGCAGGTGCAGAAGGAAGTGGACCGCAACTGGGAGGAGCTGCTCAAGCTCTGCGAGCTGTAAGCCGCCCTCACTGACGCCCTTCTGTGCGCTCATCTCATACCGGCGGATGCCTTTGGCCTCGAAATGAAGGCGTCCGCCGCTGCAAAGACGGTTTTGCCGGCCGCAAAACGGCAAAGCGGATCTTTGAGACAAGAAGGCCTCCGGCCGCAAAACGGAGGTCTTCTTTTTTTGCGGCCTGTAGGCGCAGAAAAAAGCGGGCGGGGAGACTGCACCCTTGTCGCCCCCGGGGGGGAGTGATGCATCTCTGCGGATTTTTTATGAAATTTTCGGGTTTTTCTTTTCATTTTTGCCGTACGGTGCTATAATGAGTTCGAATTTTCACAGGCCCGGACAGGGTCGTTCTGGCAAAGGGAGGAAACCGTTATGAGCATGGAATTTGAACGCAGACTGCCGATCCCGCAGGAGGTCAAGGAGCGCTACCCGCTTTCGATGAAGCTGGAGGAGCTGGTGACCCGCCGCGCCGTGGAGATCGCCGATATCTTTACCGGCGCTTCCGACAAGCTGCTGCTGATCATCGGGCCCTGCTCGGCGGATAACGAGGACAGCGTCATCGAATACATCAGCCGGCTGCGCACCGTGCAGGACAAGGTGGCGGATAAGATCTACATCATCCCCCGCATCTACACCAACAAGCCCCGCACCACAGGCGACGGCTACAAGGGGATGCTGCACCAGCCCGACCCCAACGAAAAGCCGGATATGTACAAGGGCATCGTGGCCATCCGCCAGCTGCACATCCGTGCGCTGAGCGAGACCGGCTTTTCCTGCGCGGACGAGATGCTGTATCCCGAAAACTACCGGTATCTGAGCGATGTGCTGGGCTATGTGGCTGTGGGCGCGCGCTCGGTGGAAAACCAGCAGCACCGGCTGGTATCCAGCGGTCTGGATGTGCCGGTGGGCATGAAAAACCCCACCAGCGGCGACATCAGCGTGATGATGAACGCCATCACCGCCGCCCAGCACAAGCATACCTTCATCTACCGCAACTGGGAGGTGCACTCCGGCGGCAACCCGCTGGCCCACGCCATTCTGCGCGGTTATATGAACAAGCACGGTCAGAGCCTGCCCAACTATCACTACGAGGATCTGGTGCATCTGGCCGAGACCTACGCCGCCTCCGGTCTTGCCAATCCGGCGCTGATCGTGGATACCAACCATTCCAACTCCGGCAAGCAGTATCTGGAACAGGTGCGCATCGCCAAAGAGGTGCTGCACAGCACCCGCCACAACGCCGATGTGAAAAAGCTGGTGAAGGGCTTTATGATCGAAAGCTATCTGGAGGACGGCGCCCAGAAGATCGGCGAATGCGTGTGGGGAAAATCCATCACCGATCCCTGCCTCGGCTGGGAAAAAACCGAGCGCCTGATCTACGATATCGCAGAGCTGGTGTAAGACCCGCTCTTTTCACCGTCACGCAGAAGGAGAAAGTTTGCCATGGATTTCATTCTGGACAGGATCCGTGTCATTCTGGAAAAGCTGCAGGATTCGATCGTCACGCAAACCGTGCCGCCGGAAGCAGCCGACGGCTGTGTGACGGTTCCCGTAAAGAATTTCGAGATCGTCACGGTGAAATTTGTGCTGTAAAAAAAGAAACCGGCGCCCCTTTTCCGGAGGACTTTCCTTCCGGAACGGCGGGTGCCGGTTTTTCTGCGCTTTTCACTTCACTTTTTTCGCCACAACGGTCGTGGTGCCGCCCCTGCGGCTGTGGAGCTGTACTGCAAAACCGGCCTCTTTCAACAGGCGAAGCTGGTTTTCCACGGTGCAGGGGGTATCATAGTGGTAGAATGCAGCCGCATCCAGCCCCTGTGCGGCCTTCAGGCGGGCAAGCTCGGCGAAATAAAGATCCTCCTCGGCCTGCGTTTCCACCATGTAATCGCACTCGATATACACGCCGCCGCTTTTCAGCGCCGCATACACCCGCCGGTAAAGCCCCAGCTTGGCCGCATGGGTGAAGTGATGCAGCGATTCCACGCTGACGGCTGCATCGAAGCATTCTTCACCGAAGGGCACGGCAAAATAATCTCCCTCGATCAGGGTCAGGGCCTTGTCCGGATGCTTTTTGCGCAGCTGCACCAGCATAGCGGGGGTCATATCGATGCCGGTGACGGCCACGGAGGGATTCACCTCGAAAATTTTATCCAGCTCAAGACCGGTGCCGCAGCCCAGATCCAGCAGCGTTTTTGCATCCGCAGGCAGCAGCGCCGCCACAGCGGCATAGCCCTCGGCGCAGCCCTCCACATTTACCAGCATCTGATGATCGTAGCCGTCCAGACGGGCGGTGAAAAAATCATCCATCTTTTCCAGAACAGGGTCAGCCATTTCCGAAATCCTCCTCTGCGGGCAGCACGATGCGGTGCAGCCCGTCTTTTTTCAGCTCGTAAACCTCGTCACACACCTGCCGCAGGTAGCGGCGGTCGTGGGAGACGCTGATGATGCACCCGCCGAATTCCCGCAGGGCGCTGCGCACCACCGGCGCGGAGAGCGGACTGAAATTGCGGGTGGGTTCATCCAGCAGCAGCACATCGGCGCGATCCAGCACCATCTGCAGAAAGATCAGCTTGGCGCGCTGCCCGCCGGAAAGCTGCCCGATGGGGCAGAGCATCTCCCGATGGGTGAATTTCATGCTGCCCAGATGGGTGCGGGCGGCGGTGATCTGCGCTTTGGTATACCGCGCCGCCAGATGCTCCACCGCGCTTTTGTGTATATCCAGTACAGCGGCGTAGTTCTGAGGCATCCAGCCGGTGGTGATATCCCGCCGCGGGGCAAGCTGCCGGCGGATATGCTCCAGCAGGGTGGATTTGCCCGCGCCGTTTGCCCCGGTGATGCCGATATGCACCCCGCCCGCGGCAAAAAGCCGGATGTTTTCGGCCAGCAGCCGCGGTGTGCCTTCATCCACGGTGAGCCTCTCCAGAAAGAGATCCAGCACGACCTTGCCCTTTGCCAGACGGATATCCGCGGGAAAGCGGGTGAGGATCGCTTCCTCGTATTCGGGAAAATCCTCGAAATCCTCTGCCTGCCGCTCCAGCCGTCGGCCGGTGGAAAGCACCGCGTGCATCTTCTTTTTCAGCAGCCGCGCTCCGCCGGGATCCTGCCGGGTGATGGTGGCCTGCTGATGCTCCACCTTATCGTGGATCTGCTGCCAGCGGGCCATCTGCTTTGCGTGATCGTCCCGCTGCTTTTGCGCCACCTGCTCCTGCTTTTCAAAGCCTGCCGCACGGCGGGCAAGGTACTCCCGGTAGGGGGCGCGGGTGACGGTGATGCGGCACTGCGTTTTGCGGATGAGCTGCTCCATATGCAGGATGACATTGGCGGTACGCTCGATGAGGGTCTCATCATGGGAGATATACAGCACCGGCAGGCGGCAGCCGAGCAGAAAGCGCTCCATCCAGCGCAGGGTATCGATATCCAGATCGTTGGTGGGCTCGTCCAGCAGCAGGATATCCGGGCGGTGCATCAGCAGCGCAGCCAGCTGCAGCCGCACCTTTTCGCCGCCGGAAAAGCTGCCGAAGGGCCGCGTATCGGCCAGAAGCTCCGGCGGAATACCCAGCGCGGCAAGGGTACCGGTGTGCTCGTACCATTCTGTATCTTCAAAAAGCGTGCACACCGGGACACCGGCAAGGGCGGGCGGCGGCAGCTGGGGCAGATACCCGATGCTGCCCCGGCACAGCACCCGGCCGGATGCTTCGCAGTAGGCTTCCACCCGGGCGGGATCGGCCAGATACTGCAGCAGGGTAGATTTGCCGTTGCCCTCCTCGCCGATGAGCACGGCCCGGTCGCCCGGGTGCAGCGTGAAGGAAAAATCCCTGACCAGCTCGCGGCCGTCGCTGCGCAGGGTAAGAGTGAGATCTTTTATTTCAAGCATATGTTACCTCCGGAATGCAGGGCCAGAAAACCGGATGCTCCATCGGCAAAAACGCCCCTCAGGCTGCCGGAAAAGCACGCAAAAAAGGCGCAGACCGATGCGCAGAATGCTTTCCGAACAGGAAAACACCCTCTCCGACCGATTTTCTGACAACGGAAACAAGCCCTTGCAAAAGGGCGGCCCTACAGGCCACTGTTTTTCATCGTGTCAAAAAATCGATCAATTGCGCATCTCCACGCCTCTTTTCTTTTTGTTATTTCCTGTGCATCACTGCACAGGTGCAGTATAGCACAGGGGAGGGAGCCGTGTCAAGCGGGGCAGCCGTCCCCTGCGGCAAATACGCTCAGCCCCGCTGCAGCGCCTCCACGGCGGGGGGCAGACCGGTGGTAAAGGGCAGGCCGGTCAGATCCAGATCCAGCAGGGCATCTTTGACCTCCGGAATGGAGGGCGCGGCCATGGAAAGGCTGCGTGCACCCAGCTGCACATAGCGGATGGCAAGCTCCGGCACGGCGGCGCTTTCGCCGCAGATGGAGCAGGGCACGCCGGCGGCGGCGGCATTGTACAGCGTCAGGTGCACCATGCGCTGCACCGCCTCGCTGTCGGGACGGTAGTATTCATCCACGGCGGGGTTGGTACGGTCCGCCGCAAGGGTGTACTGGGTCAGGTCGTTGGTGCCGATGGAGAAAAACGCTGCTTCCTTGGCCAGCAGGTCGCTGAGGATGGCTGCGGCGGGGGTCTCGATCATAACGCCCAGCGGCACATCGTCGGCAAAGCGCTTTCCCTCGGCGGCAAGGGAGGCACGCACCTTATCAAAAATGGCGCGGGTGCGGGAAAAATCCTGCGGGGTGGCGATCATGGGGATCATAATGCGCAGCGGGCCGTCCGCGGCTGCCTGCAGCAGGGCGCGGAACTGGGTGATGAGCAGATTTTCATACGCCAGCGTCAGCCGCACACCCCGCAGACCCAGCGCGGGGTTATCCTCGTTTTCGGCGGAAAGCCCCGCAATGCGCTTGTCCGCGCCCACATCCATGGTGCGGATGGTCAGCCGCATACCGCCGGCGGCGGCGATGCAGCGGCGGTAGAAATCCAGCTGCTCGGCTTCATCCGGCAGGTGGTCATCGATGAAAAGAAACTCGCTTCGCAGCAGACCCACGCCCTCGGCGCCGGCCGCCAGCGCTATGCGGATATCCTCGGGGTTGGAGCAGTTGGCCAGCAGGTTGATGCGGGCGCCGTCCTTTGTGATGCAGGGGGTGGTGCGCAGGCTTTCCAGATACAGGGTGCGGCGGCGGGCCAGCCGCTGCTGGTGGTGAAAACGCGCCAGCGTGGCAGGGTCGGGATCGATGAAGAATTCACCGTGGGTGCCATCCAGCGCCATCTGTGCGCCATCGGCATGCTGCAGGAAATCCTGCCCCGCAAGGATCAGCGCGGGGATGCCCAGCGTACGGGCGATGATGGCCGCATGGCTCTGGGGCGAGCCCTCCGCCACCACGATGCCCAGCAGCATATGCCGGTCCACCCCCACCAGATCGCTGGGGTACAGATTTTCGGCGGCAAGAATGGCCGGCTCGGTCAGGGTGATGGGATCGTAGCTTTCGCCCGCCAGAATGGCACACAGCCGCAGGCCCACATCCTCGATATCCGCGCTGCGGGCGGAAAGATAGGGATCGTCCAGCTGCTTCATGGCGTTGGAAAAATGACGCAGCGCCTCCTGTACCGCGGCAAGCGCACCTTTTTCCTGTCCGATGCCCTCGGCCACCCGGTTCAGAAAGCCGCTGTCATCCAGAATGGCGTGCTGGAACATCATGATCTCGCGGGCATCGTCAGTATCGGCACGCTCCATCAGGGCCAGCAGCTCGCCCTGTGCCAGAATGCGGGCGGCATCGAACAGATTCTGCTCGGCGGCGGGGGTCTGCAGCACGGCCTGCAGCGCGGCGGCACGGCGCATGATCAACCGGCAGGGGCCGATGACCAGACCCGGCGAAACGGGCGAAGCGTTGTAGGAGAGCATGGTTCCACCTTCCTTTCGGCCCGAGGGGCCGGGTGTTTTTTCCAAAAATGCTTTACGATGCCAGCAGTGCCTGCACAGCGGCAAGCTCTTTGGTGACCAGCGCCTCGTGCGCGGTATTTTTGTAAAGGAAATCGTAGCGGTACAGCGAGAAGCCCTGCGCCCCGCTGCGCAGCGCATCGATCTGATGGGCAAGGTTTTCGCCGCTGTTCCACTCGGCAAGCGTCGCCTCGCAGCCGTCGCCCTCCCCGATGCGGTAGGCGCCCAGCGCCACATACAGCGATACGCTTGCCGCCCGCGGCAGACTCAGCCAGTCGTTCAGGCAGTTTTCAAAGGCAAAGGCGGTATTGCCGTTGGAAAGTGCATAATCAAAGCCCCAGTAGATCTGCGGCATCAGGTAATCCACATAGCCCGGCTCGGAAAGCCAGAGATAGATATCGCTGTACTGCTGCTCCAGATTGTTGCGGATATTGCCCGAAGGGCTGATGCCAAAGGTGCATTCCGGCCGCAACTGCTTGATCAGGGCATAGATATCCCGCACCAGCATATTGACATTTTCCCTGCGCCACACTGAAAGCGCCGCGCCCTCGCCGTAGATGGCATAGGCATCCGCATCAAAGGCGGCATCGGTGGTGGGGTAGAAGTAGTCGTCGAACAGCACGCCGTCCACCGGGTAATTTTCCACGATCTCCCGCACGCCCTCTGCGATCAGGGCGCGCACCTCGGGATAGCCGGGGTCGTAATAAAGCCCTTCGCCCACCTCATGCACGCGGTCAGCGGTCAGCGGATCATTCATCCACTGCACCGCAGGGTTATCCGCGCTGAGGGCCGCCGGCTTTTCGGCATTGAGCCGGATGCGATAGGGGTTGATCCACGCTTCGATGCGCAGGCCCGCCGCATGGGCGGCATTGACCAGCACCGCCAGCGGATCAAAGCCGGCATCGCCGCCCTGCACACCGGTCATCAGGTGGCTTTGGGGGAAGATGCTGCTTTTATAAAGCGCATCGCCAAAGGGCCGCACCTGCACCAGCACGGTATCCAGCCCCAGATTGACACAGTTGGCCATGATGGCGGCGGCCTCCTGCGTGAAGGCGGCCTCGGAGGAAAAATCCATGCTCTCCCATTCCAGATAGCTCAGCCACATGGCGCTGTACAGCTCACTGTAAGCAAGCGGCTGCGGCGCACCGGTCTGCGGCGTATCGGGCGCATCCTGTGCGCCGGTGCCCCAGATATCCAGCTCCTGCTGCGGTTCAGGCTCTTTGCCACAGCTTCGGAACAGCACCGCGCCGCAAAGCAGCATGGCAGCCGCCAGCGCAAAGCAGACGATCCGCCGCAGCAGGTACTTTGCCGGTGTATTCTGTGTATACATGGCGCTGCCCTCCTTTCGCCGCCGGCACAGCCGGTCTGTGCATTTCTTTTCTGTATAAATTATACCTGCTGTGTCGAAAACCGTCAACCTTCCGCAGGCTTTTGGCAGGATTTTTCACACTCGGGGCCCTGCCGCAGCGCTGCGTACTCTTTACAAAAGTGCAGAAAACCGCTATACTATCAAGAGCGGGCGCACGGTGGAAAACTTTTCAACAGCACCGTTGAAAACCGCCCCTGCCGCCCCTTTGTCAAAACCACCCGCGGTTGTCAAAAGCGGCGGTTTCTGACAAGCTCCGTCAACGGATTGTACATTCCAATGGGGTTTTCCACAGGTTTTACCCGGGTTATGCTCACATTTGGGGCCGCCTGTACCGCGGATTTCAACACTTTCAACGGAGTTTTCAACAATTGTGACGGATTGGCAATTTATACCGGCAGTAATGCCCGCCCTTTTCGCAAAAGGGCCGGATTTTGTGGATTCACTGTTAATAAACCTATGAGAAAGGCAAAAACATTATGACTAAGATCCGTATCGAAATGGAAAACGGCGGCGTGATGGTCGCCGAGCTGTACCCCGAGATCGCCCCCATCACCTGCGAGAATTTCGTCAAGCTGGTGAACGACGGCTTCTACAACGGCGTTATCTTCCACCGCGTCATCCCCGGCTTTATGATCCAGGGCGGTGACCCGCTGGGCATGGGCTACGGCGGCCCCGACTACGCCATCCGCGGCGAGTTTGCCGCCAACGGCTTCCACCAGAACGACCTGCGCCACACCACGGGCGTG
>JAFUNR010000048.1 GCA_017472965.1 Oscillospiraceae bacterium | reverse complement strand
TTACAACACGCCACACGCGAAATTTCATTTCGCGTGTAAATTCCGCAGGAATTTGCTGCAATATTTGATGGTTTTGGCTCTTATAGAGCCAAAATGGCGGCCCTATATGGGCCGCCAAATCAAATTTGACGGAGTTGTTGCAATTTTGCAACAACTCCTTTCTTGTCTCATCATAGCCGACAGCTTTTCTTTTCAATGATCTCCGGACAAAAAAACATCCCACCCGCCGAAGCGAATGGGATGTTTCGAAAGCAATGGTTTGAAGTGAAGCAGAAATTACTTCAGCTCGACGGAAGCGCCAGCCTCTTCCAGCTTCTTCTTCATTTCCTCGGCCTCGGCCTTGGAAGCAGCTTCCTTCAGGGTCTTCGGAGCCTCGTCAACCAGAGCCTTGGCCTCCTTCAGGCCCAGACCGGTCAGCTCCTTGACGATCTTGATGACGCCCATCTTGCTGTCGCCAGCGCTGGTCAGGACAACATCAAACTCGGTCTTCTCCTCCTCAACGGGAGCAGCAGCAGCGGCAGCGGCGGGAGCAGCAGCAACAGCGGAAACGCCGAACTCTTCGCAGTAAGCGTCGATCAGTTCCTTCAGCTCCAGAACGGACAGGCCCTTAACGGCCTCGATAATGGCAGTGATCTTCTCAGAAGCCATGGTATGTTACCTCCAATTAAAGTTGTTTTTGTAGTTTTTTGTTTTGTGTTTTAAGCGGAGAGCTGCTTAGGCAGCGGGCTCTTCTTCGGGAGCGGAAACCTTATCCACGTAAGCCTGCATGGCAACGGCCAGGCCGGACAGGGTGCTGGTAAGAGCACCGGCGAACATGGACAGCATACCTTCGCGACCGGGCAGGGAAGCAATAGCAGCAACCTCGGCAGCGTTCATGACCTGGCCTTCCAGGAAGCCGGCCTTGACAGCGAAGGTGGTGTTGGGCTTGTCAGCCACTTTCTGCAGAATACGGGCAGCGGCCATGGGATCTTCCGCATGGGCCAGAGCCAGAGCGGTGGTGCCTTCCAGAGCGCTGTTCAGGCCCTCCAGACCGGTACCCTCCAGAGCAAAGCGCAGCATGGTGTTCTTGACAACAGAGTACTCAACACCGGCCTCACGCAGCTCAGCGCGCATCTTGGTATCATCAGCCACGGTAATGCCGCGGTAATCGACGACAACACCGGCAACGGCGCCCTTGATCTTTTCCTGCAGTTCAGCCATCTGAGCCTGCTTGGCGGTCAAAATCTTCTGACTGGGCAATCGATTCACCTCATTTCCTTGAATTGATGGTTGCGGATTCGCTGTTCCGGGAAACAAAAAGCCTGTTTCCCCGCGCACGAGGAAACAGGCAGTAAGCGATCAGGCTTGTTGCTTGCGATTCCTCGGCAGGCGGATAAACCATTGAGCCGTTTGCACGGCACCTGCTGTCTTAAGAACAGCGAAAGATATTCAACAGTATGATTATACCATTGATTCAGGGGTTTGTCAACAGTTTTTTTACTTCGCAGAGACAGTGTTGCCCTGGAACTTGGTGGTGTTGACCTTGACACCGGGGCCCATGGTGGTAGCCAGGGAGATGGACTTGACATACTGACCCTTGGCAGCGGCGGGCTTTGCCTTGGCAACAGCGTTCAGAACAGCCAGAACGTTGACGTTCAGCTTCTCAGCGCCGAAGGAAGCCTTACCGACGGGCACATGGATGATGTTGGCCTTGTCCAGACGATACTCGATCTTACCGGCCTTAGCCTCGGCGATAGCCTTGGCAACGTCGGTGGTCACGGTGCCGGCCTTGGGGTTGGGCATCAGCTTGCGCGGGCCCAGGATCTTACCCAGACGGCCAACCAGACCCATCATGTCGGGAGTGGTGATCAGAACGTCGAAGTCAACGAAGCCTTCGTTCTGGATCTTGGCAACGACATCGGCATCGCCAACCAGGAAAGCGCCGGCCTCGGCAGCAGCCTTGGCGTTGTCGCCCTTGCAGATGGCAACGACACGGACATCCTTACCGGTACCGTTGGGCAGAACGACGGCGCCGCGGACCTGCTGGTCAGCCTGACGGCCGTCAACACCCAGACGGATGTGCAGCTCGACGGTCTCGTCGAACTTGGCTTTGGCAGTCTGGCAAACCAGAGCCAGAGCCTCTTCAGTCTCATACAATTTAGAACGGTCGACCAGCTTGGCGCTGTCGGCATAATTCTTACCGTGTTTCATTAGTTATCCTCCTGTGGTAAATCGGAAATTTCCTCCCACGTGTGAATGGGTAATCAGTCGACAACAGTGACGCCCATGCTGCGGCAGGTGCCGGCGATCATGGACATGGCAGCCTCCACGCTGGCAGCGTTCAGATCGGGCATCTTCATGGTGGCGATCTCACGCAGCTGCTCAGTGGTGATGCTGGCAACCTTGTTCTTGTTGGGCACACCGGAACCGGACTCGATGCCGATCTTCTTCTTGATCAGAACGGCCGCGGGCGGGGTCTTGGTGATAAAGCTGAAGGAGCGGTCAGCATACACAGTGATGACGACAGGGATGATGTAACCCATATCCTTCTGGGTACGCTCGTTGAACTCCTTGGTGAAAGCCATGATGTTCACGCCGTGCTGACCCAGAGCGGGGCCAACAGGGGGAGCCGGAGTTGCTTTACCGGCGGGGATCTGCAGCTTGATGTAGCCTGTTACTTTTTGAGCCATTTTTTGCACCTCCAAATTTTGTGGTAAGTTGCGGTCCCGCACTCGGATGGCGGGGCCTCCCACGGAGCCGCCGGACGGCGGTTCCTATAAAAGCCGCCGATGGGCGGTTCTTACCGGGGTCGATTGTTGATGTTCGATCAGACAGGTTTTACCTGGGTGAGATCCATCTCGGCGACGGTATCGCGGCCGAACATACTCACCATAACCTTGACCTTCTTGTTTTCGGTATCGATGGAATCCACCACACCGATAAAGCCGGTCATGGGTCCGTCGATGATCTCGACGTTTGCGCCGACGGTGTAATCCACCACCAGCTCACGGGTCTCAACGCCCAGCGCATCCACCTCAGCCTGAGACAGGGGAACCGGCTTGGACGAGGGACCGACAAAACCGGTCACGCCGCGGGTGTTGCGGACAATGTACCACGTTTCATCCGTCATACGCATTTTGACAAAGACGTAGCCGGGGAACAGCTTGTGCTCCACATCACGCGCCTTGCCATCCTTTACCTCGGGGACGATCTCGGTGGGAACACGCACCTCAGGGATCACATCCTGCAGGCGGCGGTTTTCCACCAGGGTCAGAAGGTTATCCTTCACCTTGTTCTCATACCCGGAGTAGGTGTGTACGACATACCATTGCGCTTCTGCCATTCTCTTTCCTCTCTGCTTCGCTTAAGTGACGATTGGGGCCGATCAGCCCGCGATCAGACCGATCAGCAGGTCCAGAGCACCGCCAAAAGCCAGATCCAGCAGCACGATGACAACGGCAGCGATCAAAACGATCACGGCAACGGCACCGGTGTGGTTCAGGGTGGTCTTGGCGCTGGGCCAGGTGACCTTCTTCATCTCGCTGATGATATTCGAGAAGAACTTGCCGATCTTCTTGAAGAAGTTGGGCTTTTTTGCCTTCGCTTCAGCCATGGGGCTTGTCCTCCTTCTTACTTCGTCTCGCGATGAGCCGTGTGCTTTTTGCAGAAGGGGCAATACTTCTTCATTTCCAGACGATCAGGAGTATTCTTCTTGTCCTTCATGGTATTGTAGTTCCGCTGTTTGCATTCGGTACAGGCCAGGGTAATCTTGACTCTCATTCTTCGGCACCTCCATTAAACGGTTGATTTCCCGGTAAAGACCCGGGGTAGCCTCCCTCTCTTTTCTCAAAAAAGCGCAGGTCTTTTGCGGCAACCGTTTTGCGCACAAAAAAATAAACCTGCTGAGAGGTATACCTAGTATACACCACCCCCCGTCTGTTGTCAAGGGGTCCGGCAGAGTTTTTTTGATTCCGCCGATTTTTTTTTGCAAAAGAAATCCGCCGCCGCAGGTTTTTCCCCTAGGCAAGCGTTTCTTTTTATGTTATTATAGTATAAACGCGCATTTTTATCAATACTTTATTTTTTACCGCTGAATATACTTGGATGTGCCTTTCGGCGCATGGGAGGAACGATATGAGCAAAAAGATCGCAGTGCTTTTCGGCGGCGTTTCCAGCGAACATGAGGTTTCCTGCATTTCTGCAGCCTGCGTGCTGGAAAACCTGCCGGCAGATTTTGAAGTTGTGCGCATCGGTATCACAAAGGATGGCCGCTGGCTTTGCTATTCCGGCGGTACCGATGCCATGCGCAGCGGCGCATGGGTGAATGACCCCGGCTGCGTCCCCGCCTTTATCAGCCCGGACACCGGCGTACACGGCATTGTGCGCATGACGGAGACCGGCTGGACAAATGAGCGCATCGATGTGGTTTTCCCTGTGCTGCACGGCAAAAACGGTGAGGACGGCACGCTGCAGGGCCTGCTGGAGCTTTCGGGCATTCCCTATGTGGGCTGCGAGGTCCTTGCCAGCGCCGCCTGCATGGATAAGGTGATGACCAACACCCTGTTCAACGCTTCCGGCGTCCCCCACTGCAAATGGGACTGGATGCATGCCTCCCAGATGGCAGAATTTGATGCCATCGAAGCCCGTGTTGCCGAAAAGCTGGGCTATCCCATCTTCGTCAAGCCCGCCAATGCCGGCAGCAGCAAGGGCGTGAGCAAGGCGAACAACAAAGCAGAGCTGCGCGCTGCTGTGGAGCTTGCCGCCCGCAACGACAGCAAGATCGTATTTGAGGAGACCGTGGTGGGCCACGAGGTGGAATGTGCCGTGCTGGGCAACACCAGCGCCGGTGAGGCCAGCCTGCTGGCAAGCACCCCGGGCGAGGTTCTTGCCGCCAACGAATTCTATGATTACGAGGCCAAATACCACAATCCGGCCAGCCAGACGGTCATTCCCGCGCACATCACCCCCGAACAGCAGGAGACCGTGCGCACTCTGGCAAAAAAAGCCTACGCCGCGCTGGGCTGCAGCGGTCTTTCCCGCTGTGACTTCTTTGTGCGGCACGCCGACGGCGCCATTCTGATCAACGAGATCAATACCCTGCCCGGTTTCACGCCCATCAGTATGTATCCCAAGCTGATCGGCCATATGGGTATTCCTTACCCCGAGCTGCTGCGCCGTCTGATCGAACTGGCCGAGGAACTGGGCACACAGAAGCAGCAGCTGACCCGTCAGCTGCTGGAAGAATAAGCAGAGGATCTGTGCTATGACGACACAACTGCACGCCGCCGGTACCATCGGCGTGTTTGATTCCGGTCTGGGCGGTCTGACCGCATTGCGGCGGCTGCGGGCGCTGGCGCCGCAGTATGATATCATCTATTTTGGTGATACAGCGCGGGTGCCCTATGGCACGCGGGATACCGAAACGCTGATCCGCTTCGCACGGCAGAATGTGGAATTTCTTCGTGAGCAGGGCGCCGAACGGGTGCTGGTGGCCTGCGGCACTATCAGCTCGGTGCTGCCCAAAGAGGACTGGGCAAAGCTGCCGCTGCCCTGCTGGGGCGTGATCCACGCCGCCGCGGATGCAGCCCTCGCCGCCACGAAAAACGGCCGCATCGGCATTCTTGCCACGCCTGCCACCAT
The DNA here is from genome assembly GCA_017472965.1 of Oscillospiraceae bacterium. Taxonomy (GTDB): domain Bacteria; phylum Bacillota; class Clostridia; order Oscillospirales; family Ruminococcaceae; genus UBA1762. The sequence goes on along the minus strand of JAFUNR010000048.1, from coordinate 26,084 downwards.
CCGCAGCGGCAGCTATGTGCAGCGGCTGGAAAGCCGCGCCGAAGGGCTTGTCACCGTGCCGGTGGCCTGTCCTGATTTTGTACCGCTGATCGAATCCGGCAAGGCTGAAAGCGATGAATTCCGTCAGGCTGCACGGGGATATCTTGCCGATATCCGCGCTGCCGGCTGCGACACTGTCATTCTTGGATGCACCCATTACCCGCTTGCCTGCCGCATTCTGGGCGAGGAGCTGGGCAACGGTGTGACGCTGATCGATTCCGGCGGCGAGGCGGCGGCGGCACTGCTGAACCAGCTGCAGGGAATCCCTCACAGCGGCAGCGGAAAACTGCGCTGCTGTGTCAGCGGGGATGCCGGGGTCTTTGCCCGCAACGCCGAAGCGCTGCTGGGCAGTAGTCTGTTGCCGCAGGTGGAGCAGGTAACACTGTAATGCGTATTGTTTTTCACACAGAAAGGAACCGCTATGAGGACTGTCCGTGAAGACTATCTGATCAAGGTCGTCGGCTCACAGGAAAGCGATGACGACCAGCATGAGACCATTTCGCTGATGACCCGCGGCGAATTTGTCTGCAAAGATCATAATTATTATATTACATATAAGGAATCGGACACCACCGGCTATGCCGGCTGTACCACCACCGTCAAGGCGGCGCTGGATGGCAGCAAAGTCAGTATGCTGCGCTTTGGCCCTGCCCCCGGTCAGCTGATCGTGGAAAAAGGCGTACGCCATATCTGCCACTACGAGACCGGTCAGGGTTCGCTTTCGCTGGGGCTGACGGCAGACGAGATCGACTGTGGACTGAAGGAGGACGGCGGTCATCTTCGCTTCAGCTATCTGCTGGATTTCGGCGAGGAGGCTCTTTCCCGCAACACGGTGGACATTACCGTGCGCCGCGCCTGATCTCCCCTTCGCACCGGCAGCAAAACACAGATCTGCAGGCAGACTTTCTTCGGAGAGTCTGCTGCTTTTTTGTAAAAATGTCCGTGCGCCTTGTAATTTCTACCAATTTTGGGCGGATGCCTTTGGCGGGTTTGCGGATTGCGTTTTATGACCGGTATATTGTATAATAGAAAAAAGCTTTGTTTTGCATCCGCTTTTTTCATAACCGGAAGCCGCACAAAGCTTTTTTCCATTCTCTAAAACAATGATCGAAGCACCGCTTCGAGATGGAGGTATTTATGGAAAACCGTATGCGCAAGATCCAGTCGTCCACCAACCGCCGTCTGATGCTGAAGGCGATCCCCGGGCATTTCGCCACCAACCACTCACATTCCAACTACTATGTGGATATGAGCACGCTGAAAAGCCGTCAGAACGAGGCTTCGGCCGTGGCTTTTGAGCTGGCCAACCGCGTGATGAACACCACCATTGTGGATACTGTGCTGTGTCTGGACGGTACCGAGGTCGTGGGCGCTTATCTGGCAGAGGAGCTTTGCCGCAGCGGCGTCCAGATCATGAATACCCACGGCACCATCTATATCGTCAGCCCTGAGTATTCCGGCGGTCAGATGATCGTGCGTGACAACATCATGCCCATGATCCAGAATAAAAATGTTCTGCTGCTTTCCGCCACCATCAGCTCCGGCATCTCCTGCCAGAAGAGCATCGAATCCATCGAGTATTACGGCGGCCGTGTCAGCGCCGTTGCCGCTATCTTCAGCTCCATTACCGAATGTGCCGGTCATCCGGTTTACAGTGTGTTCGGTAAGGATGTTCTGCCCGATTACCAGACCTTTGCCCCCCACCAGTGTCCCCACTGCCAGCGCAGAGAAAAGCTGGATGCGCTGGTCAACGCCTACGGCTATTCCAAGCTGTAATATTCCAGCAGAATTCAACAATTTACAAACGATCCGAAGCGCAAAAAGACCCGGTCCGTCATGGATCGGGTCTTTTTTACATTTACTGAAAATCAGCCGATGCAATCTACCGAAGGCAGCCAGTTGTAGCCGTTGCCCGTCATCTTATTCATGAAGGCGTGAAAGCCGTCGGCATGACGTGCCAGCAGCAGCTCGCTGTCCTGTGCATCCGCATCGCCCCACATACGGACGATGCCCTCCTGTTCATAATAGCACAGGAACTGCTCACCGGCATAGCCGTTCCAGCGTCCCACCTGTATCATCTCACCGCCTGTGACCATCACCAGCTTGCCGTCCGCATCCATCACGGCAAGCGGTTTGCCGCCCTGATAACGCAGAAATTCATGGCTGCCGTCACCGTTCAGGTCGATGGGTCGCAGCGGCAGATAGTCCATCTCCGGCTCCAGCTTTTCGCCGCTGACCGCATCGTAAGTGTAAATCTTACCGGCTGCATCCGCAGCAAAGGCGATCCGGCGGCCCGCCTTATCGATATAGACATAACCGTTATGGATATGGGAGCCCCGACTATCATCGGGATCGGCATAGATATCCTGCCAGGCCACGCTGCCATCTTCATGGAACATCACCACACGGGGACAGCCTTTATAGTTTTCACCCTCGCGGCAGGTAAAGATATACCTTTTACCGGTGGAAAAATCGGTGAAAGGTGCCACCACATCGGAATGACCGAAGTAGCTGTCCCTCGCCATGCAGAACAGATCCTCGCCGGTGTCCAGGCTCATCAGGTGCTCACCGAACCACATCTCATCCACGCCATCGTGATTCCAGTCCATCACGGGAACGGAGTGCGAACCGCGGGGACCCTCGTCCGCTCCGATCACACGCTCCCAGCGCAGCGACATATCCGCATTGTAGCACTGGAAGTACATTTCTTTGTAGGTGCCCTGCTGCATGATCAGCACAGGCTGACCGTGCACATAGCCGCCGATCAGCATATAGCGATAGGCCTGACACATGATGAGAAAGCCGGTGTTGATGGCGGGGAACGGCCACGTGCCCAGAGTCTCGCCGCTCAGCGCATCCAGACGCTCCAGCACACGGGTACGCAGCTCAAAGGGGCGGTGAGTCGTATTGTTGACAAACCAGATCTCGTCCACACCGTCGCCGTCCATATCGTGAGCGATGAAGGGGCAGAACCATATTCCGGGCGGAACGCCCATGCCCAGATCCTTCTGCCACAGCAGCTGACCTTGTGCACCATACATGGAAAAATGCAGCGGATACTGGGGTGAGGTGTAATCCGCATCCCACGGATCACAGCTTTGATGCTCGGACCAGACAAACAGCATTCCTTTTTCGTAGCCGAGATCCACCTCGCAGGCACGCACCTGCTTGGGCTTTGCGCCAAGATGATATTCCATCAGCTTTTTGATCTTCATAACATTCTTCTCCTTTGATCAAACGCCGTTTTTTCAGCGGATGTTGCCGTCCACACGGAATTCGCGCCAGACATTTTCAAAGAAGGTATCATTTGCGGGGATGGGCCGCACGGCACGCCATGCGGCAGTGCATGCGCCGTCTGCCCAGCAAAGCTCCTGCACACGGGTCTCGTCGGCACGGGGCAGGCCGTTTTCGCGGGCGGGCTCAGGCTGATACACGCCGTCGGCATCTGCATAGGTGGCGCTGCCGCGGGAAACACCCACCTGCTTTGCATAATCCGCCATGGAAGCCAGCACCATGCACTGACACACATACACCTGCCGCAGCCGGTGGATGGCAGGCAGATCCATGCGGGAGGCCGCCTTCAGTTCACCGATAGCGGCAAGACAGGCCCTGGTTTCGGCAAGAGCCGCATCCAGTGCACCGGCGGCACGCTGAATGCCGCCGGCAGCGCTCATGCGGGCGCGGGCAGCGGCAAAGGCAGTATTCACATCCAGACCCTGCACATTGGAAAGTACCGCTTCATCCAGCGCAGTGCAGCCGGCAACGGCTTTTTCCAGCAGCGGGAGCAGCTCTTCCACAGCGGGGGCGGCAGCTTCGCTGCGCTTTGCGGCAATATACTGGGAGGCACGCAGCGCGCCCACCTGACCGGCATTCAGCGCACTGCCGCCGGGACGGCGCACACCGTGGGTGGCGGCGGCTTCGCCAACGCAGAAGAGTCCCTCCACAGCAGTACGCCACCAGTGATCAACGGCCAGACCGCCGTTGTTGTGCTGGGCACAGACACCGATCTCCAGCGGTTCAGAGGTCAGATCCACACCGTGCTCGGCATAGAAATCCACTGCGGGCTGGTTCATGTGGGCAAGGCGGGCGATGGGAGAAGGAATGCACGCACCTGCTTTTTCCAGATAGATGCGTGCCTCATCACTCAGCACGCTCCACTGCGGCATGGGCTCCACCGGCTCACGGGTGAAATCCAGATACACCCGGCGGCCCAGCTGCTGCTGGCGCAGCACGGCAAGGTCGATACGGCTGCTGCCGACAGCGGCGCGGCGGGCATCAAAGGGCCACTGATAGCCTTTGAGGAAGATGGATGTCAGCAGGTCGGAAAGATCGGCGAACAGGCCGGACTCCATCTCGTCCAGCAGAAAATCCACCTGATCACCCTTCTCATCCACGCTGAAGAAACGGGGCAGAGCCTGCATATAGGTGCCGCTGACATTCCACCGGGGCGCAAGGCTGGCAAGACCGAACTGCCATTCTGTCAGGTTTTTGCCGGCGGCTCCCACTTCAAAGGCAAGGCCGCTGGCGCCGGTCTGACTTTCGGGGAAAACACTGTGCTGCCAGATATCCGCAGGACCGCCGGTGGCCATGACGATGCTGTTGCACAGGCAGGCGCAGTAGCTGCCCATAGCGGTCATGCCCAGCAGCCCCTTGACCGCGCCGTTTTCCACCAGCAGCTTCACCGCCTGAAAATCGTCGAACACCGGAACACCCGCCGCCCGTGCGGCTGCTTCCAGCTTTTCGGTCATGGCGCGGGAGGTGTAAGGCCCCACGCTGGAGGCACGGCCCGCGGGATCGTGATCGGTCTTATAGCCCACATAACGGCCAAAGGGATCACAGGGAAACGGCACACCCAGCTCGCACAGCGAATAAAAACACCGGGTGGAAAGCGCCGCTTCGCACAGGGCGTGATCGCCGTCCGCTGCGCCGCCGCCGAACAGATCGTCAGCCATAGCCTCCACGCAGTCAGCGGTGCCCACCGCACCAAGACGGTAATAGGTCTGCTTATCCGAACCGGCATTGCGGCTGGTACCGGCCTTTGCGCCGGCGCACAGCAGCACGGGATCGGTATCCGGCTGCTTCGCAAGCCGCCATGCGGCAGCCCAGCCCGCCGCACCGGAACCCAGCACAGCGGTCTTGCAGGTGATGACGGGCAGCTCCTGCCCGCAGATATTCTGAATGCTCACTTTCATGAAAGAGGCTCTCCTTTTATTTTTCCCGGTACTGATAGCAGAACCGACCGTTGGGTGCGGTATCGCCGCAGGTGTAGAATTCCAGTCCGTACTCATCCTCTCCCAGCGGCACATTGTCACACCACTTGAAATCAAAGGCAGTGCAGTCAGGAGCAAGCTCCAGCGCGGAAAGCGGCAGCGAAAGCATCAGCGTGTCTCCGCTGATATGGTATTCCGGTCGCAGCACAGCCTCCCAGCTCCAGCCGCCGGTGCAGCGGTACAACGTCATAATGCCTTCGGCATCGGGACGCACAAGATAGCGGAAACCATCCCATGCCGGTGCATCGCTTCCGGTACCCAGCAGCAGATTCATCCAGCGCTCATCGGCGCAGGGGGTGATGGGCGCAGCGCAGCGGACCATAAAGTACAGCTTTTCCCCGTCGCGTGTCACCTTCATGCAGGCAAAATCGTTGCGGCCCGTGTTATCCACATAGCGCCCGGCAAGTCCCCAGCCCTCGCAATCGCGGTGCTCCACATCGCCGATATCATCCAAATACTCCGGCCCAACGCCATCCCACTGGGACAGGCTGCCGTTCACATCGATGCTGCGGCCACCCTCGGCCACAGGTGCGGGCCGCGCACCCTTGAAGCGACGCGCATGGCTGACGAACTGGCAGTAGGCGTTATCGCCGATCACCGTGCGGGAAGGTTCCAGGTCGCGGGAGAATTCCTCGTTGAACTGGTCTACCATCACATTGGGGGCTTCCTCGTGGATAAAGCAGGGCATACGCCCCATAACCCACTCGTTCCAGCCGGTGATAAACACAAGACGGGGATCCAGCTCATAGGCACGGGCCCACTGCTCATCAAAATTAGCTCCCTGTTCAGGATGATATTCCGTTGGCTGCACACCCTTGCAGAAGCTGCGGCCGCGCGCCACAAAGCGTCCGTTTTTATCCCGCTGGCTCATGCACCCCAGCGTCCAGCCGCCGGGAGTATCCGGATCCGGCACGGCATTCTGCGCCACGGATACGGGTACCTCCTCCACACGGTCGGGCCGGCTGGCACTGGCAAAACCGTGCTGGGGGTGGATCTCGCACCATGCCCACTGATCCGGTCCCTGCGGCCCGTAGAAATAATCCGGCATGGGACGGCGGTAGGTGAAGAATTCCCGCAGCTCCGTTTCCTCCACAGGCACCTTATCCTTATCGAACATCACCAGCGGCTTGCCTTCCCACATGAACCAGAGATCCCGATACAACCCTTTGGAATACAGATCCCGGTAGATCTGACGAACAGCATAAGGACCGTACCAGAAGTTGAACAGGAAGGCAATAGCCGGGGTGCGGCGACCGGAACGGCGCACACGGTCAAAGGTACGGAACACCGTCATAAAGGTCTCATAAAAATACGCTCTCGGCGGATCGGTGTTCTGGAAATTGGATACATCGAAAATGATGGCATCCACGCCGGCATCTCCCAGCATCTGTGCGTGCTTGGCAATGACATACTCATCCAGGCTGCGGTAATAGCCGAACGCACTTTCGCCCCAGAAGTGGGTTGTATTGTAGGGTCCCCACGGCGGCGAAGCAGGATTGTCGATGGCGGAGGGATCTGCTTTGAGTATCTTGGTGTTGTCATAGGGCACGGTGCGTTTTGCCGGGTCCATCCCCTCCTGACCGAAGCTGATGAAATAGAACATGGCAATGGTCTTGTCCGTCCTGGGGCCGCCCACTTCTTCAAAGCAGGGCACCGTGCGTCCCAGCCGGTCGATCGCACTCCACGTATCGGGCATGGTATCCCGCACGGGAATACGGCCGGCAGCGCTGCTCAAAAAGGCGATGTATTCCGCCGCCGTATGTACACCGCACAGACGGGCAAGCTCTTTGCCATCCTTATACAGCACTGCGGTGGGAAAATCGATGATGCGCCACCATGCATCCAGCTCGGCCTCTTCATCGCCGTTGGTCTCAGCCAACTGCACACCCAGCGCCGCAGCGTCGGGCAGAATCTGCTGCAGCACATCCCGCATGGGAAGGCTGTCGGCATTCCATGGGCTGTAATACAAAAGCAAAGTGGGAAGATCTGCTGCCAATACGCGCTCGCGGAAAGTTTTTCCTGTGATATGCTCTACTGTCATTGTAATATCCCCCTTTTAATCGGATGGCTGTACGCCATCTTTTTTTATTCCGGATCCAGCCTGAGGTGAACCGTGTGCAAACGAAAGGAATGCCGCGTATTACAGGCGGCGGATATGGAAGCCGCCGTCCACATCGATGACATCACCGGTGGTGTAGCGGTATGCGCCGGGTGCGCACAGATGGCTGACCACATTGGCGATATCCTCGGGATAGCCCCAGCGGCGGATGGGGAAAACACCGTCGGCGATCATCTTATCGTACTTGGCGTGGACGGTGCTGGTCATATCCGTGGCGATCACGCCGGGACGGATCTCGTGCACCAGAACACCCTCGCCGGCCAGACGGTCGGCATACAGCTGGGTGAGCATACTGACGCCGGCCTTGGAAACGCAGTATTCGCCGCGGCTGACGGAGGACACCTCGGCAGAACAGGAGGAGATGTTGACGATAACACCGCGGCAGCCGGTATCATCCGGCGCCTGCGTGATCATCTGACGGGCGACCAGCTGTGTGAGGAACATATTGCCCTTGGTGTTGATACCCACCACGCGGTCAAAGCTCTCCTCGGTCATCTCCAGCAAGTCGGCGCGCACCAGCGGAGCGACACCGGCGTTATTCACCAGCACATCGATGCGGCCATAGGCATTCATCGCGCCCTCCACCGTGGCGGCGCGGCCCTCGGCGGTGGAGATATCACCTTTGACATAAGTGTATTCAATGCCCTCGGCCTCCAGCGCGGCCAGCGCATCGGTGTATTTTTCTCTGTCACCGATATCCATCAGAACGACAGCATAGCCGTCCCGCCCCAGCTGACGGGCGATGGCATAGCCGATACCGCGGCCGGAGCCGGTGACAATGGCAGTTTTTTTCTCAGTCATGACAGTTTCCTCTTTTCCTTATTTATTGGCAGCAGCCGCTGCGCGGGCGTCTGCCTCTTCACGGTACTGCTTGTACAGCGGACCGTAGATTTTTGCATTGCGGATGACACAGCCGGTACGGCCATGGTCGCGCATGATCTGGGTACAGCGGCTGCAGGCCACACAGCATTTGTTCGGCTGCATGGTATCATTCTGCATCACATCGCGGGGTGCATCGGGATAAGCGATGCTGCCGCGGCCAAAGCCCACCATACGGGCGGTGCCGGCCTGCAGGTTTGCTGCGCCGAAATAGGGAGCGAACTGACGCAGCCAGGTGTAGCCGTTACCAATGACAGGCACATCGCCCGCAGCCTTTTGCACCAGTGAGGTCAGCCAGAACAGGCGGCGCACACTTTCCAGCGGATGCTCCTCCGGCGTGGGGATGCCCTGGCTGGAGGTATCGAAGGGACGGGTGACCTGCGGGTAGATGTAATAGGGGTTGCCGGCAGAATTGCTCAGCAGATCAACGCCGGCCTCGCACAGCAGCCTGGTCAGACGGATGGGCTCACTCTCATCAAAGCTCCAGACATCGCCGTCCGGCAGCTGACCGAAGCCGTAGGGATAGGGATGCGCATCGAACACATTGAAGCGGCTGGCCACGATAAAATCGGGGCCCACGGCTTCGCGCACAGCGCGTACCGTATCCAGCAGCAGACGGGTACGGTTTTCAAAGCTGCCGCCGTATTTGCCCGGACGGGTATGGCTGGCCAGCAGCTCGCTCATCAGATAGCGGTGGCAGGCCTTGATATCCACACCGTCAAAGCCGGCCTTTTTGGCCAGCAGTGCACTGTGCACATAACGGGCGGGCAGGCTGTCCAGATATTCATCGGTACACACAGCGGAATCATCCTTCACGCCGGTGCGGGCATCCAGAATGGGATCGCGCTGCGGCACGATGGGCGCGGGGGTATGCCCCACCGGACGGGAGTAGCGGCCGCTGTGGGTCAGCTGCAGAATGTGCACCGGCTTTACACCGTTGGCGGCAATGGCCGCTTCATCGCACTCTTTGAGCAATGCGGCAAACTCCTCTGCATTTTCATCGGTAAGCATCATCTGCAGCTCGTTGGCACGGCCTTCCTCCACCACGGCGCAGGCCTCCCACCAGACAAGCCCTGCACCGCCGGCGCAAAACCGCAGGTAGCGGTCGCGCAGCAGCTCGCTGGGGCCGCCGGAAGGCAGCGCATCGCAGCCCTCCATAGGCAGCACCGCAAAAGCATTGGGGGCGGTGCGGCAGCCGATCTTCACCGGCTGCTTCAGAATGGAAAGATCCCGGCTGCAGGCAAGCTCGATGCCCAGCTCCCCGATTTTGCTTTCCACTTCCTCCAAAGAGGAAAAATTGAATTTTTCATGCTGTGCCATAGAGCGCTCAATTCTCCTTTTCTTTCAATTCGGCCATACGCATATCCGCCGTGGCCTTGACCTTCATAAACTGCTCCACAGAGGATGCCAGCCAGCTCTGCTTGCAGCGGGCAAGCCAGATGCGGCCGAATCCCATAGCGCGGGCGGCTGCTTCCGCGCTCACCTGCGGCCACAGAGTCTTTTCCAGCGCGGTATCCCCTGCCTGCTTCGCCTTGATGGCTCTGCCGAGCAGGTTGGCGCTTCTGACCAGTGCCACCGCGAAACGGAATTCGTTTTTCACCTGCTGCGCATCCGCACAATGCAGATCGGCGGCTTCCAGCTCCGGCAGCAGACTGTCCAGATAGGCGGGCACTGCCTCAAAGGCGGCGGCGTCCACCGCTTCGGCAGCGGCCTCCTCCCGGGTGAACCACAGCCACATGGACTGGGTCACATTGCCGACGCTGCGACCTTCGTACCGCTGGTAACGACCCGCATCCAGCACGAACTGTCCCATGCGGCGGTTTTTATCCTCAAATACATGAAGATCCAGCGCGGCGGCAAGATCGATGTATTCGTTTTCCTCCACGCCCCATGCCATGGCAGCGCCGTAGGCAATACCGGAGTAGCAGGAGGAAATGCTCTGCAGATGGCCGGCATCGCCCCAGTCGGTGTTCAGCAGGCCGGCTGCACCGTGCTTTTTGCCCAGACGGGCGCTGCGGGCGATGTTGGGCAGGAATTTATCGGTAAAGCCCAGATAGCTGTTCCATGAGCCGGTGCCGGGGCAGACATAGTATTCGATGCCCAGACCCTCCAGCCGTTCCAGATTGGCCTCGACGGGCGAATGTGCCGCATAGCCCCAGTCCAGCAGGATGACATCCTTGGGCAGTCTGGCCAGCGCCGCAGGATCGTGGCGGATGATATCATCCCAGATCAGCGGACGGCGGCCTGCCTTGGAGGCGACCTCACACACCTTGCACAGGAAATCGGTGTACACGGCTTCCAGACCGCGCTCCTCGCACTCAGCCTTGCTGGCGCCTTGACCCAGCTCCAGCGTTTCGTCGCAGCAGATATTGTACTTATCGCTGGAGAAATAAGGAAGCAGGTCGTCTGCCAGCTTCTGAACCAGCTCCAGAGAGCCGGGGTTGTGCGGATCCATGCAGCGGGGATCGGGCAAAAATTCGCCATGGAAGGTAAAGCCGTCGGGGCACTCTGCCAGATGACGGTATTTTTCCTTGAGCCACACATCCATGTGGCCGAAATTGTTCTGAGTGGGCACCAGCTCAATAAAGCGCTCCCTGCAGTAGGCATCCAGCGCAAGGATATCCTCGCCGGTCAGCAGCTCACGGCCCGCCCACATCTCGGGGAAGGAGGGATATTCAAAGGGCACACCCTCCATGTAAAGTTCCAGATGGTTGATCTTCCACGAAGCCAGCCGGTCAACGATAGCGAACAGCTGCTCCCGTTTGGGCACGCGGTTGCGGCCGATATCCAGCATATAGCCGCGCACGGGGAAATCCGGCTCATCGGCGATCTGCACAAACGGCAGGCTTGCGGGATCCTGCGCCAGCAGCTGATCCAGTGTCATCAGCGCATAGAATGCACCCGCAGGGGCGGCGTAGCCGATCTTCGCCTGTGCATAGCCGTTTTCGGCGGCGGATACGCACAGGGTATAGCCCTCGGCGGCAAGGCTCTCATCCTTCACAAGCACCACGGCGGGAGTCACACAGCAGCCCAGCGAAAGCTGCAGCTTTGCCAGATGATGGCGGCGGGCGGCATTCAGTGCGGGATACAGCGCCCGGTCATCCGCCAGCAAAATACCGTCGGCGATGAAGGTCAGCCGGCCCTCGCCGGTGCGGGTGATGCGCTTTGGTGCGGGCAGCAGGCACAGACCGGCGGCCTCGGTCTGATTGACGGGCCGTGCACGCAGACCGCGGCGGATCAGCCAGTCGTTCAGGGTGGCGGCGGTCTCTGCCAGCGATTCGATGCGGTCATCATGCATGAATTCCAGAATGAAGGCATGATCCTCGTCCGCCGGCAGGCGTTCTGCCATCACGGTCAGGCGCTTCTGCCATTCCTCGGTATGGGCGGCCAGCGGCAGCTTGTCGTTTTCGGAATTCGCCGGGAATTCGGCGTTGTATTTCCAGCTGAACACATGGACATTGGTGACACAATCCGCCAGCTCGCGCAGCGCTTCCAGATCGTAGACCTCGTCACGGCGCTGGTTGGGCTGCCAGTACATCCGCAGCGCGGGGCTGGCCACCTGCTCCACAAATTTTCTGGCAAAATGCCAGTCGTTGGTCAGAGTCCAGTTGTGGCACTCCAACGAGAGCACCAGACCCTTTTCCTGCGCTTTGGCGGCACAGGTCTTTGCTTCGGCCACAAGGGCATCCCATTCTTCGGCACTCAGCTCTCCGGCATCCTTGCTGCCGGCCCAGATGCGCACATCGCGCACCCCCAGCACCTCGGCGCAGGCCAGAAGACCGTCAAATTCCTCCGGCGTGCTGCTGCCAAGCCGGTAGTAGCCGCCGTAGGAAAGGCAGGCAAGACCCGCAGCCTCGGTGGCGGCGCGCACGGCTGCGGCGGCAGCGGTATCGCCGGCGGGCACATGAACATCGCCGCCCCATTCGATGCCGTCCAGCCCGGCGGCCGCGGCAGCATCGATGATCTGCTGAATGGTATATTTACGGAAGGAAATGGAACAGACTCCGGTTTTCCACATGGTTCTCTTCTCCTTTTTATCCGTTCTGTATATTTTCGATTTATTTCTACAAAATCAGGCCATTGTTTCCAGCATTTTGAAGCTGACCTCATACCAGGGGGCTTCACCGGCCATCACGCGGTCAAATTCCTCGATCATATACTGCGCCATGCGGTGCACCTCATCATTCATGCTGCCGGCGATGTGTGGGGTGAGCAGCACATTGGGCATGGAGTAGAAGGGATGGTCTGCGGGCGGGACCTCCGGCAGGGTGACATCGATGAGGGCCATACGGGTGGGCATCTCATTCAGGGCACGGATCATGCCCTCGTCATCGATCTGGGCGCCGCGGCCGGTGTTGATAAACACGGCGTTGGGCAGCATTTTCGAGAAGTGCTCATAGGTGAGCATCCGCTGGGTGGTGGGCAGATTGGGCAGATGGTTGGAGATGGTCTGACAGGTGGCGAAGATCTCCTCCAGCGAGGCCTTCTTTGCACCCAGCGCGGCGGCGGCTTCCTCAGAGAGGAACGGATCGTAGACCAGAACCTCCAGCTTGCGGGCGGCCAGCGCCTTGATGACCATCCTGCCGATCTGACCGGCAGCGATGATGCCCACACGGCAGCCGTAGTTGCCGGGGAAGCTGTTAGCGACAGCAGTGGCCTCATCGCGGCGGCTGACACTGTGCAGCTGCATGGCTGCAAAATAGCCCTTGTTGGCCAGCAGCACCTGCGCCACGGTGAATTCCGCCACAGGAACGGCGTTGGCCTGCCATGCGCTGAAAACACGCACGCCGTTATTCATATACGGACGGGCAAAGCCCTGCACGGAGCCTGCGCCGTAGAACAGATATTTCAGATTGGGCAGACACTTTGCCACCTGCTCCTCAGTGAGGGCAGGGGTGCCCCATGTGGAGAAAACGCAATCCACATCCGCATATTTTTCCGGCTCGGCCAGCAGCATTTCCTGCGTGACCGTCTCGGTGGAGAGCATACCGGCCTTTTCGGCCAGCTCCTGCTTCTGTGCCGGGGTATACACATAATTCATCCGTTCATCCAGACCAAAAAAGATACTTCTCATGGCTTCTTCCTCCGTTTTTATCCGGCAGCGGTGCGCGGCGCTCTGCCGCTCTGCCGCTGCATAGTTTTTCATTTTCTATTGTACCTGTTCCGGCCGCCGCGGGCAAGAGTTTTTGGCAATGTGCCGTCTTTTCTGTTATTTTTTCCGAAAAAAGTGTTATTCTTTTGGGCAAAAAAAGATGTCTGCCGCGCATTTGCGTGCAGACATCCTGTTTATTCCTCTGTTTTGTCCTCTGCGCTCACTTCGCCTGTATGAAGCAGGCGCGGTTCTGCCACAGATAGATCACACCGGAGATCAGCGTGACCGCCGCCACCAGCCAGCACAGCACCTGGGTGATGAGCTGCACCAGCCCTGCGGCATCCGCAGGGAAAATCGCCGCCGCGGCATAGTAGAAGATGATGGTGAGCATCTGCAGCACGGTCTTGACCTTGCCCCAGATATTGGCGGCGATGACCTTGCCGCCGGAGGCCGCCACCATGCGCACGCCGGCCACGGCGAACTCGCGGAACAGCACCAGTGCCAGCACGACAGGGTGGCACACGCCGTCTGCCATCATATAGATGAGTGCGGCGGTGGTGAGCATTTTATCCGCCAGCGGATCGGCAAATTTACCGAAATCCGTGACCAGATCCTGCTTGCGGGCAAGGTAACCGTCCAGATAATCGGTAAAGCTGGCAGCGGAAAAGACGATGCAGGCCAGCAAATTCATCAGCCGGCTGGCATCTGCGGTGCCGTAGCCGCCCAGTGCGGCAAACACCATAAAGACAGGCACCAGCAAAAAGCGTGCCATGGTAAGCTTATTGGGCAGATTCATAAGAAAACGCTCCTGTTCTCCTTATTTTTTCACCGGAGTTCATTCCACCGGTTCACCGTACAGATCGTAGATATCGGCTTCCTCCACACGGATGCGGTACAGCCCGCCCTGCTGCAGCGTATTCTCGCTTTTCACATAGCAGACGGCATCGATATCGGGAGCATCGGCGGCGCTGCGGCAAATGAACAGATCCTCTTCGGGATCGTAATCATCGCACATGACGGTGAGCTCATGGCCCACCAGCGCGGCCTGATTCTCAGCCATGATGCCGGTCTGCAGCTGCATAATGGCATCGGCGCGCTGCTGACGCAGCTCCTCCGGCAGCTGATCGGGCATACGCTCGGCGACCGTGCCCTCCTCGGCAGAGAAGGCGAAGCAGCCCAGCCGCTCAAAGCGGGCGGTCTTTACAAATTCACACAGCTCCTCGAATTCCTCCTCTGTTTCGCCGGGGTAACCCACCAGCAGCGTGGTGCGCAGGGTGATATCCGGCATGGCGGCGCGCAGGCGGGCCACGGCGTTTTCGATAACGGCACGGTTGCCCTTGCGGTTCATGCTCTTCAGCACCCGGTCGTTGATGTGCTGGATGGGCATATCCAGATAGTGGACGATGTGACGGCTTTCGGCCATGGCGGCGATGAATTCATCGGTGATACGCTCGGGATAGGCGTACAGCAGCCGGATCCATTCAATGCCCTCCACCCGATCCAGCTCACGCAGCAGGGCGGCAATGCGGTTTTCGCCGAAATCGTCGCCGTAGGCGGTGACATCCTGTGCCACCACCACGATCTCCTTCACGCCTTCGGAAGCCATCCAGCGGGCTTCGGCCAGAATATCCTCCATGGGACGGCTGCGCAGCGGGCCGCGGATGCCGGGAATGGCGCAATAGAAGCAGCGGTTGTCGCAGCCCTCACTGATTTTGAGATAGGCATAGTGCCCCGGGGTACTGATGATGCGGCTGCCGCCCAACGGCAGATCGGATTTGGGGCCATAGCACTGCTGCTGTGCACTGCCGGTGACGGCCTTTTCTACAATGGCGACCAGATCGGCATTGCTGCCCATACCCACTACGGCATCCACCTCGGGGATGGAGTCGGCAAGCTCCTCTTTATAACGCTCGGCAAGGCAGCCGGTGACGATCACTTTTACATCCCGCTGCTGCTTTTCGGCGCAGGCGGTCAGGATGGATTCGATGGATTCCGCCTTGGCGCTTTCGATAAAGCCGCAGGTATTGACCACGATCACATCCGCTTCGGTAAGATCTGCTGTGGTCTGCCAGCCTCTGGCCAGCAGCGCATGGCAATATACATCGGCATCCACCTGATTTTTGGGACAGCCCAGACTGATCACTGCAATTTTCATTACAATGGCCTCCTTTTGCAATATATCGGTATAGCACCGCGCAAACGGCGCCGGTTCATTCGGTTTGATCTTCGTTTTCGTATTCCGTCAGCACACGGCGCACCAGTGCACCGGAATACCCGCGGCGCAGCAGCGCTGCCGCCACCGTATCCTTTTTACCGGCGGCAAGCTTGCTGCGGTACTGTTTTTCAATGAGGGCGCGCAGGGTCGTCTCCTCATCCTCCGGCAGCTGCTCCAGCGCGGTCTCTCGATCCTCGCGGCTGATACCAAGTCCCGCCAGCAGGGTTGCGATCTCGCGGCGGCTTTTGCCCTTTCGGGCAAGGTGTGCCGCACGGTGCACGGCAAAGGCGGCATCATCCAGCAGCGCCAGCCGGCACATTTCCGCCACCGCCGCGGCAGCGGTGGGCTCATCGAATTTTTCGCACAGCTTGCGGTACAGCTCGCCGGAGGAATGCTCCCGCGCAGCAAGGTATTGCAGCGCCTTATCCTTGGCGCGGCGCAGATCGCTCTGCCCGCGCACGCTTTCCACCTCGGCTGCGGAAAGCCGCACCCCCGGTACAAGACGGCGCAGAGCACAGGTCTCCCCGTCCACACTGAAAAGGAACTGCTCCTGCCCCGCTGCATCCTGCCAAAAAAGCGCCATACGGCCTTTTTTTGTAGGGCGCACATCGGAAAGCACCACGCCACAGGCGGGTATTTCCTCCGTCTGCGGTGCAAAGGCAATGCGCCCGGCATCGGGCTTTGCCGGGGGCTGCGGCAGGTCATCCCATCCGTCATCCTCCGGCTCATCTGCAAAGTCGGAAAACGCCGAAAAGTCCGCCGAAGGCTCTTCGGCAGACATTTCCGGTTCATTCAGTCGGTATACTTTGGGCAGAGGCGGCAGCTCCTCACCGGCGGCTGTCTCCTCCTCCCCGATCCATCGCAGCAGACTCATTCATCCACCGAGATATCGATATCGATGCTCTTGGAGCGTGCAGCGCTGCGGCGGGGCGCGGCGGGTTCCTCCTGCGCGGGGACGGCGGCGGGAGCGGCAGCCGCTGCAGCAGCGGCGCGGGGCGCAGGCTTGCGGCCGCTCAGTTTATCGGCGTTGGCACGCACAGCGGCTTCGATCTCGGCAGCAAGCTCCGGATGCTCCTGCAGGTATTTCTTGGTGTTGTCGCGGCCCTGACCGATGCGTTCTTCCTTGTAGCTGAACCACGCACCGCTCTTTTTGATGATCTCCAGCTTGACGCCCAGATCCACCAGCTCACCGATCTTGGAGATACCCTCGCCGAACATGATGTCGAACTCACCCTCGCGGAAGGGCGGCGCGACCTTGTTCTTGACCACCTTGGCACGGGTGTGGTTGCCGATGACATTGCCGCCCTCTTTCAGGGCCTCCACGCGGCGCACATCGATGCGCACGCTGGCGTAGTATTTCAGCGCCATGCCGCCGGCGGTCACCTCGGGGTTGCCGTAGATGACGCCCACCTTCTGGCGCAGCTGATTGATAAAGATACAGATGGTGTTGGTCTTGCCGATAACACCGGTCAACTTGCGCAGTGCCTGGCTCATCAGACGGGCCTGCAGACCCACATGGCTGTCGCCCATTTCGCCCTCGATCTCGGCCTTGGGAACCATGGCGGCCACTGAGTCGATGACAATGATATCGATGGCACCGCTGCGCACCAGCGCCTCGGCGATCTCCAGTGCCTGTTCACCGTTGTCCGGCTGAGAGACCAGCAGGCTGTCGATATCCACGCCCAGTGCGGCGGCATAGACAGGATCCAGCGCATGCTCCACATCGATAAAGGCGGCCTCGCCGCCCAGCTTCTGGGCTTCGGCCACAGCGTGCAGGGCAAGCGTGGTCTTACCGGAGGATTCCGGTCCGTAAATTTCGATCACGCGGCCGCGGGGCAGACCGCCCACACCCAGCGCCAGATCCAGTGACAGACTGCCGGTGGAGATCGCCTCCACCTGCATGGTGGCGTTCTGACCCAGCTTCATCACTGCGCCCTTGCCGTATGCTTTTTCGATCTGTGCAATGGCGGTATCCAGCGCCTCTTTGCGGTTTTTATTTACATCTGCTGCCATTTCGTTGTATCCTCCGGTCATATCGTACTACTTTCAGTTGTAATATACCCTGTTTTACGAAAAAAAGCAAGACCTTTTTGTAAAAAAGTTGGCGGTGTGTGCTGAAAATCCGAAAGTACGGATTTTCAGCTTCGTATTTGCAAGAAAAAAGCAGAAAGCATCCGACAAAATGCAAGTCTGTGAATCCCATCTTCTTTTACTGTTTTTCCCGACAGCTTCAGCGACGGGCAGTTACACAGCGGTCAAGACCGGCGGCATCCTGATACAGCCGCACATCCTGCCAGCCGTTTTCGCACAGCAGACCGCAGACCTGCCGCCCCTGCGATGCGCCGATCTCCAGCACCAGCGCACCGCCCTCTGTCAGCTTGCTGCGGTATTCACGGGCAAGACAGCGATAAAAATCCAGCCCGTCCTCGCCGCCCGCCAACGCCATAGCAGGCTCGTGGGCGACCTCCGGCTGCAGACCGCACATCTCCTGCGCGGTCAGGTAGGGCGGATTGGAGACGATCAGCGCAGCGCCGCCATCCGGCAGGGTGTGCACATAGTCGAACATATCGGCGGCCTGCACCTGCACGGCGGGCGCACCCGTCTGCGCACAGACGTTCTTTACATTTTCTTTCAATACAGGCAGCGCCGCTTCGGAAAGCTCCACCGCAGTGACGGGCACCTGCAGATGCACCGCCAGCGCCAACGCCAGAATGCCGCTGCCGGAGCAGATATCCAGCCAGCGGGGCGATCCACCGTCCTGTTCTGCAGCCGGAGCACAGCCGATACCCTGAGCAAGCAGCTGCCTGCCCAGCGCTATGGCATGCTCGGCCACACATTCGGTATCCTGCCGGGGGATCAGCACCCCGGGGGCCACCTTTACTTCAAAATCCAGAAACGGCCAGCTGCCCAGCAGATACTGCACCGGCTCGTGCGCGGCACGGCGGGCGGTCAGCTGCCGCAGTGCGGCGGCCCCGGGGTCGCCCACTGTATCCTGCGGGCGCAGCAGATGGCGGTCGGTACCGACCGCAGCCTGCCACAGCCAGTCCGCTTCGGCGGCGGCATTTTCGATGCCGGCAGCCTCCAGCGCAGCGCGGCATTCCCGCCACAGGGCAAGCACGGTATTTTGATTCAGAGCATCCATTTCAGCCACAGGACGCTCACCACTTCCCCTGCTCGGGGTCTTCGGGCAGCACGGGCAGCACTGCGGCGATGGCCACCTCGATCATGCTGTCATCCGGCTCGTTGGTGGTCAGGCGCTGCATCCACAGGCCCGGCGCACTGATGATACGGGTGAGGATATTGTCATAGCGGCCCGCCAGCTTGATCAGCTCATAGGCGACACCCATCACCACCGGCAGGGTGAGAAGCTTGAGCAGCACGCGCACCACAGGGCTGCCCCAGGGCAGCAGAGAGCCCACGATAAAGCTGATGAGCAGCACAATGATCAGAAAGCTGGTGCCGCAGCGGGGATGAAAGCGTTTGTGCTTGCGGACATTTTCCACCGTCAGCTCCTCGCCCGCTTCGTAACAGGCGATGGTTTTGTGCTCTGCGCCGTGGTAGCTGAACACGCGGCGGATCTCCTTCATACGGGAGACCAGCGCCAGATACCCCACAAAGATGCCGGCCTTGATGATGCTTTCCACCAGCGTTTTCCAGCCGCCCAGCGGGAAAAGCAGCTCCAGCAGGCTGACAATGCCGGTGGGTACAACGATAAACAGCACCACCGAAAGTGCCACGCCCAGCACACCGGCAATGGCGGTGACCACCGTCAGCGCTTTGTCGCCCAGCTTTTCCTCGATCCAGCGATCCAGCTTGCTGGGCTCCTCCACGATCTCCTCGTCCATGGAAAGCTCTGCGGAGCGGGTCAGGTATTTGTAGCCGGAGACCATGCTGTCCACCATATTGCAGGCGCCGCGCAGCAGGGGGATCTTTGCCCAGAAGCGCTTTTTCACCGGCTCGGTCTGGATATCGATTCCGCCGTCCGGCTTGCGCACGGCAACACACACCTTTTCGGGCCCCTTCATCATGATTCCCTCCATCAGGGCCTGTCCGCCCACGGAGGTCTTGAACGCGCAGCCGCTGCTGCATTTTTTCTCTGCCATATCAGTATTCCGGTTTCCTTTCCGGCCATACCTGCTTCGGATGGCCGCAGCGATCATTTTTTGCCGTTTGCACGGCCCTTGACGGCATCCCAGTAGGCTTTTGCCGCCTGTTCGGTCTTGTTTTCACCCCATTCGTAATAAGTGGTGCCCACCAGATTATCCGGCAGGTACTGCTGCTGCACCCAGTGGTTGGGGAACGCATGGGGATACAGATAGTTCTGGCCTTTCACCGCGGCATCTGCGCCGTCAAAATGCTTATTCTGCAGCTGACGGGGCACCGGGCCGGCCTTGCCGGCCTCCACATCCGCCCAGGCGGCGGCAATGGCATCATGGCCACTGTTGCTTTTGGGTGCGGTCGCCAGCAGAATGGCGGCATCCGCCAGCGGCAGGCGCGCTTCCGGCAGACCCAGCTGCAGAGCGCTGTCCACGCAGGCCTTGACGATGGGGATGGCCTGCGGATAGGCAAGGCCCACATCCTCGGCGGCGATGACCAGCAGACGGCGGCAGGCGGAGAGCAGATCCCCGCCCACAAGGATACGCGCCAGATAGTGCACGGCGGCATCCGGATCGCTGCCGCGGATGCTTTTCTGCAGCGCGGAGATGGCGTCGTAGTGGTTATCGTCGCTTTTGTCGTATTTCATATTGCTGCGCTGCGCCACCTGCCGCACCATATCGGCAGTGATCGTGCGCACACCGGCTTCATCCGGAGCGGCAGCGCCGGCGGCAAATTCCAGACAGCCCAGCGCCTTGCGCATATCGCCGCCCACCGCCTGTGCCAGCGTTTCCAGCGCTTCATCGGAGGCATGGATCACCGAACCGTCCAGTTCTTCGATGCGCGCCATGGCGCGGCGCAGTCCCTGCAGCACATCGGCCGGTGAAAGGGGCTTGAATTCAAACACCGTACTGCGGGAGAGCAGTGCATTATATACATAAAAATACGGATTCTCGGTGGTGGAGGCGATCAGCGTGACGCTGCCGTCCTCGATGCATTCCAGCAGGCTCTGCTGCTGCTTTTTGTTCAGATACTGGATCTCGTCCAGATACAGCAGGATACCGCCGGAGCCTTCCAGCGTATCGATGGAGGCAATGACACTTTTGATATCGCCGGTGGAGGCGCTGGTGCCGTTGAGCTTGAACAGCTTTTTATTGCTGCGCTCGGCCAGAATGCGGGCCACCGTGGTTTTGCCCACACCGGAGGGCCCATAAAAGATCATATTGGGCAGCATACCGCCCTCAAGACAGCCGCGGAACACGCTGCCCGGAGCCAGCAGATGCTGCTGACCGCAGACCTCGCCCAGATCGCGCGGCCGCAGCCGTTCGGCCAGTGGTGCGCTCATGGTGTGCCCCCCTTCTTTTGTTCTGCCGCTGCGCTTTATTCGTACAGCGGGAAACGGTCGGTCAGAGCCTCCACCTCGGCGGCGATGCGCTGACGGGAATCCTCGAAATCAAAGATGCACTCCGCGATCCAGCGGGCGATCTCCACCATCTCCGCCTCACCGAAGCCGCGGGTGGTCACAGCGGGAGTACCGATACGCACACCGCTGGTGACAAAGGGGCTTTCCGGTTCGCCGGGAACGGTATTCTTGTTCGCGGTGATGTTCACCTCGTCCAGGCGGCGCTCCAGCTCTTTGCCGGTAACACCGGTGCCGCGCAGATCCAGCAGCAGCAGGTGATTATCCGTGCCGCCGCTCACCAGCTTCACACCGCGGGCGGTCAGCTCGCGCTCCAGCACCTTTGCATTGGCGGCGACTTTGCGGGCATATTCGGTAAACTCCGGCTTGAGAGCCTCGCCGAAGCAGACCGCCTTGGCCGCAATGATATGCATCAGCGGGCCGCCCTGTGTGCCGGGGAAGATGGCCTTGTCAATGGCTTTAGCATACTTTTCCTTGCACAGGATCATACCGCCGCGGGGTCCGCGCAAAGTCTTGTGGGTGGTGGTGGTCACCACATCGGCATAGGGCACGGGACTTTCGTGCACACCGCCCGCTACCAGACCGGCGATATGGGCCATATCCACCATGAACAGGCAGCCGACCTCATCGCAGATGGTGCGCAGCCGTGCAAAATCGATGGCGCGGGCATAGGCAGATGCACCCGCCACCAGCAGCTTGGGCTTATGCTGCAGCGCCAGCGCACGAACATTTTCGTAATCCAGATAGCCGTTTTCATCTACGCCGTAAGGCACGAAATTATAATATTTGCCACTCATGTTCACAGGGGAGCCATGGGTCAGATGGCCGCCGTTATCCAGTGCCATACCCAGCACGGTATCGCCGGGATTCAGCAGAGCAAAATACACCGCCAGATTGGCCTGTGCACCGGAGTGGGGCTGCACATTGGCATGCTCGGCGCCGAACAGCTGACAGGCGCGCTTGCGGGCAAGCTCCTCCACCTCGTCCACATGAACACAGCCGCCGTAGTAGCGGTGGGCGGGATACCCCTCGGCATACTTATTGGTCAGCACGCTGCCCATGGCGGCAAGCACCGCAGGGCTGACGATGTTTTCCGAAGCGATCAGTTCAATGTTGCGTCTCTGGCGGACAAGCTCCCGCTGCATGGCAGCGTTCAGTTCGGCATCGGCGGCGGCAAGAATTGTGTTTTCCATATTTTTCCCTCTCCTTTTTAAATAAGCTATACTCTCCCTAGTATACAGGGTATTGTACCACATTTGTTGCTGTTTTTCAATGAACGGTATGTGAATATCCCTATTTCTTTCACCAAAAGATCGTACAGCGGCTGTGTTTTCTGCTTGCCCGTCCTCCCTGCGTGTGCTATAATGAGGAACAGAATATATAAACAGGAGGCAGCCATGCGCACCAAAGCCGATACCGCCGCCATCGTTGCGGCACTGAAAGCCGAATATCCCGATGCCCGCTGCGGGCTGGATCATCTGGGGCCGTGGCAGCTGCTGGTGGCAGTGCGGCTTTCCGCCCAGTGCACCGACAAGCGGGTGAATATGGTCACCCCCGCCCTGTTTGAGGCTTTCCCCACTCCGCAGGCCATGGCTGCCGCCGGACTTGAGGAGCTGGAGGGATACATCAAGACCTGCGGCTTCCACCACAGCAAAGCAAAGGACATCATCGCCTGCGCACAGAAGCTGGTGAACGAATTTGACGGTCAGGTGCCCCGTGATCTGGATACCCTGCTCACCCTGCCCGGCGTAGGGCGCAAAAGCGCCAATCTGATCATGGGCGATATCTGGGGCGAGCCGGCCATCGTGGCGGACACCCACTGCATCCGGCTTTCCAACCGGATGGGCTTCATTGACAGCGACGATCCCGTCAAGGTGGAATTTGCGCTGAAAAAGGTGGTCGCACCGGAAGAGAGCAATGATTTCTGCCACCGGCTGGTGCTGCACGGCCGCGCCGTATGCACGGCCCGCAAAGCCAACTGTGAAAGCTGCTGTCTGCGCACGCTCTGCCGCACCGGCAAAAAGACACTGCCAAAGCCGGAGCCATCTGCTGCAGCGGAGGGCTGATCCCCTGCTTTTCGTTGCCAATCCTCTTTCAAAACATACAAGGAGCACGCATTATGTCTGTCACATACATCGTTTTCCGTCAGATCTGCGTCATGGCGCTGCTGATTTTTCTGGGCTGGCTGCTGGCCCGCAAAGGCATCATCAACAAAGCCGGCAACGGCCAGATCAGCGGCATTCTCACCTACATCATCACCCCCTGCGTGATCATCAATGCCTTTGTCTCACTGGAAGCAAGCACCGAAAGCCTGCTGCGGCTGGTGCAGGCACTGGCTGTATTTGGTGCAGTTTTTGTGCTGAGCATTCTGTTCAGTCTGGTGCTGTTCCGCAAGCAGGGCCCGCAGACTGCCACCAACCGCGCCGCCACCGTCTTTGCCAACACCGGATTTTTCGGCATTCCTCTGCTGCAGGCTCTGTTCGGCGAAACGGGTGTTTTCTACGCTTCCATCGCCGTACTGTACAACAATCTGCTGATCTGGACCTGGGGTATGACCCTGTTCAGCCGCGGCCAGAAGGTAAAGGTCAAAACCGTGCTGGGGCAGCCCGCCGCGCTGGCCGCCATGGCTGGTATTGTCATTTTTCTGCTGCGGCTGTGGCCTGTCAGTGCACAGCTCGGCGCCTTTGCGTGGTTTGACGATGTCAGCTACCCGTTCCTGACCATGCTGAAAAGCGTCAAGGAGCTGAACACCCCGGTCGCCATGTTCGTGCTGGGTGTCAATGTGTACAACGCCAACTGGAAATTCGACCGCAGTCTGCTCAGCGCCATCCCCTTCATTCTGCGGCGGCAGTTCCTGATCCCGGCGGCAGTGCTGCTGCTGACCATGTGGCTGCCGGTGGACCGCACCATGCTTTTCTCTCTGTTCGTGGAGATGGCCTGCCCCATCGCCACCATGGTCAGCGTACTGACACTGCGCTACAACGCCCCGCAGGATGAGCAGGAGCGCTCCACCCGCATCGTGGTGCTCAGCACCCTTTCGGCTCTTATCACCGTACCGCTGATGGTGGCCTTCGGCAACTGGCTGCTGCCGGTGTAATGTTATTCAGCTTTACAGCTCATTTCAAAGCAATTCTTCTCGCATCTTCACGCCAGAACCGAAAGGAGACATCTTCATGCAGCAGTATCTGACCTATGAAGCCTTCGGCGCAGCCGGTGACGGCGTATGCGACGATATGCCCGCCATTGTGCGCACCCATGCCGAGGCCGGCCGTCTCGGTCTGCCCGTCCGTGCCAGAGAGGGCGCCTGCTACTACATTTCGCCCAAAGCCGCCACCGCCGTCATCACCACGGACACCGATTGGACGGGTGCGAAATTCATCATCGATGACCGCGGCTGCGAGGATCGCGCCGCCGCCGTCTTTTCCGTTCCCCCGATGGAGGAGGAAATCCCCCTTTCCCTCAGCCGGCTCGCCCGCGGCACGCAGCAGCTGGAAAACCCCTGCGGCCGCGATCTGTATGTATCCGTCGAAAATGCAAACCATCGGGATTACATCCGGCAGGGCCTGAACCAGAATAACGGCTTCCCCCGGCAGGATTGCCTGCTTCTTCTGGCGGACGGCAGCCTTTCCTCGGCGGTATCCTTTGATTTTGACGAGGTGACCCGCGCCGCGGCGCGGCCCATCGAAGAGACAACTCTGCGGCTGACCGGCGGCGAATTCACCACGGTCGCCAATCCGGAGGACTGCACCCTGACACCCTACACCGCCACCTGCCGCAACATCCACATCCGCCGCTCCAATGTGGAGGTGTGCGGGCTGACCCATTTTGTGGAGGGCGAAGGCAAAACCGGCACCGCCTACAGCGGTTTTCTGCGTTTTTCCGATTGCGCCCGCATCCGGGTACATGATTGCCTGTTTACCGCACACTACATCTACTGGTGTACCGGCAGCGCAGGCAAGCCAGTTGCCATGGGCAGCTACGATATTCTGTGCGATCGCTGCGTGGATATCCGCTTTGACAGCTGCCGCCAGACCACCGATATCACCGACGGCCGCTACTGGGGGCTGTTCAGCAGCAATTTCTGCCGCGATATGGTGCTGGAAAACTGCGTTTTCTCCCGCTATGACACCCACATGGGCGTGACTAACTGCACCCTGCGGGGCTGCACCTTCGGTCACCAGTGCATCAACATCATCGGCAACGGCAGCTTTCTGATCGAGGATACCCATGTATACGCCGTGTGGTTCGCCCACCTGCGGGAGGACTACGGCAGCACCTTCCGGGGCGACATCACTATACGCAACTGCGTGTGGCATCCCTCGGGCAGTGGCCGGCACCTGTTTTACGCCTTCAATGGCGGGCGGCACGATTTCGGCTACACCTGCTACCTGCCGCAGGAGCTTATGATCGACGACCTGACCGTGGAGGAGACCGCCCCCGGCAGCGAGCCGCTTGCGGTCTTCTGCGATTATCTGCACACCACCGCCGACTACATGCTGCTGGATGAGACCCTGCCGCAGGACTATCTGCCGGTACCGCCGCGCACCGTGACGGTGAAAAATCTGCATGCCGCCCACAGCATTCAGCTTTGCACCAATCCTGAGCTGCTGCGGCAGACGGTTTTCACCGTGCTGTAAAGCGGCAGCGCAACCGACACTGTCCCCTGTTTATTCAAACCAAAAGATAACGCCCGCACGTCTGACTAAAACGTGCGGGCGTTACCTTTTTTAGAAAGAAAGATAGAATCTCATCCCTTGACTGCACCGGCGGTCAGACCCTCCATATACAGCCGAGAGGTGAACGAAAACAGGATGAACAGAGGCACAGCAGCCATAACGAAGCCGGCGATCATGACGCCGTATTCGTCGGTGCCCAGACCGGACTGGAACAGACGGATAGCGACGGTGATAACCTGCTTGTCGTTGGCCTGCAGAACCATCAGAGGCCACATGAAG
>JAFUNR010000047.1 GCA_017472965.1 Oscillospiraceae bacterium | reverse complement strand
TGGTGTAGCCTGTTTAAAGAGTATTGCCCCTTAGCTCAGTCGGTAGAGCATCGGACTGTTAATCCGAGTGTCGTCAGTTCGAGTCTGACAGGGGCAGCCAAAAGGACCTGAATGCTTTTGCATTCAGGTCCTTTTGTTTTTTCTCCAACCTTGCATATGGCTTGACATGTTTACGCATATTTGTAAAACCTTGTTTATATAAAACAGATTTCTTTTTGTACTTTGATGTCTTTCTCTGTTTGAAATGAAATGTTTTTATGTTATGATAAACCTGTAAAAGACAGCGGAGGGTATGTATATGAAAGATAAGGCCAAACTTGTGAATTCGAAAATCACAAAAATCAATAAATGTTACACAGAGGCAATCAAAAAAATAACCGACGAACATATCGGTTGCTTTCAAGGTATGGATAAGCCTTTGTTCTTGATATCGATGCAGTATCCCGGCTTGTGGATGGAGCATGTGTACGATTCGGTTTTTTTAGCGCGGTTGGAACCGGATTTTGTTAACATTGCAGAAAATGCGATCAATATATTTATAGACAGACAACGCGATAACGGTCAACTGCCTTTTTGCGTTCTGGACGGTAATAAAGTGCACGAAAAAATCAATGATGAATCACGACTGTATGCTCAGATTCAGGAGTGTGTTTCATTCTTTACACTTGCGCTTGAAGTGTTTGAAATGAATAAAGATATTCGTTTCCTGGAGAAAGTATACAACTCCGGGAAAAAGTGGGATGAATGGCTCAGAAAGTACCGTATGACCTCGCACAGAGGTCTTATTGAAATGTTTGTGGGCTTTGATACGGGACATGATAACAGCGGCCGTCTGGAGGGGATGGCCTGCAAGGGGAAATACTGCGTTGACGGCGTTCCTCAGAATGCGGGAGTTCTTCCTCCGGATGACGGTGTTACCCCCATCCTTGCCGTGGATATGAATTGTAATTTCTACGGAAACGAAAAGGCTCTTGCCAGAATGGCGGGAATTTTGGGAAAAAATGAGGAAGCTGAGGCCTGGGAACGGTCAGCTGCAGAGATAAAAGCGAAGATATTTGAATATTGCTATGATGAAAAAGATGCTTTTTTCTATGATGTGGACAGAAGCGGAAATAAGCGAAAATACAAGTCCAGCACGATCTTTCATCTTTTCATGGAACAGGTTCTTGACAAAGATGATGATAAAGAGATCATCGACAGGATATACAGGGAGCATATAAAAAATCCGAATGAGTTTTGGACTCCTTTTCCGTTTCCGTCAATGGCTGTCAATGATCCGTCTGTAAAAGATCACGTGAAATTTAATTCATGGGGATATTATACACAGGGACTGATCGTATTAAGATGCAGTCGGTGGATGGATCATTACGGGTACACAGAGGACTATGATTACATTTTGGGCAAATGGCTTGATGCGTGGACTTCCGGTTATGAGACCGTAAAATTTGCTCAGGAAATCGATCCCATAAGCGGAGAGCCGACAAAATCAAGTGAATGGTATTCAAGCTGTATGCTTTCGTATGTATATGCAGCGAGGCGTTTCGGATTCGTCGATACATAAGTAAGCGGATAGACGGGGCTTCCTGTTTGCAGATAAACAACACCGGCAAATGGATGCCATAAAGATATTTTCGAAAAATCGAGAATCTCCTTCTGCCGGGAAAATACAAAAGGATCTGAACGATTTTGCATTCAGATCCTTTGTTTTATAATTTGTTTGTGCTTTTTGCAGAATATGTTAGCCGGAGATAACAAGGCGTAACCTGCCGTTTATCTGATAGCTGTTATTCCGTCTTTCGAAAGCTGTTGCCCCAAAAGGCTTTTTTCAGCAGTGCCAGAGAGGGCTCTTTGCGGAAGGAGTGATCCGGTGCATCGGTGTTGGAGTATTGGTAAAATTCCTCATCGGAAAGTCCGTACAGAGGCATATCGCCGTGATAAACCCGTGAGTCAGGGTCCCGGTATTTGGGATAGTGCGTAATCTGCAGCCGGTCCTCCGCGCCCAAAGCGGCATAAACGCGGCGTATATCCTCCAGATATTCATCTGGGCCACCCTCGTTCATGGCAAGCGGGCGGGGCGCTGCGGCGGCGCACAGATCTTTCAGATCGAAATAGCGCGTCATACCGGGAACAAGGTGAAAGTTTTTAGCTTCTCTTGCAGGATCCGCCAGATCCTCGTGCTCGGTTGTTGAAATATAACGGCCGCGCAGGGAACTGCACATATCATTGAAAACAATTGCACTGAAATCATCGGTCACCATGGCAAGAAAAATCGCCAGCTCTGTACCCAAAGAATGTCCCGACACCGCAATACGGCTTGAATCAACATAGGACAGAGATTTGACAAAGTCCAGAAAACACAGAGCGTTGCGCGCCGAATAACCGACGTAATTGCAGCCCTCCATCAAAAGGCCGTGGGTAAAGGCTGTGCGGCTGTGCCAGCCTTTGTTGGGATCTTCGGTATCCAGAGAGAGCTCACTGATGCCAAGCGGATCAAAGCACACGGCGATCATACCGTTTTCGGCGTAATAGCGGCCCATGCGGTTGCGTTCCGGGTACCGGTCGATCTGTCCGGCAAGGCCGATCGGCGGCTCATCCGCAATAAATTCTTTATTGTGATTGGAGCCTGTGAAGCAGAATACGGCGGGCACGGGAGCTTCTGTGCTTGCGGAATCGGGAACAAGCATCAACACGGGTACGGCAGAAACATCGTCCGGATAAAATTCCCAGCGCTCCACACGGTAACCCTGCCGCTGCTCCTGCGAGAGCAGCACAGGCGCGGGCTGTTTGGTAAAAGGGGGCATATTCAACACCTCAACAGCCTTTTTGCGCACATGGCTCTGCCATTCCAGCACCTGCTCCGTGGTCGGATCTTTCGGTGTTGTCAGGATCGGCGGGTTACGGCGCATAAGTTCCATCAAAGCTGCGTGAGAAGCGGTGATCCTTCCGTCGGGGCGGTTGGATCTATAATGCGTTTCATAGCTGTATTTCATGATGTCTCCTCCTTGCCGGGATGATTGCAACATTATAACACACAACACAAATGAATGCAACGCAAGGCACTTTTGCGGTGGATAAGATGCAAAAACAGTTGCATATTCTGTTCTGGAATGATAGTATATAACTGATGGGATCTGCGAACAAAGAAGTCCCACAGGAAAGGAAAAGAAGGATGGATCGAATCGTAAAAGTAGGTATCATCGGCTGCGGCGGTATTGCCAACGGTAAGCATATGCCTTCGCTGCATGCCATTCCCAATGTGGAAATGGTCGCATTCTGCGACATCATTGAGGAGCGTGCCGTCAAAGCTGCAAAGGAGTACGGTACCCCCGATGCAAAGGTTTACACGGATTATAAGGAGCTGCTGAAGGACAAGGAGATCGAGGTCGTTCACGTGCTGACTCCGAACAAGTCCCATGCCAACATCACCGTGGATGCGTTGTATGCGGATAAGCATGTTATGTGTGAAAAGCCCATGGCAAAAACCGCTGCGGATGCCAAGCGCATGGTGGATGCTGCCAAGGCCACCGGCAAGAAGCTGACCATCGGTTACCAGCACCGCCAGAAGCCCCAGAGCATTTTCGCCAAGGAATACATTGAAAACGATGAGCTGGGCGAGATTTACTACGCCAACTGTCTGGCGATCCGTCGCCGCGGCACTCCCAACTGGGGTGTGTTCCTGAATGAGGAAGAGCAGGGCGGCGGCCCCATCATCGATATCGCCACGCACTCTCTGGATCTGACCCTGTATCTGATGAACAACTACGAGCCCTCCGTTGTTCTGGGCAAGACCCATAAAAAGATGGAGCATCCGGAAGCCGGCAACATCTGGGGCGATAACGGTGTTTCCACTACCCCGCTGGAAGAGGCCGCCTGTGCCATGATCGTTATGAAGAACGGCGCTACCATCATGCTGGAGACCAGCTGGGCGCTGAACACCGCCGAGCCCGTTGCCGAAGGCAGCTGTGTGCTGTGCGGCAGCCGCGCCGGTCTGCAAATCAAAAACGACAAGCTGACCCTGAATAAGGTTGAGCTGAACCGTCAGCAGCAGACAGTGGTCGATACCTCTGCCGGCGGTGTCAACTTCTATGCCGGTGTGCAGGAGACTCCCGCTCTGGTGGAAGCCCGCAACTGGATCAAGGCCATCGTCGATGATACCGATCCTGTCGTTCTGCCCGAACAGGCCTATGTAGTCTCTCAGATTCTGGAGGCTATCTACACCTCCAGCAAGACTGGAAAGCCGGTGTACTTCGAATGAAAACTGTGATTTGCGGCCTGTGGCACGTGCATGCCGAGGGCTATTATCAGGTTGCCGCCCGATACACCGATGTCATCGGTGTTTATGAGCCCAATGAAGCATGGCGCAAGGCATTCTGTGAAAAGTACGGCGTGAAGGCGTTTTCCTCCTTTGAGGAGCTTCTGGCCAGTGGGGCGGATGCAGCCATCGTCTCCACCTCCACGGATACCCATACCGAAGTCATCTGCCGTCTGGCGGAGGCGAAAATGGATATCTTTACGGAGAAAGTGCTGGCGCTTACAAGCGCGGATTGCGAGAAGATCGAAAAGGCTGTGGCAGAAAACGGCGTGAATTTTGTCATTTCCCTGCCGCACAAGTATGCCGGCTGGATCCGTGCGATCAAAAAGATCGTTGACAGCGGCGAGCTGGGCAAGATCAATTATTTCCGTTTCCGCAATGCCCACAACGGCAGCACCGGCAACTGGCTGCCGAAGCATTTTTACGATGCAAAGGAGTGCGGCGGCGGCGCGATGATCGATCTGGGTGCACATGGTATGTATCTGGCCGATTGGTTCTGCGGTATGCCTGTTGCGGCCAGATCCGTATTCACGCTGGCCTGCTCCAACGAGGAGACTGCCCTGCGCAATACCGACCGTGTGGAGGATAACGCCGTCACTGTTCTGCAGTACGCGAACGGCTGTATCGCCCTCAACGAGACCGGCTTTGTTACCGTGGGCTATCCCATGACCCTTGAAGTGGGCGGCGAAAAGGGCTGCATCATCGGCAACGGCAGTACTGTGACCAGGCTGACCGCCGGCGCTGCACCGGAGGTTGTTCCCTTTGAGGAGAACCTGCCTGCCCCGATTGAGCAGTTCTGCACCGGCAGGATACTGCCGGGCTGCGGTATTGAAGAGGCAAAGCATCTGACAAAACTGATGGAGATGGCCTACGCCTGATCCTGCACAAAGCACCATAAAGGACAGCCGTCCGAAAGCGGCTGTCCTTTTTCTGTTTGAGGGGTATGCAGTGCGAAATATTTTCGTGTACAAAGTGCTTGCATTCCGGTTACGGGAAAACTATAATGGAGGTGAATAAATCCGACAGGAGGAAAATCATGCGGTACATTATTGATCATGACCTGCACATCCACTCGGGGATCTCTCTTTGCTCCGGCGATCCCGAACAGACCCCGGCCCGCATTCTGCGGTACGCGGTGGAAAACGGTCTGAAGCACATCTGCCTGACCGACCATTACTGGGACAGTCACCTGCCTGTGGCCAACGGTTTTGATTTTTACACCCGGCAGGATCTTGCGCGGATCAAGCAGGCGCTGCCCCTGCCGCAGACAGAGGGCGTTACTTTCCACTTTGGCTGCGAAACGGATATGGATAAATTCTTTACCGTGGGTGTCGGCAAAGAGGAGATCGGTGAATTTGAATTCATCATTGTGCCCACCACCCATCTGCATATGCCCGGTTTTACCATCGACGAGCCGGATTTTTCGCTGGAGCGGCGTGCAGCGCTGTTTGTGCAGCGCTTTGATGCCCTGCTGGATACCGACCTTCCGTTCGGCAGGGTGGGTCTGGCGCATCTCACCTGCAGCCTGATGGCGCCGGCAGCGCCGCAGGATCACCTGATGGTGCTGGATATGATCCCGGATGAGGAATATGCCCGCCTGTTTGTCCGTGCGGCGGAAAAAGGAATGGGCATCGAACTGAATTTCCCCTCTTTCGGCTATACAGAGCAGGAGCTGCCCCGCATTCTGCGCCCATACCGCATCGCCAAGGCCTGCGGCTGCAAATTTTACTTCGGCAGCGATGCGCATACCCCGGCGGGGCTGGATGCCGCAATGAAGAATTTTGAGCACATCATCGATCTGCTGCAACTGGAGGAATCCGATAAATTCCTGCCCTTTGCGTAACAGATAATCTGACGATAAACCGCTGCAAAAAGGAGAAAAACATGAATACCTTCCGCGTGGATTTTGATAAAGTGACCGGCCCCGTCAAGCCGCTGCACGGCGTGTGCTGTGCACCCTACAGCGCCATGCAGGGCAAAAACCAAAGAGCGATCCAGAAATATTTTACGCAGGGCCGCATCCCCTACTGCCGTCTGCACGACTGCGGCGGCGGCTACGGCGGCAGCTATTTTGTGGATATCCCCAATATCTTTCCGGATTTTGATGCGGATGAGAACGACCCCGCCAGTTACGATTTTCATTACACCGATGAATACATCGGTGCGATTCAGGCCGCCGGCTGCGAGGCGTATTACCGTCTGGGCGTTACGATCGAATGGGGCAGCAAAAAGATCACCTCCCTGCCGCCCAAAGATTTCGCCAAATGGGCGCGTATCTGTGAGCATGTGGTGCGCCATTACAACGAGGGCTGGGCAGACGGCTTTACCTACGGCCTGAAATACTGGGAGATCTGGAATGAGCCGGAGAACCCCGGCAATGCGTGGGGACCCTGTATGTGGGGCGGCACCAAGGAGGAATTCTTCGATCTGTACCGCACTGCCGCAAAGCATCTGAAGAGCTGCTTCCCCGAAATCAGGGTGGGCGGCTTCGGCAGCTGCGGCTTCTATCCGCTGACCTCCACCACCTGCCCGGAAAGCTATAAGGAGTTCATCGTCTGGTTCCACGATTTTCTGAAAATGGCGAAAGAGACCGATACCCCGGTGGATTTCTTCAGCTGGCATATCTACACCGGCGATATCGGGGAGCTGCTCACCCATGCAAAGTATGTGCGCGAAACGCTGGATGAATACGGCTTTGCCGGGACCGAGGCCCACCTGAACGAGTGGAATGTCAATGCAGAAGGCGGCGGCTTTGCAGAAAAGCACACGATGGTCGGCGCCTCCTTCAATGCTGCTGTACTGGCGCTGCTGCAGAATACCCGCTATGTGGATGTCGCCTGCTATTACTGCTTCCACAACAGTGTCTACAACGGCTTCCAGAACCGCAACGACAGCAGCACCGATCTGCCCTGGTATTCCTTTGTGGCTTACGGTCATATGTATGGGTTGGGCAGCGCTGCCGTCGTGGAGAGCGATGCCGCGGGCGTATACGCTATGGCGGCAAAGAGCGATGCTCAGAAATGCATCATGGTATCCAACTATGACAGCGATGATACCGCCGTCACGCTGGATGTGACCGGCCTTGCGGCAAAGGAAACGCTGCACCTGCACCGGCTGGATAACGGCAAGGTGTGGGAGGAGGAGCTCTCCCTGACCGCCGCCGAAACGGTGACGCTGCAGCTGAAGATCCCCCGCCAAAGCGTACTGCTTGTGACCGCCGGCGAAGCATAAAGGCAGAAAACGATACGGAGGCAACGCCATGTATAACATTCTTGATCATGGCGCTGTGGCAGACGGCAAAACCCTGTGCACAGCAGCCATTCAAAGCGCCATCGATGCCTGCGCCGCTGCGGGCGGCGGCCGTGTGGTGGTCCCCGCCGGCATCTTCGTCACCGGTACCATCTGGCTGAAAAGCAACATCGAGCTGCATCTTGCCCATGGCGCTGTGCTGAAAGCCAGCGAGGATCTGGCGGATTACAATGCGGAGGATGCCTATGAGCAGAATTTTTCCTACCCGCCGGAGGAGTGGTGCGGCAAGCATCTGATCCTGATCCATGAGTGTGACAATGTGGCGATCACCGGCACCGGCACCATTGACGGCAGCGCGGCGGCATATTATGATTTTGAAAACCGCATCCTTCACGGAGAATATGTCTGGGCGGACGGGCTTTCCCTTTCCAAAGATAAGGTGAATCTGCGTCCGGGGCAGCTGCTGTGCTTTGTGGAATCCACCAATGTGCGGGTGACGGATATCTGTATCCGCAACGCCACCAGCTGGTGCTGCTTCTTCCATGGCTGCGAATACATTACGGTGCGCGGCCTGCGCGTTTTCAATGATTCCAGCGCTGCCAACACCGACGGCATTGATCTGGATTGCTGCCGCTTTGCCACGGTTTCGGACTGCATCATCGAAACCGGTGATGATGTCGTCGCCATTCGCTGCAGCGGCAAAAAGCTGAAGAAAACCCCGCCCCGCTGTGAGCATATCACCATCAGCAACTGCGTTTTCTCCTGCGCCTCCAGTGCGTTCCGCATTGGTGTCGGCGAGGGAAAGATCCGTCATGTCCGCATTTCCAATATCACCCTCAGCCGCGCCGGCGTGGGCCTGCATTTTATGCCAACCATCCACAGCAAGGGCTGTATCGATATCGAGGATATGAATTTCAGCAATGTTTCGGCGGTAAATGTG
Source organism: Oscillospiraceae bacterium (assembly GCA_017472965.1). Lineage (GTDB taxonomy): Bacteria > Bacillota > Clostridia > Oscillospirales > Ruminococcaceae > UBA1762. The sequence continues at coordinate 21,293 of JAFUNR010000047.1, read as the reverse complement.
GGCTACCCCATGCTCATCGGCGGTGATGCCGGTTCGGTGAAGAATGTGGTGCTGGATAACATTCGCATGGAGGCCAAGGCAGAATCCGAAATCGCCGCACGCGGCAGCTGTGTTGTTTCGGGTCTTCTGCTGCGGGATATACAGCTGCGCCTGTGCGACGAAAAGCGTCCGTTTACAGAACGCACCCTGAAGGAGCGCGGCCTGACAGCGCTGCGCATAGAGAATGTGCAGTGCATCCGCATGGAGCGTGTGAGCGTAACGGCAGAGGATTCCGTTGCGGATACATGGCAGGCCATGTACGCTGAGACCGGCTGCAGCGATATCGTCAAAAACGATTGCAGCCTGTAATCGAATAAAGCGCGGTTCAAAAAAAGCGGGCTTTGGCCTGCTTTTTTGATGCCTGAAACAGGAGGAAAATGCTGCAAATTTCCGGTAAAAAATTTGCAATGTATCCGGCTGTGTGCTATAATATTAATATTATTATGTATCGTGGGGTAGTTTACGCAAAAGGAGGAAAACCGTGCTTCAAAACGAAAAAGTATGCGCTGTCATCGTGGCGGGCGGGTCTTCCCGCCGGATGGGCTTTGATAAACTGCTGGCCCCACTGGAGGACGGCACTGTGATCCAAAACAGTGTGCGGGCCTTTGCGCGGCATCCGCTGGTGGATGAGATCGTCGTGGTGGCCGGTGAGGGTAACCGCAGCGCGATCATGCAGCAGGTACAGGGTCTGCCGAAGGTAAAAGCGGTGGTGACGGGCGGTGCCGAGCGTTCGGATTCCGTCTGCCGCGGATTGGAAGCGACCGATGCCCCATGGGCTGCCATACATGACGGTGCCCGGCCCTTTGTCAGCGAAGCGGTGATCACCGGCGCACTGGAAGGGGCACTGCTCACCGGCTGCGCCGCACCTGCGGTACCGGTCAAGGATACCGTCAAGGTCGCAAGGGACGGTATGGTGGTCTCCACACCGGAGCGCTCCACCCTGTATGCGGTGCAGACCCCGCAGGTGGTGAACTGTGAACGCTATCGCCGCGCGCTGCAGCACCTGAACGGACTTGCTGTGACGGATGACTGCATGGTGATGGAAAACGACGGCTGCCGTGTGTGCCTGACCGAAGGCGATTACGCCAACCGCAAGATCACCACGCCGGAGGATCTGCCCGCAGCAAAGGAGAAAACGATGACACAGACACAGCTGCCGGCCATTCGGGTCGGCCACGGATACGATGTGCACCGCCTTGTGGAGGGTCGCCGTCTGATCATGGGCGGCTGCGACATTCCTTTTGAAAAAGGCCTGCTGGGGCATTCCGATGCGGATGTGATGGCCCATGCGGTTTCGGATGCACTGCTCGGTGCTGCGGCACTGGGGGATATCGGCAAGCATTTTCCCGATACCGATCCCGCCTATGCCGGTGCGGATAGCCTGCAGCTGCTGCACCATGTGTGTGAATTGCTGAACCGTAACGGCTGGAAGCCGCTGAATGTGGATGCCACCGTCTTATGTCAGCGCCCCAAACTTGCGCCCTTTATTTTGCAGATGCGGGAAAATCTGGCCGCCGCCATGCAGTTGGATGTTGATTGCGTATCCGTCAAGGCGACCACCGAGGAAAAGCTGGGCTTTACCGGCGCAGGGGATGGCATTGCCGCCCACTGTGTGGCGCTGATCGCCCGCTGAATGACAGCGGTGCAGCCGTACAGGAGCGCTGCAGCATGGAGTTTCGGCAGTGCAGCTGCATTGCAACATAGAAAAAATCACCGCGGCTGTTTGCTGCGGATGTGGAGGAATGGAACCGTGGATAATCTCCGGGAAGGCATTAAACAGGTCCTGAATGTATTTGCCAATATCCGAATCGTTGATTTTCTGGATATCGCCATCGTTGCCGTACTGTTTTATGCGCTGTTCATGCTGGTGCGCAAGACCCGTGCCGCACAGCTGACCAAGGGCATCGTGCTGCTGGTGGTCATATCCTTTGTGGCAAGCAATCTGAATATGCGGGTGCTTTCGGATATTCTTTCCGCGATCCTGCAGTTCGGCGTGCTGGCGCTGATCATTGTGTTCCAGCCGGAGATCCGCCGTATGCTGGAGCAGATCGGCCATACCCATATCGTTTCGCTGGATATGTTCCGCAGGCGTACCGATAACGAGGAGCGCCGCCTGCAGACCAGCCGTGCCATTGCCGCGGTGTGCGATGCCGCCGAGCAGATGAGTGCCAGCCACACCGGCGCTTTGATGGTGTTCGAGCGCAAGAGCAGCCTTGGCGAGATCATGGGCACCGGCACCATGGTCAACAGCGATGTCACCACCGAAATGCTCAATACCATTTTTTACGAGGGTACGCTGCTGCATGACGGCGCCACCATCATCCGCGACGGCCGCATTGCCGCCGCCGGCTGTGTGCTGCCGCTGAGCGCCAATCTGGAGATCAGTAAAGAGATGGGCACCCGCCACCGCGCCGCGCTGGGCATGAGCGAAAACAGCGATGCGGTCGTCGTGGTGGTTTCGGAAGAATCGGGTATCGTTTCTCTTGCCAAGAACGGCGTGCTGATCCGCCGGCTGGACCGTGCAGCACTGTTCAAGATCCTCAGCGACGATCTGCTGCCGCTGATCGAGCCCAACGAAAAGGAAAAACGCCGTATGGTGCGCAGCGCCAAAAATGCCGCCGATGCCACGAAGGAAAAGCTGGTTTTGCGGCATGGCAAAAAAGCGGAGAAAGCCTCGGAGGAGCAGCTTGCCGATGCCGTGCAGGCCTTTACCGCTCCGGAGCAGGAGGATAAAGAATGAAGGAAAAACTGACAAAGCTGCTGGATGACCGCAGATTTTATATGGTGATCTCGGTGGTCATTGCGCTGCTGTACTGGCTGCTGCTCTCGCTTTCGGATGACAGCAACATCGAGAAAACCATTTACAATGTTCCCGTTCAGCTGGATTACAATTCCTCCGTGTACATGGGCTTCGGGCTGGACCTGATCGCCGCCGAGGAGACCACGGTGGATGTCACCGTGGTGGGCCCCCGCAGTCAGGTGAGCGATCTTTCTCCCGATGATTTTCTGGTGTATCCCAATGTCAATTCCGTTACGACCGCCGGCATCAAAGAGCTGAGGCTGCTGTATTCCACTGTGAATACCACGGCCCAGTATTCCATTGCCCGGCTTTCCAAAGAATCCGTCAGTCTGCGTTTTGATAAGATCGTCACACAGAGCTTCCCGATCCAGGTGGATGATTCCGATATCCATCTGGCAGACGGTTTCCTGATGGATGCCTGTTATGCAACGCCTGCGGAAATAAGCATCACCGGCCCTGCCGAGGAGCTTGCCACCATTGACCGTGTGGTTGCCAGGCTGCCGGGCCTTGTCAAGGTAAATGCGCTGAAGGAATCCACCCTGACCCGCGGTACTGTCACTTTGCTGGATGCCGCCGGCCAACCGGTGGACAGAACGCTGCTCAATGTGGCACAGGAAAGTGTGGAGGTCTCCATTCCCGTGCTGCGCCGCACCACGCTCAATCTGAAGGTCAATTTCCTCAATGTGCCGCAGGGCTTCAATGTGGAGTCTCTGGGCTGTGTGCTGGATCATGCCACCATCGATGTGGCCGTGCCCACCAGCTTCAACGGCGATCTGGATCTTGTGGTCGGCCATATCGATATGGGCGCCGACAACTACGATTGCCGCAAGGCACAGTCCTTTGCGCTGCAGCTGCCGGATGGCTACACCAATCTGAGCAATGTGGATATCGTGACTGCCAGCTTTGATACGCAGGATTATGTTTCCAAGATCGTGAATGTTTCGGATATCCGCGTGGTGAATGTGCCGCAGGGCAAGAAGATCACCTCCCGTACCGAGACCATCTATAATGTGGAACTGCTGGGCCCCGCCGACCGCATTGCCATGCTGGACACACTGGAGGATGAGGGCCTGCTGGATGAATATATCATCGCGCAGGTCGACGGCAGCAAGGTTGGGATCAACCGCGGTCAGCAGACCATTGCTGTGCAGATCCTGCTGCCCTCCACCGGCGATGTACTGGCGGTGGGCGAATACGCCGTGGTGATCAATGTTGAATGAGAATAAAGCGACCCTGCTGGTGAGCAATATCCGGCTCCCATTGGGCGGCGGCAGCGCGCAGGCGATCAAAAAAGCTGTGAAGCTGGCCGGCATCCGGGAAAAGGAGCTGCTTTCTGCCGGGGTGCACAGGCTTTCGGTGGATGCCCGCCGCGGCACACCTGTGCTGGTATATACCATTGCGCTGACGGTGCCGCAGCATATTGCCGGGACCTGTGGCAGCGTGCCCGGTGTGCAGCTGCTGGTGCGGCATCCGCTCACGCTGGAACGCGGACTTCGTCCGCTGGCGCAGCCGCCGGTGGTCTGCGGGCTGGGCCCTGCAGGTCTGTTTGCCGCATGGCTGCTGGCAAAAGAGGGCTACCGGCCCATCGTGCTGGAGCGCGGCCCCGAGGTGGAGCGCCGTATGCAGGCGGTGCAGCACTACTTTTCCACCGGTGAGCTGGATGAAAATGCCAATATCCAGTTTGGTGAGGGGGGCGCAGGCACCTTTTCCGATGGCAAGCTGACTACCCGTATCAATGATCCGCTGTGTGATACCGTCACCCGTGTTTTACTGGAGCACGGCGCGCCGGCAGAGATCGCCATCCGTCAGAAGCCGCATATCGGCACCGATTTGCTGCGGGATGTGATCGTCAGCATCCGCCGCCAGATCCAGACCCTTGGCGGGCAGGTGCTTTTTGAAACACAGCTCACCGGTCTGCAGCAGAAGGATGGCCGCCTGACGGCGGTGGAAACCACTGCCGGTGTGATCCCGACACAGGCGCTGATCCTTGCACCGGGGCATTCCGCGCGGGATACCTTTGCCATGCTGCAGCGCTTTGGCTTGCAGCTGCAGTGCAAGCCTTTCAGTGTGGGCTTCCGTGCCGAGCATCTGCAGGCTGATATCGAAAAAGCTTTGTATCACGAGGCGGCGGGGCACCCTGATCTTCCCCGCGGCGAATACCAGCTGTCCACCCATATCGGCGGGCGGGGCGTGTATACCTTCTGTATGTGTCCCGGCGGTCAGGTGGTGGCTGCTGCAAGCGAAAAGGATACCGTGGTCACCAACGGCATGAGCTTTCATGCCCGCGATGGCGCCAATGCCAATGCGGCGGTGGTGGTCTCGGTGGATGATAAGGATTTCGGTGGCGATCCCGCCCGGGCGATAGCTTTTCAGCGGCAGCTGGAACACCGTGCATGGCAGCTGGGCGGCTGCTGCGGCCGTGCGCCGGCGCAGAATGCCGCAGCCTTTGTGCAAGGTGTTGCACGGCTGGAGATCGGTGATGTACAGCCCAGTTACCCGCTCGGCGTGCAGGCGGCCGATCTCGGCGAGCTTTTTGACGAGGAGCTGACCGGTGCATTGCGGCAGGGCATGAAGGATTTCGATCGCCGCATTCGCGGCTATGCAGGGGAGCAGGCGATCCTGACCGGTGTGGAGACCCGCACCAGCAGCCCGGTTCGACTGCCCCGTGACCCGGAAACATTGCAAAGCGTGCAGCTGGCGGGCCTGTATCCCACCGGCGAGGGCGCAGGCTATGCCGGCGGCATCATGAGTGCCGCTGTGGATGGCATCCGTGCCGCGCGGGCTCTGATCGCGCAGGCTGCTCCTGCTTTGACCGAATAAAAACGATGCTTACCTGTGTGCGGCGGATGTGCACAATGCAAAAAGCCGCCGCACAATGAATTTTTTCAGAACTGGAGAAACAGACGACATGGTGTACCGTAAATGGCAGATCCCCGCACCGGCGCCGCAGCAGGCCGGACAGCTTTCGCAGCAGCTTGGTATTTCTCCGCTGCTGGCGCAGGTGCTGACAGCCCGCGGCTGCAGCCGGCCGGAACAGGCTGCGCTGCTGCTGGGCGAGGGCGAAGCACTCTCCGATCCCATGCTGATGCGCGATATGGATCTGCTGGTGGAGCGTGTGCACCGTGCGGTGGATAACGGCGAAAAGATCGTTATTTACGGCGATTATGATGTGGACGGTGTGACCGCCACGGCACTGATGCTTTCCTATCTGGAATCCGTGGGGGCCACGGTATTTTACAAGCTGCCCAGCCGTGAGGGTGACGGTTACGGTCTCTCGCGCGATGTGGTGGATCTTCTGGTAAAAAAGAATGTTCAGCTGGTGCTGACGGTGGATAACGGTATCTCCGCACTGGAGGAGGCTGAATACGCCGCTGAGCAGGGGCTGGATCTGATCATTACGGATCACCATCTGCCGCCGCCTGTCCTGCCCAAAGCCCTTGCAGTGGTGGATCCGCTGCGGCGGGATGATGAAAGTCCTGCAAAGAATCTTTCCGGCGTGGGCGTGGCCTTCAAGGTCATCTGTGCGCTGGAAGGCTGTTCACCCGAAGAGCTTCTGCCTTATTATGGAGATCTGGTCGCAGTTGGCACGGTGGCGGATATGATGGCGCTGACCGGCGAAAACCGTACTCTGGTAAGGCAGGGTGTGGAATGTCTGGAAACCACCCAGCATATAGGTTTGCAGGCACTGCTTGCCGGCTGCGGTCTGGAAAACAAACCTCTCAGCGCCGAGAATATCTCCTTTGGCCTTGCGCCGCGGCTGAATGCTGCCGGCCGCATGGAAAAGCCGGATGATGCGCTGCAGCTGCTTCTTACCGAAGATGAGGAGGAAGCCGAGGCTCTGGTGGAACAGCTCAATGTGTATAATACCCAGCGTCAGGCTATCGAACAGGGCATTGCCGATGAATTGACTGCCCGCATTGATGCTGATCCGGTTGCTGCCCGCCGTCCCATTCTGGTGGTGTGGGGGCATGGCTATCATCAGGGGGTCATCGGCATCGTCGCTTCCCGTCTTGTGGAACGCTACGGCAAGCCCGCTATTGTCTGTACCATTGATGAAAGCGGACAGGTGCGCGGCAGCGGCCGCAGCTTTGCCGGTTTTTCGCTGTATTCGGCTATCGCTGCCTGCAGTGATCTGCTGGAGCGCTTTGGCGGTCACGATCTTGCCGCAGGCCTTTCTATGCAGGAAAAAGACCTGCCCGCTTTTGTGGAAAAAATCAACGGGTACGCATCCCGGTGCTGCATCGAGGCACCGCCGCTTGCTGTGGACGGTGAATTCCATCCCGAGCGCGTCAGTGTGGACGATGTGGATTCTCTTATGCTTCTGGCGCCTTTTGGCAACGGCAACCCTTCGCCGGTATTTCTGTTTGCCGGTGCGCGTATTGAAGGCATCTATCCGGTATCGGAGGGCCGTCATGTGCGTATCCGCCTTTCCAAAGGAAGCGCTTCGTTTCAGGCGGTGCTGTTTGGAACCTCGCCTGCCCAGCTGCCCTACCGCGTAGGGGATACGGTGGATGCCGTTCTGGCTCTTTCTGTCTATCGCACCGGTATACAGGCTTCGGTTTCCGGTCGTATCAAAGAGCTTCGCCCCGCCGCTCTGGGCGAGAATTATCTGGAGGAGCATCTGCTGTTCAGCCGGTTTATCTCCGGTGCACAGTTGGATGCACAGCAAAAACGGCAGCTTTGTCCCGGGCGGGAGGATGTGATCCGCGTCTGGCGTGAGATTGGCGCCGGCGGCGTTTCACTGCGGGATCTTCGCCCGCTGCTGCTTCGCTGCGGTGCGTCGCGGCAGGGCGCGGGCCGTGTTTTTGCCGCTGTGGAAATATTACAGGAACTGGCTCATGTGGCCGCCGATCCCGCGGGGATGCTTGCACCCACCGGCGGGCAGAAGCGTGCGCTCACAGAGAGTGAGCTGTTGAAAAAACTGGAGGGATAAGTTTGGAAAATACTTTCCATATTGCCAGCTTTGAAGAGCTGGAGCGCCTTGTGGAGGAATCGCCCCGCAATTATGATCTGGAGCTGCTGCGCCGTGCCTACCGACTGGCAGAGGCTTCGCATAAAGGGCAGTGCCGCAAATCCGGCGAACCGTATATAACCCACCCCGTAGCTGTGGCAGAGCTTCTTCTGGAACTGGGGATGGATACCGAAACTCTGGCGGCCGCGATCCTGCACGATGTGGTGGAGGATACCGACATCACGCTCGAACAGATCACCCAGCAGTTCGGCGCGGATATTGCTCTGTTGGTGGATGGTGTTACCAAGCTGACCCAGATCAACTTTTCATCCATTGAGGAACGACAGGCGGAAAACCTGCGCAAGATGCTGTTTGCCATGAGCAAGGATATCCGCGTCATGGTCATCAAGCTGTGCGACCGCCTGCACAATATGCGCACCGGCGATGCATGGGCACCTCAGAAACAGCGGGATAAATCGCTGGAAACCATGGAGGTGTATGCCCCCATCGCCCACCGTCTGGGTATCTACCATGTCAAGGAGGAGCTGGAGGACCGTGCCCTGCGGTATCTGGATCCCATCGGCTATAATGAGATCAAAAACCTGATCGAAAAGAACAGTGCCGACCAGTTTCTGGAGAAGATATCCAATTCCATCAAGGCGCGCCTGCAGGAGACCGGCATGACCTCGGCCCACCTGGAATACCGGCTCAAGAGCATCTACGGCATCTACCGCAAGATGTATATGCACAATAAGGAATTTGCCGAGATCTACGATATTTACGCTGTGCGTATTTTCCTTGACAATGTGGCGGAATGCTACAACGCATTGGGCGTTATCCATGATATGTATCATCCGCTGCCCAACCGCTTCAAGGATTATATCTCCACCCCCAAGCCCAACGGCTACAAGAGCCTGCATACCACGGTGCTTGGCCACGAAGGCATTCCCTTCGAAGTGCAGATCCGCACATGGGAGATGCACCAGACCGCGGAATACGGCGTTGCCGCCCACTGGAAATACAAGGATGGCGGCGGAAATAACCGCACGCTGGATGAGCGCCTTGTCTGGGTGCGTCAGCTGCTGGAGACCCAGCGCGACAGCGAGGATACCGAGGATTTGCTGCGCAACATCAAAAGCGATCTGCTGCCGGAGGAGGTCTTTGTCTTTACCCCCAAGGGCGATGTTATCAGCCTGCCCGCCGGTGCCACCATCATCGATTTCGCCTATGCCATCCATTCCGCCGTGGGCAACCGCATGATCGGCGCCAAGCTCAACGGCAAAATGGTGCCCATTGAGCACAAGGTGCAGACCGGCGAGATCATCGAGATCGTCACGGGCCCCGCCAACAAGGGTCCCAGCCGCGACTGGCTCAAGGTCGCCACCACCAGCGAGGCGAAAAACAAGATCCGCACCTGGTTCAAAAAGGAACGCAAGGAAGAGAACATTGCCGAGGGCAAGGCTGCACTGGAAAAAGAGCTGCGCCGCAATCTGATCAGCATTCCCGAGGATAAATACGAGGGATTTATGACCGACATCGCCAAAAAGATGCGGCTGAATACCATCGAGGAGCTGTATGCGGCGCTGGGCTACGGCGGGATCCTTATGTCCAAGCTGATCGTCCGTATCAAGGAAGAGTACAACCGGGTGCTTAAAACGGCCGATCCCACCGAGGTGTTCCAGATCCCCAAAAAGACCGGCAAAAGCTCCAACGGCGTGGTGGTCGAGGGCATCGACAACTGTCTGGTCAAATTCTCCAAATGCTGTTCGCCGCTGCCCGGTGATGAGATCGTCGGCTTTATCACCCGCGGCTTTGGCGTGTCGATCCATAAACGCGACTGTGCCAACGCGCAGAATCTGGATTCGCCCCGCTGGGTCAAGGCCTACTGGGATGCCGGTGTGCGCGAGACTTTCACCGCAACGCTGGAACTGATCAGCATGGACAATGTCAAGGGCATTTCCGAGGTCACTACACAGCTGGGCAATATGCGCGTACCCATCAATGCAATGAATATGCGCAGCACCAAGGATGGCCGTATGCAGATGAGCATCACCATCTCCGTCAACAATGCCGAGCATCTGACCAATGTCATCGAAAAGCTGCAGAAGCTCAAGCATATCACCAATATCACCCGTGTGTAAGGCACGGCGCGGCGCAGGGGTGTAAACAGACACGCTTGCGCCGCGTTTTCGCAAACAGGAGGTTCCCATGAAAGTTGTATTACAGCGCATTGCCCGGGCGTCTGTCACCATCAATGGCGGCGAAACCCGCTCCGTCGGTCCCGGTTTACTGCTTCTGGTGGGCGTTTGTGTCACCGATGATGCTGCTATTGCCGAAAAAATGGCACAAAAATGCGCGGAGCTGCGTATCTTTGATGATGAGCAGGGTAATCTGAATCTCTCCGCTGCCGAGCAGGGACTTTCCGCGCTGGTGGTGTCCAATTTCACCCTGCAGGCGGATACCCGCAAGGGGCGCCGCCCCAGTTTTATCAATGCAGCAAAGCCGCCGCTGAGCGTTGATCTGTATGAGAGGTTTGTGGCTGCGCTGAAAAAACAGAGCCTGAAAGAGGTCAAAACCGGTGAATTCGGTGCCGAAATGCAGGTGGAACTGGTCAACGATGGTCCGATCACCATCGTGCTGGATTCCGATGACTGGCAGAGACCGCGCCACGGTTCCTCCAACGGTTGAAAAGGGAGGAGAATTGCATGAATATCCATCCTATGCACGGCAAAGCACCGTATTATACCAACTGTTTTCTGGTCACAGAGGAGACCCCCACAATGGATGGCCGCCGTGCCGCCGTGCTGGTGGATGCCTCAGTGACTCCGCAGCAGGTGGAACAGCAGCTGGAAAAGGATAATGCTGTTCTGTGTGCTATTCTGCTCACCCATGGCCATTTTGACCATGTGGAAACGCTGGATGAACTGCGTAAAACCTATCAGGTACCGGTCTGGCTGGGCGTTGCGGATGTGCGGCAGTTCGGGCTTCAGGCCGACTCCGCTTACACCGATGCCCCCGTCACTGCGGGTGATCTTGTACTGCAGCCGGTCGCTGCGCCGGGCCATACCCCCGGCAGCACCTGCCTTCTCTGCGGTGATGTGATGTTCGCCGGCGATACTCTGTTCGCCGGTTCGGTGGGCCGCACCGATCTGCCCGGCGGTGACGGCCGTGTGCTTTGCGCCACATTGCTCCGCCTGTGTGAAAGCATCACACAGGATCTGCAGGTTCTGCCCGGCCATGGTGAATTTACCACCTTTTCGCAGGAGAAGCTGGTCAATCCTTACCTGCGGTATGCGCTGCGCACGCCGGGCGGCAGCTTTTGATCAATTAAAACTTTACGAGGAAACACATGAAAATATTTGTTCGCGGTGCAGTCAGCAGCTATGAGTTTGAGAATCTGGCACGGATATTCTTTCCGGGTGCGCAGGTCGTGCAAAATACGGCCGAGGCCCGGCAGGACTGCATTTTTGTACGCGTTGCAGCCCAGAAGCCTGCTGCGGGCAGCCGTATTCTGGTCGGTCTGCGCCATCAGGGGGCAGTGCATCTGCGCACAGCCCGGCTGCAGTCTGCAGTACGGCTGGAATACGAGGCCTGCTGCCTTTTATACGCACTGCTGCGGCAGGTCACCGGCATCCGTCCGCCGTGGGGGATGCTCACCGGAGTGCGTCCTGTACGCCTGATCCACAACGAACTGGAGCGCGGCCTGAGCGTGGAGCAGGCTGCCGATCATCTGCGCAGCACCTACGATGTCAGCGAAAAGAAGCTGGCACTTGCATCGCAGACGGCACGCAGCCAGCGCCCCATTGCAGAAGCCGTGCGCCCGGAGGACTACAGCCTGTACATCTCCATTCCGTTCTGCCCCAGCCGCTGCAGTTATTGCAGCTTTGTCTCCCGCACCATCGAAAACAGCCGCGATCTGCTGCAGCCCTATGTGGAAACTCTTTGCCGCGAGCTCGCCGCCATCGCCGCCCAGACCTGGCATCTGGGCCTGCGCCTGCGCACCGTTTACATGGGCGGCGGTACGCCCACCAGTCTTTCGGCAGCGCAGCTGCGCACCGTGATGCAATGTGTGAAGGATCATTTCCCGCTGGATACTGTGCAGGAATATACGGTGGAAGCCGGCCGACCCGATTGTACCGATGAGGAAAAGCTGGCGGTCATCAAAGAGCTGGGTGCAGACCGCATCTCCATCAATCCCCAGACCCTGCAGGATGCCGTGCTGAAAAATATCGGCCGCCGTCATTCTGCGCAGGATATTCTGGATTGCTTCGCCGCTGCCCGCCGCGTGGGACATAAAAACATCAATATGGATCTGATCGCCGGCCTGCCCGGGGATACCGTGGCGGGCTTTGACGATACCCTTGACCGGGTGCTGGCGCTGCGGCCGGAGAATATCACCGTCCACACCCTGACCCTCAAGCGTGCATCCAATATCGTTATCGAGGAGCGTGCCGCTGCCTATGACGATGTGGCGGCCATGGTGCAGCATTGCGAAGCCATCACCGATGCCGGTTACCAGCCCTACTACCTGTACCGGCAAAAGGGTACGCTGCAGAATCTGGAGAACACCGGCTTCTGCCTGCCCGGCAGGGAAGGACTTTACAACATCTACATCATGGAAGAACTGCACAGCATCTTCTCGGCCGGCGCGGGCGGCGTCACCAAGCTCAAGTCCGCCGACGGAAAAAAAATGGAGCGAATTTTCAACTTCAAATATCCGCTGGAATATGTTCGAGATTTTGATGCCATCCTAAAGAAAAAAGAGGGGGTAGAAGTGTTTTATGGCAGTGAAATGGATACCAAAACGACTGGTTGAGCTTTCTCTGGTCAATGTGGCGGCTCACAGCGGTCAGCTGCTGGTGGATACCTGCGAGGCGGAGTATAATGCCCGTATCGCAGCCGCTGCGGATGCGCTGCTGCAAAGCGAAAGGCACCTTGTTATGCTGACCGGCCCCTCCGGCAGCGGTAAGACCACGACTTCCCACAAGATCGCCGAAGAGCTGCGCCGCCGCGGCACGGTGGCCAAGGTCATCAGTCTGGATGATTTTTTCCTTGATCCCGACCGTTACCCCCGTCTGCCCGACGGCAGCAAGGATTATGAAAATGTCACCGCGCTGGATATTCCGCTGGTCAATGCTTGCCTTGCCGAAGTGGTCACCACCGGGCGCACGCTGCTGCCGGAATTCGATTTTATCACCGAGCGCCGCAAGCCGGAAAGAAAAGAACTGGTCATTGGAGAGGGGGTTCTGATCGTGGAGGGCATCCACGCCCACAATCCCTGTCTGACCAATGCCCTGCCGCAGGATAAGGTGTACAAAATCTACGCCGGCCTGCGGGAGGAATATGCCCTGATGGGCCAGCGCATTCTGCCCAGTCGTGATGTGCGCCTTGCGCGGCGTATGGTGCGCGACCATCTGTTCCGCGGCAATTCACCGCTGAAAACGCTGCAGATGTGGCCGGGCGTGCTGGAAGGCGAGGATAAGTATATCCGCATTTTCAAGCCCTTTGCCGATTATGTGCTGGATACATCCTTCTCTTACGAGATCCAGTGTCTTGCCCCGCGTGTGATACAACTGGCGCAGCGGTTCTGTGATGGCAGCGAGGAAACCGAAAAGCTGCGCATTCTGGCGGAACGTTTTGCTTTGTGCACGGTACCTCTGCAGGAGTATATGCCCGCCGATTCCATGCTGCGGGAGTTTCTTGGCTGAAATCCTCTTTGAAAAATGAAAAGAATGTAAAATCGCCTTGCCCTGGAAGGCTGTGCCTTGAAAAAAGAAAGGGCATGGTGTATACTGGAAACTGACGGCAGAGCATTCTGCCGGATGAAAACCGTGGAAAGGGTGACCGATATGGAATTTGATCTGAGCAAACTGCAGGAAGCCGCTGCCGATCTGGCGCAGAAGGCCGTGCAGGGTGTCAATTATGTGGCACAGAAGGGCAAAGAGACCTACGACCGTCTGTCTTTGGAAAACGAACTGAATAAGGCACAGCGCCAGCTGGGCTCGTACTACTACAATCAGGTGCGTATGGGCGCCGACCACGGCTCTGCCATGGCGGAGTGTATTGCCAACATTGACAGCATCATGGATGCTTTGAGCGAGCTGGACGGCGCTGCCGCTGCAGTACAGGAGAAGGGGGATGCCTGCCCGGTATGCGGCGCAGAGCCCACCCCCGATGCCATGTTTTGTCCTAAGTGCGGGACAAAGTTGTAAACCGGAAACAACGGTGACTTTCGTCCGCCAAAACGGACGCTTTCGCATTCTGCCGCCGCAGAAATAATGTGAAAAATGGCACAAATTGTAAAAATAGCATTGCAAAAGGCGGCGCTTTCCGCTATAATGGAAAGGCCGCTTTTTCTTGGGAGGGTATCATGCAGCCGTTTGAAAGAAAGCCCAGTTATGACATTCATGATCTGGTGGAGATCGTTCGTCTGCTTCGTGCACCGGGCGGATGCCCGTGGGATATCGAGCAGACCCACGCGTCGCTGCGCTCCGGCCTGATCGAAGAAACCTACGAAACAGTGGATGCCATCGATAAAGGCAGTGCCGCTATGCTGAAGGAAGAGCTGGGCGATGTGCTGCTGCAGGTGGTTTTTCATGCGCAGATCGAAACCGAGAACAGTGTCTTTGATTTTGATGATGTCTGTGACGGTATCTGCAAAAAACTGCTGTACCGGCACCCGCATGTGTTCTCCGCGCAGGAGGACGGCATCAAAACGCCGGAGCAGGTGCTGGAAAAATGGGATAAGCTGAAGGATGCGGAAAAGGATATCCACACCGCCGCACAGGATATCGCCGCAGTGCCGGCCGCACTGCCCGCACTGATGCGTGCCCGCAAAGTGCTCAAGCGTGCCGCGCGTCACGGCTTCACATGGCCGGATGCCGCCGACGCTTTGCCGGATCTTGAGGAAGAACTTGCGGAGCTCCGGCAGGCCATGCAGTATCCGCAGGATAAAGAGACACTTGCCGCAGAGTACGGTGATGTACTGCTCAGCCTGACCAATCTGGGCCGTTTGCTGGATCTGGAAGCGGAGCAGGCGCTTACCGATGCCACCGCCCGTTTTGCAGCCCGCTTGCAGAAGGTGGAGCAGGAAATTCTTGCGCAGGGCAGCCAAATGGAGGAAAGATCTCCGGAAGAGCTGCTTGCCGCGTGGGAAGCGGCTAAATAATGTATTCTTTGAGCGGCAGCCGTCTGTGCTGCGTAAACTCATGGAAATAAATCAATGTTTCTGTTTGGAGGAAAGTAAAAATGACGAAAGCTGAACTGATCGCTAAAGTCGCTGCCGATGCCGGCATCGAGAAGAAGAATGCCGACAAGGCTGTTAACGCTGTTCTGGAGTCCATCACCGCTGCTCTGGTGAACGGTGAGAAGGTCTCTCTGATCGGCTTCGGTACCTTTGAGGTCCGTGAGCGCGCTGCCCGTACCAGCATCAACCCCAGCAACGGCGAGACCATTGAGATCGCCGCCCACAAGGTGCCCGCTTTCAAGGCTGGCAAGGCTCTGAAGGACGCCATCGAGGGCTGATCTGCCAAATGTTAAAAACGCCGGAATGTCACCCGTACAGGGTAACATTCCGGCGTTTTTTGCTGTATTAGCGCAGCTCCGGTTGGAAAAATCAGCTGTCGGAAGCGTTGTCCAGTGCGATGTAAGCCAACAGACCGCCCCAGTGATAGAATTTATCGCTGGAATGCAATCCGCAGCCAAGGCCGTCATAGCAGCTGTAATTTTCATGCACATGGCCGTGCAGCCGCCATTCCTTCAAAATCAGCTCCTCGGATTTTTTTGCAAGGTCGCCGCACTCCTTTTTCAGACCGGCGTGCTTCATGGCGGCATAGGCAAGGTAGTTGGTGGGGGCCCAGATGCGCCCACGCCAGTAGCCATGCTCGGGAAAGGCCGGATCGTTGCGTGCAATGGTGGGAATGATGTATTCGCCCCAGAATTCCTCCGGGTTGTAGAAATGCTCATCCATCATGCGCCGCTTCTGCGCCTCGCTGATAAAATCCGCCTGCAGCGCATACAGGTTGGTGGGGGAGATCCTGCGGGAGAGACTGCCATCGGTCAGGTTTTTGTTCAGGAAGAAGCCGAAATCCTCGTCCCACAATGTCTGCAGCGCCTGCTCCACCTGTGCTTTGCGCGCTTCCAGTTCGGGAATAACAGCGGTATCTCCCAGAATACGGGCGATTTCGGACAGGCACCGGCAATCCATGATGTAAAGTCCCATCAGACCGACATCTGCCAGCTGCATCAGGTTCGTCTTTTGGTCAAAGGCCATGTCATCGTACATGGGGGAATTATCCAACCCGCTTTCAAAAGCGGCGCCCTGCAGGTTGTGCACGTTGTCAAGCTCAAAATGTCGGTCGGCGACCGGCTCATACGGGTCAGAACCCCAGCACAGATAACCTTCCTGCGTCATGCGGTGCTCACTGAACCAGCGGTTCCAGCCAAGCAGTGTGGGGAAAACCCGTTCCAGAAACCATTTTTCCGGCCATTTGCGGTAAATTTCCAGACAGACATGGGAACCTACCGGCGGTTGGGAACGGTCGCGGCTTTTATAGTCATAGGCAGCGCCAAAGTTGGGAACAAAGCCGCTTTCCGTTGCCTCATCGGTGATGGCAATGGCGTTCAGCTGGGCGAGTTCTTTGTTCTCCACCGATGCCATCAGCGCAGCAAAATAGGTGTCCCAGTCGAACAGCACATAACCGCCCCAACCGATATTCCAAATGCGGGAAACAGGAGAACACACCCGGTTGTGCTCCGGCTCATAGATGGTGTCCCATGCAAGACAGGTCTTCATGGCTGTGTAGCTTTCCGAATGCACGCCAAAAGCATTGTTTTGAGCATCCAGTCTGGCCTTGGCGGCCTGATACAGTACCTCCGCCTGTTCTACCGTGCAAGGTCGGGTGGAAATCACCAGCGGCTGATCCAGCCGTACGGCGATATAGGGCGAAAGCGAGCCGGTGTGCTGCGCATCGACAACGGTACCGTTTGTGAAGATCTCAAAGCTGCGGCCGCTGCACTCTCCGCGCAGGCGGCCATCCCGTTTGGAGATACAGCCCTCCCTGCCCCACAGCAGACAGGCTTCAATGATCAGCAGCGGTATTTTGCGTCCGGTTTTCAGCGGAGTGATCAGAATATACTGTTCATCCCGCTCCACAACGGTGCGCACATCCATTTCCAGTGAATGGAACTTGAGCGTCAGCTGAGTGCAGCTGCCGTCGTAGGAGCGTGCGCCGGGGAAGATCTGCTCTTCATCCGGCGAGCTCCGCCCCACAAGGCTTTCGCGCAGGGGATTCGTGCAGCTTAACTCGCGAATGCACAGATTGATGGTGAAGCCCTCCGGCAGATGCGTATAGGAAAGCACATTGTTGGTATTCCATGTATTCCAGCCGTAGTTGGTCTTTTCTTTCAGCAGTTCGTAGTTCATGCAGACCTCCTGTTTCAGAGGGGAGAATTCCTGTTTATTTCAGCGGGTCGTAATCCTTCCAGAAAGCAGCGAATTTGGCATCGCGCTCGTTGACGGGCGGGTGGAAATCGTTGCGCTGCACAATGCGCTGTGCGGTGCCGATCTCTTCCAGTGTCACGTTGTCAAACCAGCACCGACCGGTACCGCCCATCTCAAGAAATACATCCACGATCAGATCCAGTACATCGAATTCCACACTGATGGGGGTCCAGTCGCAGCTGCCGGTGATGCTGTCGGAGAAAGCCCAGTTCAGATCCAGCTCCAGATCCATGCCGGCGAAAAGGCCGCCGATGGGCTTGGGCTCGCCGTTGGCATAGTGGGTGTTGCTGCCGTGCCACAGATCGCCGCCCCACGCCATGGAAACCTTGCCGATACGGATCTTTCCGGTACAGTTTTCCGCCTTGACCATGGCGCTCATCCGGTAACGCTTGCCCAGCAGAGAATCGGTGGTGTAGGGCATACCCCAGCAGCGGCAGTGCCATGCAGCGGGAATGGGCTTATCCTCGGTGCGCACGATGGAAGCGCTGTCGCTGTCATCGTAGCCCACGGTGTGATCCAGAATGCAGCTGTCGCTGCTGGTGCTCCAGTAGTTCAGCTGCGCCACCTTGTCGCCGGGCAGCGTGCGCAGAGAATCGCTGAAGCGGTTGTTGGTGGAAAACACAGGCACATCGTAGATATCGTGCCGCCAATCGTATTCTGCGGCATCCTCGATGAGCTGCGCACAGCGCTGCGGGGCGATGGGGATATACTCGCAGGCGTAGTGCATTTTCAGATCCTCGCAGGAATAGCGGGGGGGAATGACCCCGCGCAGGATGGTGTGCACATCGAAATACATCCAGCAGATGCTGTAGCCCACCGGCTTGGTGGTCTCCAGCGTTTTGACCAGCCAGCCGCCGTATTCATCGTCTGCACAGCCGAAATAAGCGCCCGGCTTGCCGTAGCGGGTAGGGTAGTTGATCAGGTCGAATTCCTCGTTTTCGTCGTAGGGATGTTCCTCTTTGTACGCAGCGTTGTAGATATGTACCATGGGGGATTTTTTCCAGCTTTCGCCGTCGGTGCTCATCACAAACCACGGATACAGCGGACGGGGGTAGGGATATTCATCGCTCAGGTGGATATCCAGCAGCGAGGTGTGGGCAAAGAACAGGTTGACGGCCTCCAGCTTGACCGGCGCATCCGGATTTTTTTCATAGGCCGCCTGACACTGCATGGAGTTTTGGTAAAGATCCTCCAGCTTGCATTCCATGTCTCTTGTGTGGAAATAATGGAAGCAGCCCTCATCCTCATGCCAGACACCCTTGAAGGTGACATCGCTGCGGCATTCAAAATTGGGCTTTCCGCCGCGGACAGTGATCAAAAACCAGCCCTCATCCGGATGATTTTCAAAATCCAGTGTGTCCAGCCGGTAGCCCACCAGCTTGTAATCCTGTACGCCCCAGCCGAGCGAGGGGCGCTTATCCTTGCGGGTGGGATGACCGATCTGACGGTTGTCTCCCGCTGTGGGCACAAAGGAAAGGGTATACCCTTTTTCCGCGTGCTTACCGATCTCCACGATGGCGCTGCCGTTCATCAGGACATTGTGAAAATCGCCTTCTTCGATCCATTCAATGTGCGGATATGCCATGTTGCATCCTCCTTGCGTATTTTTGCTCCGTATATCGGCGGCTGTTTGCAGCCGGCGAAAGCTTTTTTGAAAAAATTAGCCCTGTGCGAGTTCTTTTTCGTCCAGGTACAGCGTGCTGCCATCATCCAGCGTGATCGAGAAGGCAGTGTCCTGCACATCCGCAGAGGCATGAACCTCTGTGATGTGACTGCCATCCGCCTTATAAGGCACGAGCACGGTGACCATGCGCAGCTGTGCGGCATTCCCGCTGACGCAAACGCAGGGGGCAGGGTGAAGGTGCAGAAATTCTCTGGTTGCTGCAACAAAGCCCTGTACAGGGTCTTCGCACCCGGTGATGACCTGTGCTTCGCCGGCAGAGTGCAGCACATCCAGACCGTCAAAGCGAAGCCGCCCCGGGGCCTGTCCGGTAAGAGGGCTGTCGATATGCCACAGTGCTTCAAAGCGGTGCGGCTCACCGGCGCTCAGCCGGTCAATGACCACCAGCAGCGGCGGCAGCCCCTGCGGCGGCGTTTTCCAGAAACAGACCGTTCTGCGGTGGGTCACATCGGCGGCAAGGCCCTCGTAGCCCTCATTGTAGATGCCCTCGGCATGATCCCATTCCGTGCCGATGTGCCAGCAAAGATCCGCTTTTTTGCGGATATCCTCGTCTTTCCAGTCATACCGGCTGCGCCGATCCTGACCCTTGCCGTCCACCAGCACGGTGTTGTGGGCGCGGCTGGAAAGCACATACCGCCGCATGGGGGAATCGTCGTAGGCATAATTGCCGCCCTCGCTCAGCAGCAGCCTGCCGTTTGCATACAGCAATACGGAAAGCTTATCCTCGTGCTGATGTCCGCGCCCGAAGGGACCGGCATCAAAATGCACCCAGGTATCCTGCGGTGTCCAGCCGGTGCGCATCACCACCTGACCCGACCAGGGCAGCGCCACACCGGTGTAATCGGGCTTACCGGTTTCGCCGCCCTCGTATACCCAGCGCAGACGGCCATCCAGCGGCAGCATCCGCTGCTGTGTGCGTGCAATTTCCGGAATGGAAAGCCGGCAGCCGTCATTGAGATCCGGCAGGGTTTTATCCGGCATCATCAGCTTGATGTGCAGTAAAACAGCATCGGTCAGCTTTTTCGTCAGGGTTTGCGGCAGCGCTGTGCCAAATGCGGTGGCAGCTTCGATCAGCCGCTGGTAGTTGTTGAGTGTCACCTGATGGTAGTTGGTGGAAAGCTCGTACTGGAAGCCGTCCGGATACATCTGCCGGTCAAGCTCGGCCTCCATGCTGTCAATGGCCTGCCGCAGCCATGCGGCGGATTTTTTAAACATGGGGTACAGCATACCGATGTGTCCCAGACCGTTCATTTCCATGATCAGCCAGTTGCCGATGCGGTACTGCGTGCTCAGCCGCAAGCCGTGCTCCCAGACGGATTTGTACCAGTCCACCAGAAGATCATCGGTGAATGCACAGCTTTTATAAAAGCTGAAAAGGGTATAAGGCCAGTTTGCGCCCATACGGATGCCGCACTCGATGGTGCGCCAGCACTTGGTTTCGTGACCGGGCACATCGCCGGGCCATACGGCCTGCTTTACCCAGGAATCAAACATTTCCGTAAAGCAGGCAGCAAGGGCTTCATCGCCGGTGCGGCGGTATTCGTGCGCCAGCAGCTTCCACTCATTGTGCCGGCTCAGCTGCCACGTCCATTCGGCATATTGGTTTTCGGTGGGATTGCATTCCCAATCGATGGCATTGTTCTGACCGAAATCATGGGGGATCCCGCAGGAGACCATCTGATGCCGGCACACGCGGCGGCAGGCATCGGCAGCGTTTTCGCCGGGCAGCATATAAACATTTTCTGCAGGCTCGAAGGGAATGCTGAAAAAACGCTCCGCGTTTTCATCCAGAAATTTTCTTGCCAGTGCGGCAAAATGCTTTCTTGCGCCGGCGAAATCCTTTGCCTGAACAGCGGCGTTCACCCGGTTCATGCCGGGGAACTGCGGGTCAAGGCATTCCAGAAAGAACTCTTCGTCGCGCAGAAGAGGACCTGCGGCGGGATACACAGCTGTCATGGAAAAACGCTCCTTTCACAATATCCGTGGCAGAGGGCTTCCGCTGCTTTTACCACTGTACGCTCCAGCGGGTCTTGTATTCACCGTCGGTGGGCTCGGGCACCACCATTTGCGGCTGGTAGCGGGAGCCTTCCACCCGCCTGGCCATCTCCTCATCGAAAGCGGCAGTATCCAGCGGCAGATCCACCCAGCCACCCTTCCAGGCGGAAAGATAAGCTGCGTTGGAAAGGGTCAGTTCATTGATGCCCTCCACACCGGGTGCAAGCAGCGGCGTACCCAGCCGGATGGCATCGGAATAGCTCTGCAGAATGCCGCGGTGTGCGGTTTCGGCCTCAGTCTGCGGTGTTTCGGTGTAGATGATGGC
>JAFUNR010000046.1 GCA_017472965.1 Oscillospiraceae bacterium | reverse complement strand
TGCGCTCTTCTATGGTAAGATGATGGTAGTTCATACAAATCTCCTTTTTGTAGTTTGGTGTGTGGTAACTTCATTCTACCAGAGATTTGTATGAACTTCTCCTTTTTTCTCCTTTTGTTGCACTTGATAGTATAATTCACCAAATGCAAAAAAAGAGGTCATCCGATAAGGATGACCTCTTTCTTTTCGCTTCGTTGCGTCAGGCCGACAGCTTAGCGGTTGCGGAAGCAATCGCTGCAGTAGACGGGACGGTCGTTGCGGGGCTCGAAGGGGACCTTGCAGGTCTTGCCGCACTCGGCGCAGACGGCTTCGAACATCTGGCGGGGGGCAGCGTTGGTGCGGGTCACACCCTTGCGGGCATCACGGCAGGCTTTGCAGCGCTGGGGCTCGTTGGTGAAGCCTTTCTCAGCGTAGAACTCCTGCTCACCGGCGGTGAAAACGAATTCTTGTCCGCAATCCTTGCAGACCAGGGTCTTGTCAGTGTACATGGGATACCTCATTCAGTTAAAATAGTTTTTTCCTGCGATATGTTTTGCATACCGCCGCAGTGCCGGAAATGCCCCGCGTATTTTCATAGTATATACTTGTTCGCGCAAAAAGTCAACTGTTCCGTGAAGAAAATTCAGCCAAATTCATCGACTTTTTTCTGTGGAGTCCGTCAAAAAACGCCTTTACTGCGGTATTTCCGGCCAATGGCCGTTCATTCGGTCACGCTGACCACAAAATAGTAGATGATGGAGCCCCGCTTGAAGCCGGCTTCGATGCAGTAGCAGTAGGTGCCCGGCTCGGCAGGGGTGTATATATCGCCCGCCACCGGCATAAAATTCACATCATACTGCCCGTTGGAGCGGGAGACCTTCAGCGTCTCGTATGGAACGGAGAAATTGATCACGATAGGGGTATTGGCCACCACCGTGATGGGATACAGCGGGTATTCGGTGGGCGGCAGCGTGGGGCTTTTGACGATCTTGGTCAGAAAGTTCCACTCATATCCCGCCCGCTTGATAAAGGTCTCGGGGGTATCCTTGCCGCTGGTCAGTGTGCTGGCATAGCCGCAGTTGACGGTCAGGATGGGCAGATTGTTTTCCGGATCGTTGGAATCCAGCGTCTCCTTGATTAAAAAGCTGCCCAGCGCTGCCACGGCGATGAGAAACACGCCAAGCAGCAGCTTTTTGAAAAAAGTTCGTACGGAAAGCATCAGGATCATTCCTCCTTTGCCGCAGGCTTTGCGCCGCCGGCGGGGGTAGTTTCGGCAGGTACAGCCGTTTCACCGGCAGCGGATGCAGCAGATGTGCTTTCTGCGGACACGGCCGCAGGATGTGCCGCTTCGGCAGAGACTGCCGCCTGTTTTTTTGCAAGACGGATATCCAGATACTCCCGCAGCAGCTCGCTGCCGATGGCATACAGCGGCACGCCAAGGATCATACCTGCCACGCCGGCCAGACTGCCGCCGATGGAGATGGAGATCAGCACACCCAGCGCAGAAACACCGGTGGAATCGCCCAGAATTCTGGGGCCGATGACATTACCGTCCAGCTGCTGCAGTGCGATGACGAAGATACCGAACCACAGTGCGCTCCACGGATCCACGATCAGCAGGATCAGAATGCTGGGGATCGCGCCGATGAACGGACCAAAGAAGGGGATCACATTGGTGACGCCTACGATCAGACTGATGAGCCCGGCGAACGGCGTGCGCAAGATCATGGTGCCGATGAAGCACAGAATACCGATGATCAGCGAATCGATAAGCTTGCCGTTGATAAAGCTGCTGAAGATGTGGTTGGTACGGGCCATGATCTGCAGGAAGCGCTCATCCGCAGGGGAAGGAACGACAGCACGCACAAAACGGACGGCGGCGGTTTTGATACGGTTTTTGCTGGAAAGCATATAAATGGAGGCGATCAGCGCCATCAGCACATTGACAACGCCGCTGCCCAGCGACATACCCACATTCAACAGCTGCGGCAGAATGGATTCCACCCAGCCGGTCAGCCGGTTCATGATGTTGGCGTAGGCATCCACCACCTGTGTGGCATCCTCCGCATCCACCAGTTCAAAGCGCCTTGCCAGCGCAGTGACCATATCGCTCAGGTTGGCAAGGTAGGTGGGGATGCGGTCGATCAGTGCCAGCAGGCTTTCATATACCTGCGGCAGCACCACATACAGCAGTGCGCTGAGCACTGCGATCACCACCAGATAGGTCACCAGAATGGAAAGCCCGCGGCGCAGCCGGGCGCTGCCCTTTTTGAAAAGGTGTTTCTCGCACCGGCAGACCAGCGGATCCAGCAGCCACGCCACCACAAAGGCAAGGATAAACGGCCAAACCACCTGATAGATACCGCGCAGAAGATTGATCAGATCGCCCAGATGGGTGAGCGCCACATAGAACAGTATGCCGGAGCATACCAGCGCAAGCGATGCCAGAAAATGCGGCGAACCCACCGCACGCTTGCTGTTTGAACGTTCCTTATCCTGCACGGATACCGACCTCCTGCTGTTTTCCCGTTTTTTTCACAAAACCGATTGCACTTTATATAGAATTATTATATACTAACTATCAGCAAAAAGCCAGTCCCCGCCGCCGCTATCGCGAAATTTTCAAAAAAAGTTTTCACACGGCGGCGTATCACGCGCCCGCACCGGGCGTTTTTTCAAAGGAGCAAACTTCCGTGGACAATACCGCCGGTACCATCACCGTATTTCTGATCCTGCTGGCACTTTCGGCCTTTTTCTCCTCTTCCGAAACCGCGCTGACCAAGGCAAACCGGGTACGCCTGAAGAATCAGGAGGAACAGGGCAGCCGCGCTGCAGGCCGTGCCCTGCGCCTGACCGATGCCTATGACCGCACCCTTTCCACCCTGCTCATCGGCAACAACATCGTCAATACCCTGCTGGCCAGCCTTGCCACCGTGTTCTGCACAAAGCTGTTCGGCGGCTCTGACCGGGCAGTGGGCATTGCCAC
The DNA here is from genome assembly GCA_017472965.1 of Oscillospiraceae bacterium. Taxonomy (GTDB): domain Bacteria; phylum Bacillota; class Clostridia; order Oscillospirales; family Ruminococcaceae; genus UBA1762. The sequence goes on along the minus strand of JAFUNR010000046.1, from coordinate 84,151 downwards.
CGCTGCCGTCACGGTGCTGGTGGTCATCTTCGGCGAGGTCGCCCTCAAAACCTATGCCGGCGCCCGACCCGAGCCGGTGGCGCGGCTGGTCTCCGGCACGATCCTTGTGCTGCAGTATCTTTTCTACCCGCTGACTGCCATCCTGAAGGGTGTGCAGAAGCTGGTGCTGCCCAGGGAAAAAACCGAGGAGCCCACCGTTACCGAGGATGAGCTCCTGCTGCTTTTTGACCAGAGCGTGGATGAGGGTGTGCTGGAGGAGGAGCGCAGCGAGCTGCTGCAGAACGCCATGAAATTCGATGAGATCGCGGTGGATGATATTCTGACCCCCCGCGTCAACATCGTCGCCGTGGAGCTGCACGACAGCCGTGAGGAAGTCACCAATGTCTTTCTGGAGCAGCAGTTCAGCCGCCTGCCGGTATACGAGCGGGATATGGACCACATTGTGGGTGTCATCAGCCAGAAGGATTTCTTCGCCGCCATCGTCACCGGCCGCTACACGGATCTGGCCGCGCTGATGCAGCCCTGTCTGTATGTGCCCACCCGTAAAAAGATCGACGAGCTGATGAATGAGCTGCGGCTGCGCCGCACCCATGTGGCCATCGTCACCGATGAATACGGCGGCACCGCCGGCCTGATCACGCTGGAAGATATTCTGGAGCAGCTGGTGGGCGATATCTGGGATGAGCACGATCAGGTGATCAGCCCCATCCGCCCCATGGGCGGCGACCGCTGGGAAGTGGACGGCGAGGCCTTTATCGAGGATCTGTACGACCAGCTGCTGGAGGATGAAGATCCGCCCGAGACCGATGCCGCCACCGCGGCGGGTCTGGTGCTGGAGCAGCTGGAGCATATTCCCGCGCCGGGTGAGCAGGTGACGCTGGGCCGGCTGACCTTTGAGGTGACCCGCATTGAGGAAAAACGCATCAGCCAGCTGCGGGTGACGGTCGCCCCTCCCCCGCCGGAGGATACCGAAAAGGAGCCGCGCAGCCTGATGGATGTGCTGGCCCCAAAAACCAGAGAGGATGCCGAATGACACAGCCCAAGCCCAATTACCAGCTGGAACTGGAAAAGCTGATGCAGCGCCACGCCGCCGGGGGCAGCCGCCCGCGGCTGCTGATCCAGGCCTGCTGCGCCCCCTGCAGCAGCTACTGCCTGCCGTATCTGTGCGAGGCCTTTGAGACCACCGCCTATTTTTACAACCCCAACATCGCCCCCGAAAGCGAATACCGCGCCCGTCTGGAGGAGCTGCGCCGCCTGCTCGCGCAGCTGCCGTTGGCTGCACCGGTGAAGCTGGAGGAGGGTCCCTACGACCCGCAGGAATTTTACGCCATTGCCCGCGGCCATGAGGACGATCCCGAGCCGGGCGAACGCTGCCGGCTGTGCTATGAGCTACGGCTGCGTGCCACAGCCAAAGCTGCCGCAGCGGGCGGCTACGATTATTTCTGCACCACGCTTTCCATCAGCCCGCACAAAAAGGCGGACTGGATCAACGAGATCGGCGCGCGCATCGCTGCCGAGGAGGGCGTGGCGTGGCTGCCCAGCGATTTCAAGAAAAAAGGCGGCTATGCCGAAAGCATCCGCCTGAGCCGGGAATACGACCTGTACCGGCAGGATTACTGCGGCTGCGCCTTCAGTGCCGCCGAAGCAAAAAAGCGGCGGGAGCAGCACAGCGGGGAATAAGGGGTGCGCCAGCCCCTTTGCATCCCGGCGCGCAGGATACCTTTGCGGTAAATATATTTTTTGGAAACCAATATACCACAGGGCATAATGGAGTTATCGACAATGGCAAGTTTTCTCTTGTTCGTTATTTATATTGCTTTCATAGGCCTCGGCTTGCCCGACTCCCTGTTTGGGACGGCGTGGCCTGCCATCTATTCGGATTTCGCTCTTCCGATTTCATACGGAAGCTTTATATCCTCGACGGTTGCCTGCGGAACAATTATTTCAAGCCTTACAAGCACACGGCTGATCCATAAACTGGGCACCGGTAAGGTAACGGCATTCAGTACGCTGCTCACCGCCGCAGCCCTGATCGGTTTTTCATTTTCGTCAAACATCTGGTTTATGATGCTGCTTGCCGTTCCGCTCGGTCTGGGTGCAGGCGCGATCGACGTTTCTCTGAACAATTATGTTGCACTGCATTATTCCGCAAAGCAGATGAGCTTTCTTCACTGTTTTTACGGTATCGGCGTGTCGGTCAGCCCTTATATTCTTTCTCTGGTCATCAGCGGCGAAAACGGCTGGAGAAACGGCTACCGGATCGCCTTTCTCATCCAGCTTGCCATCAGCATTCTGCTGTTCCTTTCGCTGCCGGTCTGGAAGAAGGTCAGCAAGGCGGCAAGCATAACGGAAACTCCGGAGGAAAAAACGCTTACCATCCGTGACACCCTGCGGATCCCGGGTGTCAAATCGATGTGCGCTTTGTTCTTTCTGACCTGCGCCATTGAGTGCAGCTGCAGCGGATGGGGCAGTACTTATCTTGTTGAATACAAGAATATGACAGCCGAACAGGCCGCCAGTGTGATACTCTTCTACTTCGTCGGTATGGCATTGGGCAGATTTTTGTCCGGCGTCATTGCAGACAGGCTGCACAGCTGGAAAATCATTGCGCTCGGCGAGTATGTTCTCGGTGCTGCCGTTTTGCTGCTGGCTGTTCCCGGCCCTGCATTTCTTGGCGCCGCGGCTTTCTTTATGATCGGATTAGGCAACGGCCCGCTGTTCCCGAATTTCAACTATCTTGCACCGGAAAGCTTCGGACAGGACGTTTCGGCATCGGTCATCAGCCTGCAAATGGCATCCGCTTATATCGGAATTCTTTTTGGGCCGTTGCTTTGCGGTTTGCTGGGACAGAATTTGGGAATGTTCATTTTCCCGATCTACATCATTTGCCTGTTTGCCGCAATGGTAGCCACAACCGCTTCGGCACGAAAGCTGCTGAAAACAACTCATAGATAAAGCGCGGCTTTTGATTTATCCGGGCGATAAGTCCCGATTATTACGCAAAGACCAAATGCATCACAAAAAACAGGAGCTGTTGCAATTTTGCAGCAGCTCCTTTGCATGATCTCTTCTTTTTTGGACGAAAGCTTTTACTCCATCACGCTCAGCGGGTTCTGGGCGTGGATCAGGTCGATGACCTTCAGCTGGGTGAGCACCTGCTCGGGGGTGATGGCCATGGGTGTACCTTCGGTCAGGTGGGCGTAGATCATATCGTAGTAGGATTGCACCGCCTTATTGAAGGGGTCGCCGGTGATATCCCAGCTCTCCTCCTTCCAATCCAGCTGCTCGCTGCAGTAGATAGGCAGGCCCTGCTCATTCATCAGCGGGGTCAGGATCTGATGGCGCTCGGGAGCGGCGGCGGGGTCGAAATACCGCACCTCCACCTTGGAAAGGGTGGCGCGCAGGCAGCCGTTTTTGCCGCAGATGATGTAGGTATAAGGCGCGTAGCAGTTGCAGCTGCTGATCTCCACATCCACCAGCGGCTTGCCCGGCACGCTGATCAGGATCTTGGCGTAATCATCCGCATCACCGAAGGTATTGGCGCGGCCCAGACGGGAGAACACGGTGGGATTTTCCGGGAAATCCAGCAGATCCATGGCCTGATCCAGCGGATGCGGGCCGGTGTTACGCACGCCGCCCGCGGCAAAGGCCTGACTGGTCTGCCAGTCCCACCGGCGGGCAAAGCCGGAGAAGGAGATGGAGATCTGCATCAGCTCACCCAGAATGCCGCTTGCAAGGATCTCGCGGATCTTGCGGTAATAGGGCGCAAGGCGGGATTGCTGAAAGGCGTTGACCATTTTGCCGCTCTTTTTGGCGGCGGCGATGACGCGGCAGCCCTGCTCGTAGGTTTTGGCAAAGGGCTTTTCACACACCACATTGAAGCCGTGCTCCAGCAGAGCGATGGTGATGGGCGCATGCATATGCGAGAAGGTGGAATTCACCACCAGATCGATATCGGTGCGCGCAAAAAGCTCGGTGTAATCGGCGTAAACGTCACAGCCGTATTCCTCGGCGGCGCGGGCGCGGCGGTCGGCCAGCGCATCCACCACGGCGACGACCTTGAATTTGGTATTCATCTCGCTGCGGAAGAATGCACCGTGGATATCGCGGCCGCTGCGGCCCTGACCGATGATGGCGACATTGAGGGTCTTCATAATGTGTTCTCCTTTTTCCTGCGGTTTTTGTATGCCTTGATTATACAACATTTCCGCCGCCGTGCCTATATCAAAACAACACAAAAAAACTGTCTATTCCGCCGAAAAGCAACGGTTGCGTTTTGGGCTGCGCGGGATTATAATACAAGAAAAAACACCTGTGCAGGAGCAACGCATCTATGAAAAAACGCACTCCTTCCCCCGCGCTGCGGGCTCTGGCGGCGGCTTTTCCCCAGAGCATCCCCATCATGACCGGTTTTCTTTTTCTGGGCATGACCTATGGCATCCTTGCACGCAGCGCCGGGCTTTCCTTCTGGCATCCGGCTCTCACCAGCACTGTGGTGTATGCCGGCAGCATGGAATTCCTCACCGTCGGGCTGCTCACCGGCGCCTTTGCCCCGCTGAATGCCCTTGCGCTGACACTGCTGGTCAATGCACGGCACCTGTTTTACGGCATCTCCATGCTGGATAAATACCGGGATACCGGCGCCTTCAAGCCGTATCTCATCTTCGGTCTTTCGGACGAGACCTTCTCCGTCAACTGCTCGGCGGAGCTTTCCGGCATCGATCGCAAATGGTTCTATTTCTTCGTCACCCTGCTGGATCAGCTGTACTGGATGTGCGGTGTATGGGCGGGGGCGGCCTTCGGCTCTCTGGTGCAATTCAACACCGAGGGCCTGGATTTCGTCATGACCGCCATGTTTGTGGTGATCTTCATCAACCAGTGGAAAAAGGAGCAGGATCACACCGCCTCGCTGCTGGGACTGGGACTGTCGCTGGTCTGTCTGCTTGTTTTCGGCGCACAGGATTTTGTTCTGCCCGCCATGCTGGCGCTGCTGGCGGCGCTTTCCGCGCTGCGCCCGCTGCTGCAGAAAAAGGAGGAAACCGTATGACCGCCGCACAACAGCTGATCACCATTCTCGCCGTGGCCGCGGGCACCATGCTCACCCGTTTTCTGCCGTTTTTTCTGTTCCCCGCCGGCAGACCCACCCCAAAATACATCCAATATCTGGGCAGGGTGCTGCCCGCCGCCGTATTCGGTATGCTGGTGGTGTACTGTCTGAAAAATGTATCGCTGCTTTCGGGCAGCCACGGTGTGCCGGAGGCCATTGCCATCGCGGTGGTGGCGGCGCTGCACCTGTGGAAAAAGCAGACGCTGCTTTCCATCGCCGGAGGTACGGTATGCTATATGCTGCTGGTGCAGCTGGTGTTTTAAGCGGCGGCACCGTTTGGTGCTGCCATTCATCGCCGCGGCATTCAGCCCTTTTCAATAAAACGGATAACCGGTACGCCGTTTTGGTGCTTTTGCCGCCGCGGATCTCTGTGGTAAAATAAACGCAAACCGAAGAAAAGAGGTGTTTGCATGGAGGTTTTTTCCAAGAACATTGCGCAGCTGCGCAAAAAAAGCGGGCTGACCCAGCAGCAGCTGGGGGATAAGCTGGGGGTCTCCTGCCAGACTGTCAGCAAATGGGAGTGCGGTGTCACGCTGCCGGATCTTTCGCTGGTGCCGGCGCTTTGCCGCTGCTTTGACATCAGCGCGGACCAGCTGCTGGGCATTGCCCCGCTGCCGGAGGGCTTTATCCCCGCCGCCACCGGTCAGAAGCAATACTGGGAGCAGCGGCTGGATTTTCTGCACCGCACCCGCAAATATCTGTGGAACGATGACTATCTGGCATTTCTGGTGCAGCAGGTGTGGCAGCTGAATGCCCCCGTGCGGCTGCTGGACTGCGGCTGCGGCTTCGGTGCGCTGGGACTGGCGCTGCTGCCGCTGCTGCCCGCCGGCAGCAGCTATACCGGTGTGGATCACGCTCCCGCCCTGCTGGCGGAGGGCCGCCGCCTGTTTGCGCAGCAGGGGCTTACCGCCGAATTCATTGAAGCAGACATCTACGAATGGCAGCCTTTGCAGCAATACGATGTGGTGCTGTGCCAATCGGTGCTGCGCCATGTGGGGGATGCCCCCGCACTGGTGCGCCGCATGGCAGACTTTGCCCGCACCGGCGGGCTGGTGGTCTGCATCGAGGTAGACCGCACCATCGAGGCCGCCGGGCTTTACATTCACGGGCTGGACCGTGCCGAAGTGCACGCCGCCTGTGATCTGACCCCGCTGTGGTGCACGGAATACAGGAATAAAAACCGGGACTGGGCTATGGGAGTGCGGCTGCCCCACCTGCTGCACGAGGCCGGATTGCGGGATATCGATGCCCGCATGAATGACCGTGTCACCTGTCTGCTTCCCGGTACACCGCAGCACGATGCCGTGCTGGCTGATTTTCTGCAAAGCCACGACTGGGGCCAGGAACTGGGCGGCAGCGATCTGGAGGCAAGGCTGCACTATCTGACAGCCCACGGACTGAGCCGCGCCGCCGCCGAGGAGCATTGCCGCCGGCTGAACGACGTGGCCCGCCACCTGAAAAAAGCCGGTCCGGAAGCAGCCTTCACCCATCTGCACGGACTGTTCACGGTATGGGGCAGAAAGTGACCGCAGCCACATCTCTGCATTGCGGTTATATAACAAAAGAGCTGCTGACCCATCTGCTGGAGGTGTGCGCCCCCCGCGGCCTGTACACCGAAAAGCTGCCGGTGTGGCAAGGCATTCCGGATAAGATCCCGCCCTACATGATCAACGCCGACGGCGCGGCGAAGGAGTGGATGGCGGAGGATCTGGATGACCAGTATTTCCACCGGCACATCTACCCCGTATTTCCCGGTGAGGAAATCTCTGCCGAAAGTGATCCCCTGTTTTTTCCGCAGCAAAACCGCCGCGGTGCGCTTGAAAAGTCAGGCGTACCGCGGCAGTTTTATGTTTCTGCGTTTTTCAGTTCATACTGCCCTCGTCGGCAAAAAGCCGGCTGACGGCAGCCTTCAGCGCGGGATGGGCTTCCAGCGCAGGATCGGCGGCGATCAGGGCATGGGCCTCGCTGCGGGCATATTCCAGCATACGGGAATCCTTCATCAGATCGGCCGTGCGCAGCGCGGGCAGACCGTGCTGCCGGCTGCCGAAGAAATCGCCGGGGCCGCGGTTATCCAGATCAAACTGGGCGATGGCAAAGCCGTCGGTGGTGGAGCACAGAAACTCCAGCCGCTTTTTCGCCTCCTCACCGTCGTGGTCGCTGACAAGGATGCACCAGCTTTCCGCCGCACCGCGGCCCACGCGGCCCCGCAGCTGGTGCAGCGCCGAAAGACCGTAGCGCTCGGCATTTTCGATGACCATGATGTTGGCATTGGGCACATCCACACCTACCTCGATGACGGTGGTGGAGCACAGCACATCCAGCTCGTGCGCGGCAAACTGCCGCATCACCTCGGTCTTTTCGGCGGGCTTCAGTCTGCCGTGCATCAGCCCGATACGCCGCCCCGGCAGCAGTGGCTTTGCCGCCTGCTCCAGATATTCCGTCACGCTCTGCAGCTCGCTCTGGCCCTCCTCGATGACGGGACACACCAGATACGCCTGCCGGCCGGCGGCCAGCTGCTTTTCCACAAAACCGAACATCCGCGCCCGCAGATCGGTGCCGACGGCATAGGTCTTTACCGGCTTGCGGCCGGGGGGTAATTCATCCAGTATGGAAATATCCAGATCGCCGTACAAAAGCAATCCCAGTGTGCGGGGGATGGGCGTAGCGCTCATAACAAGGATATGGGGGTGATTCGCCTTTGCCGCCAGCGCCGCACGCTGCCGCACACCGAAGCGGTGCTGCTCATCGGTGACCACAAAGCCAAGATTTGCAAACCGCACCGCATCACCCAGCACGGCGTGAGTGCCCACCACCAGCTGTGCGCTGCCATCTGCAATGGCCGCCAGTGCCACAGTGCGTGCCTTTCCCTTGACCGCGCCGGTGAGCAGCGCTGTCTGCAGGCCCAGCGGTGCCAATAGCTTATCCAGTGTGGCGGCGTGCTGCCGTGCCAGAATTTCGGTGGGTGCCATCAGCACGCTCTGATAACCGGCCTGTGCCGCCAGCAGCATACCGGCAGCGGCCACCAGCGTTTTGCCGCTGCCCACATCGCCCTGCAGCAGCCGGTTCATGGGGCTTTCGCCGGCAAGGTCTGCCTGTATTTCGGCAATGGCGCGGCGCTGTGCGCCGGTGGGCGAAAACGGCAGCGAGGCAAAAAATTCCTTCAGGCTGCCGCCGGAAATGCGTGCGCCGCTGAGCGTACGGCTGCGGCCCCGCAGCTGACAAAGCCCCAGCTGCAGCAGGTAAAGCTCCTGAAAAGCCAGACGGCGGCGGGCGTGGCGGGCAGCCTCCCAGTCGGCGGGAGCATGGATGGTGCGCAGCGCCTGTGCCAGTGTGCCCAGACGGTATTTTTTCACCAGCTCCTCCGGCAGAGGATCCTCCAACGCATCCCCTACCGCCGCCAGCGCATTGCTCACACAGCGGGCTACGGTACGGCTGGTCAGGCCGGCGGTCTGCGGATACACCGGCAGCAGGCCGGGGGCACCTTCCGGCATCACGGGGATGACGGTGGGGTTGGTGATCTCCCGCTGGGTCATTTTGCCGGAGAATTTGCCGCAGAAGAAATACTCCTGCTCCGGCTTGAGGGCATTGGCGGCGTAGGGGTTATTGAAATAGGTCAGCACCAGACCGGCGGTATCATCCCCCGCACTCACCTTGAGCAGCGTGCGTCCGCCGGGAATACGCCGCAGCTGGCCGATGCTCCACACCGTTGCCTTTACCACACAGGCGGTATCGTAGGGAGCATCCGCCACCGGATAGGGATGGGTGAGATCCACATAATCCCGCGGGTAGAAATGGATGGCATCCTCCAGCGTGCGGATGCCCAGCTTCTCAAATTTCTTTGCGGCGGCGGGGCCGATGCCCTTCAGCCCGGTGACGGGATCGGTGAGCTTCACGCGGAAAACGCCTCCTTTCTTCCCGTTTCGGCGGGATGGCCGAGGTTTCGTCCGCAGCCGTCCGAATATCTCTTTTCTTTTGGCTGCGGATATGTTACTATAAAAGAAACAGCTTTTTTCTAATATTACCACAATTCCGTGCCGCGGACAAGATTTTTGCGCCGTCCGGACGCAGCCGCGGCGGGAATTCCTTTTGCAAAGGAGAAGCACCATGAAGATCTCCGTCATCGTTCCCGTCTGGAACGCCGAACACTGTCTTTCCCGCTGCGTGGACAGCATTCTTTCCCAGACCCACACCGATCTGGAATTGATCCTTGTCAATGACGGCAGCACCGATGCAAGCGGCGCGCTTTGCGATGCCTATGCGGCGAAGGACCCCCGCGTAAAAGTGATCCACAAAGCAAATGGCGGCCCCAGCGCCGCACGCAATGCAGGCATCGATGCCGCGAACGGGGATTACATCGCTTTTGCCGACAACGATGATTTTATGGATCGCCGCCAGCTGGCATATCTGCTTGCACTTTGTCTGGAAAACGATGTTTCTATGGCTGTGTGCGGCTACGAGATCGCGCCCATGGATGCCGTTCCCGCTGCCGAACCTGCACCGCTGCAAAGCAACGGATGCGAAGTGATCGATCCATGGCAATACATCGAACGGCTTTGCACCCCGCTTCAGGTGCTTTATGTCGTGCCCTGGGGCAAGCTCTATCGCCGTGATCTGTTCAACCGCGTCCGTTATCCCGAAAAGACGCTGAATGAGGATGACTGCGTCATTCACACGCTTGCACTGCAGGCACAGCGCATTGCCGTCAGCTATGCCCCTCTCCACTTTTACTGTACCAATCCCGAAAGCATCTCCCGCAAGGGGATCCCCATTGAGCCCTGGATCCGTTCCATTCCTTACAAGGAGGATCGCATGGCGATCCTGCGCAAAAACAGGAAATGGGGCGTTCTTTATCGGGTACAGCGGCTTTTCTTTTACAATCTTCTGCTGGAACGCAGCCGCCTGCCCGCAGCGGACAGATCGCATCGGCGGATCCTTTACCGCAACGCCTTCAAAACATGGCTGTCCCTTCTGTCCAATCCTTCCGCTTCCCGGCGGGAGGCAGCCTCCATGCTGCAGCTGCTGGCTGCCCCCGATCGGATCATCGGCAAACGAAACGAAGATTTTCTTGTTTGAATACCTCTTCCCGCACAAAAAAGGCCGCCGGCACAGTTCCCGGCGGTCTTTTTCGTATCAGAGTTCCGTCACCTGCAAACCGAAACGCACCGCCGCACCGCGCATCACCGCGCAATCGGGCGCATATTCCAGTTTGCCGATCCCCTTTTCCGCACAGAAATGCGCCAGACGGACGGGATCGTTATTGAAAATGTACACCTGACGGTAATCCGGCAGCTGCACGCCGGCCGGTGCATCGTTGAATGCACACAGCACCCAGACCTTCCGGCCGCTGTGCATATGTTCCAATGCGCGCTGCAGGATCTTCTGTCCCGCCGCATCCGGTATAAACCGCTCCGTCACCAGACCAACACCTTCTCCGGGACGGCACACACGGAACTTCCACAGCCCCCACAGTATAAACAGCAGATTTTTCATTGCCTGTCAACCTTTTCCTTTCGCCTTACTGTGCACCAGAGTCCGCAGCTGTACAATGCCGGCTTCATGCATCTGCTGCAGCTTCTCCAGAATGGCATAGTTATGCCGGATCATCCGCTGGTGCTCCTGCGCACTCATGCGCAATGCGGGGAAGCTCTCCATCGGAATATAGCACAGGCCCAGCTCCTCAAAATCGCCGATATGCGGGCTTTTCAGCACCGGAACCAGACCGAACTGGATATATTCCATGATCTTGGTGGGGCACGCCACCCGGTTGACTGCAGAATCATCCCGCAGCGCAAATCCGAAATGACAGTCCCGATAGCTTTCCAGCACCTGCTGCGGTGAAACACACTGCACCGTATACGGCGGCATGGCAAGACTCTCCGCCATCGCCGCAAATTCCTGCGGCTGCGGCGTATAAATACGGTAGTCAAAAGCATCGCCCGCCTGCTCCATCAGCCGCTGCAGCAGCGGTATATTCTGCCAGGGCATCAGGTTGCCCGCATAGGCAGCTGTCTGCTTTCCCGCTGCCTGCAGCTTGGCGGCAGCAAGCCTTTCAAAATCCACCTGCGTCACATTGAACACCGATGTATTGACGGTGTTTTGCAATGTCACCCCGTATTTCCGTTCAAAATGGCGGCGCATGGATTCGCTGATGGTCACAACGGTGTGTGCCTGCCGCAGCAGCAGTTCCTCGGCATGCGTTGCATTCTGTGCCTCATAAAAATTCGGCTGCATGACATATTCCTCCGGAACAGCACCATGCACATCCCAGATCCGGTATACGCCGCGCAGGCAAAAAAGCTCATCAATGTGCTCACCCATCACATCCTGCATCGCACGCATCACGCTGTGGATATACATCACACCGCAGGCGCGGGCAATCTTTTTTGCAAGCTGCAGACTTTGCGCATGGTGCGGCAGAAGCGCCACCAGAAGATGTCTGTCATCCATACGCTGTGCGCAGGGCCGTGTACAGCCTGTTTCAAAATCAAGATGAATACAGGGCAGCGGATCCAGCACTTCGGCATCGATCGCCGCCACACGCTGCAGATACCCTTCCCTGGCCGGCACAAACCACGGTGCCAGCACGCATACCGGCCTGCCGTTTTTTGCCGTCTCTCTGATAAAGCTTTGAACCGTCCGCCAAACCGCTTTGCTCTCTGCCGTCATAACCGCCCTCACTGTCAGATTTTGTACTGTTATGTTTATGATAGCACACCGCCGCCCGATGCGCAACCGCTGTACGGAAGAATTCTTCCGTTAAAAAGGCGATGCCCCGCATCTCTTGTTGGAGATGCGGGGCAATGCTGTTATGCGGCAGCTAGAAGGATTGTCTTGATTAGTTGAGGATGGTCAGCTCGGTGTCCTTGTCGAACAGGTGCACATAGTTGGTGTTCAGAGCGATCTTGACGGTATCACCGGTACGGGACTTGGAGGTGGGCTTGACACGGGCGGTGAAGCGGGTGTTCTTGTAGGTCAGGTACAGGTAGATCTCGGAGCCCATCAGCTCGTGAACGTCGACATAAGAGGTCAGGACCTTGTCGGGGTTGGCTTCCAGGAACTCGGGGTTATCCTCGATGTTCTCAGGACGGATACCCATAACGATGGTCTTGCCTTCGTAGGCGGACAGATCGGTGCCGGCGGTCTTGGCAGCGGGGATACCGATGGTGTCCTCGCCCAGATCGACGGAGTAGCTGCCATCGGCATTCTTGACCAGAGTGCCGTCGACGAAGTTCATCTGGGGGCTGCCGATGAAGCCGGCAACGAACAGATTGACGGGGTAATCGTACAGGTTCTGCGGGGTATCGACCTGCTGGATGAAGCCGTCCTTCATAACGACGATACGGTCGCCCATGGTCATAGCCTCGGTCTGGTCATGAGTAACGTAGATAAAGGTGGTGCCCAGACGCTGATGCAGCTTGACGATCTCGGTACGCATGGCGGTACGCAGCTTGGCGTCCAGGTTGGACAGAGGCTCGTCCAGCAGGAAGACGGCCGGGTTACGAACCATAGCGCGGCCCAGAGCAACACGCTGACGCTGACCACCGGACAGAGCCTTGGGACGACGGTCCAGCAGATGCTCGATATCCAGAATACGGGCGGCCTCGCGGACGCGCTTCTCGATCTCAGCCTTCGGGGTCTTACGCAGCTCCAGACCGAAAGCCATGTTCTTGTAAACGGTCATGTGGGGGTACAGAGCGTAGTTCTGGAACACCATGGCGATGTCACGATCCTTGGGAGGAACGTCGTTGACCAGACGGTCGCCGATGTACAGCTCGCCCTTGGAGATCTCCTCCAGACCGGCGATCATACGCAGAGTGGTGGACTTACCGCAGCCGGAAGGACCAACCAGAATGACGAACTCCTTATCGGTGATCTCCAGGTTGAAATCCGAAACGGCGGTGACGTTGCCTTCGTAGATCTTGTAAATGTGGCGCAGACTAATACCTGCCATATCCTTTTTCCTCCAAAATCTTATGGATTTTCTTGACAGCAGCATTTGCTGACAATATAATAATAACAGAGAATTTCCCGAATAAAATGGTAAAATATTGATATCGAATGGAAGTTGTTGCTGTGAATCAATTTGATGAGCTGTGCGAGGGTCTGTGCCGGGTGCTGTACGCGGGCGAAAGCTGGCCCGCCGCCGCTGTGACCCATACCTCCGGCCGGCTGGGGGTGGTGCTGCTTTCCAGCGGAAGGTGCGTTTTGCGCACGCTTTCCGCCTCAGCTGCCCCCGCCGAGGGCACTGCCACCAACGGCGGTGCGGGCAGTCTTTTCATCACACCGGTCCCCTTTGTCATCGAGCCGCTGGAGCCCTGCCACTGTCTGTGCACGGTACTGGAGGGCAGCGCCGCCGATGCGCTCTGCGCTGAACTGACCGGCCCTGTGGCGCAGGATGCGGGCATTTATCCCGCGGCAAGCGGCCTGCTGCAGGCGTTATGCGATCCCGCCGCGCCCGCCGGACGCCGCCGTACCGCGCTGGCTTTTGACATTCTATGCCTGCTGGAGCCGGATGCCCCCGCCACAGGCGGCTGGCCGCCGCTGATCCAGGAAGCGGTGCGCATCATCCGCACTCGGTACGGCAGCCTGTACGGGGTGGAGGAGCTGGCCGATGAGCTGGGCGTGACCAAGAGCCATCTGGTGCGCAGCTTTCACGCCGCACTGGGCATGACACCGGGGCGCTATCTGACCGAGACCCGCATCGAGGCCGCCCGCCAGCTGCTGGCGCGGGGACATTCGCTGGAGGTCGTGGCCACGCTGTGCGGTTTTTCCGGCGCAAACTACCTGTGCAAGGTATTCAAAAAGGAAACGGGCCTGAGCCCGGCGCAGTATCGCGCCACCGTGCAGCCCGCCCCCGCGGCACAGCCGCTGACGGATTCTGCCGAGGCCAGCCTGTTCCTGTAAAAAACGGCGGCGGCATTGCAATCCGCCGTTTCATCTGGTAAAATATTGACCGTGACTGTATCATAGCATTTTTTCACAACAATGTAAAGGAAGTATTATCCCATGAGAATGCGGCGCAAACCCTGGGCGCGGCCGGAACTGGCCGCCAGCCCGTTTTGTTACGACGAATATTCCAACGATCCCACACAGTACCGCGGCGCGTGGCGGCAGCAGTTTGCCCGCCCCGACGCCCCGCTGTGGCTGGAGCTCGGCTGCGGCAAGGGCGGCTTTGCCGCACAGGCGGCGCTGCACTGGCCCCAGGCCAACTTCATCGCCGTGGATATCAAAAGCGAGGTACTGGTGCTGGCCAAGCGCAGCGTGGAGGCCGCTTTCGCCGCCGCCGGAAAGCCGGAGGTGGACAACGTCAAGATCGTGGCGCAGGAGATCGGCCTGATCGAACGGCTGCTGAATGCGCAGGACCGAGTGGAGCGCATCTTCATCAATTTCTGCAATCCGTGGCCCAAGGAATGCCACAACAAGCGCCGGCTGACCCATCCCCGCCAGCTGATCCTGTACCGGGAATTTCTGGCCGAAGGCGCCGAGATCTGGTTCAAGACCGATGATGACGAGCTGTTTGAAGCCAGTCTGCAGTATTTTCCCGATGCGGGCTTTGAGATCCTGCAGGTGACGCGCGATCTGCACGCCGATGAACCGGCGGACAATCTGCGCACCGAGCACGAGGAGATGTTCAGCAGTCAGGGCATTCCCATCAAGGGACTGATCGCCCGTATGCTGCCCGTGCTGCCGGATAACGAGGCCACCCGCGATGCGCTGGCCAGCCGCGCACGCCATCCCGGGGTGTGACCCGCCGAAAGGAGACCGGCGTATGCTGTATAAACACCTCTACCGGCCGCCGGAGGGCTTTTCGGAGATTCTGCTGCACAGCGACGGCGAATGCCTGACCGGTCTGTGGTTCACCGGCGCGGAAAGCCGGGAGGATCATCCTTCGGACGCGGCGGAAGCACCGCTGCCGGTATTTGCGCAGACCTGCCGCTGGCTGGACATCTATTTCAGCGGCGAACAGCCGGATTTCATGCCCCCATACCGGCTGGAGGGGCTTTCGGAATTCCGGCAGACAGTGACACAGGCCATGCTGGCGATCCCCTACGGCGAGGTGCGCACCTACGGCCAGCTTGCCGCACACATCGCCGCCGCACGCGGCGGCAGGATGTCGGCACAGGCGGTGGGCGGCGCGGTGGGGCGCAACCCCATCAGCATCCTGATCCCCTGCCACCGGGTGATGGGCGCGGACAATGCGCTGACCGGCTACGGCGGCGGCATCCAGAACAAGCTGGCGCTGCTGGCACTGGAGGGGCACGACCCCGCCGCCCTGCGGCTGCCAAAGCCGAAGAAAAGGAAATGAACGAAACGGAAAAGACCTGCCGCTGCAAAACGGCAGGTCTTTTCTTATGCGGGGCGTACAGCGGCTGCGCCGCATCGTGCCAAAAATCAGGTATCGGGCGCAAAACGCAGCAGCACAAGGCTGTGGGGCGGCAGCGAAAGACTGCCGGTACCGGCGGCGGCAAGCACATCCTGCTCTTTGAAACGCGAGGGCGGCAGCACGGTATCCGAGGTATACAGCACCGCCTCGACACAGCGGCCGAGGGCGGAGAGATCCACCGGCTTTTCGCTGTCAAAAGAGGCATTGACCGCCGTGACCGTGATAAAGCCCTCGCCATCCACGGTAGCAACGGCATCCGGTGCGGCATGGCAGAGCCTGCCGCCGGCATGGCGGCGCATCACCGCAAACACCTGTCCCTGCGCTGTCAGATACGCGGGCACGCCCGGGTCGGCGATGATCATACCCTCATTCACCGCTTCGAAATGGCAGACCAGCGCCACACCGCAGGGATCGGCCTCCTCCATGAACATATGCAGCGTCAGTGCGGCATGGATGCCATCCGTCACGCAGGAGGGTCGATACCATGCATACCAGACATTCCATTCATCAAAGGAGATCTTCAGACTGTCATCCAGCATGGATCGCATCTCACGCAGCCTCTGCCGCATCTCGGCAGCGCCCGCCAGGGCGGCATAATATTCCTGCTGCACAGGAGCGCCGCCGGCATAGCGGGGCTCGCGGCTGTAATGATGCAGCGAGACCAGCTGCACGATATCCACAAGCGGCCGCGCCGACTGCTGCGCCCACTCCGGATTGGGATAGGGGCCGGAGGAGCACAGGCTGATGTACGGCGAAGCCCCCAGCATTTTCCGTGCATTTTCCCGGGCAATACGGCAGTAGCCGCCGGGGGTGTTATCCCCCTCCATATGGCCGTAGCCGGCCTCGTTGCCCAGCGACCAAAACGGTACATTGTAAGGCTCGGGGCTGCCGCGCTGTGCACGCAGACTGCCGTAGGGCGTTTCGGGGCTGCCGTTGCAGTATTCCACCCACGCGGCGTTTTCCTCCGGCGTGTTCCAGCTGGGGTTGATGGTGATGAAGGGCTGTGCGCCCACCTCGCGGCACAGTGCGATGAATTCATCGGTGCCGATCTCGTGATAATCATATCCCATACTGTTGGGCTGTGTCTCCAGCCCCAGATGGGATTGCAGCGGCGCTCGCATATCCACCGGCAGCAGACCATCAAACCAGCAGTATTCACCGGCAAAATTGCCGCCCGGCCAGCGCAGTACGGTGACGCCCATCTGCCGCAGCAGATCGATAACATCCCGCCGCATTCCGCAAAAGTGATCCTCCGGCAGCAGCGAGAGCGCACCAAAGCTGACACTGCCCTGCTGCTCCGCGGTGATGCAGATATCCGCATCCGCATCGCCTTGCCGCGGCGTCAGCACCAGCTCATACCGGGTCCAGTCCGCCGCATCCACGGCAAGTTCGCCGCGGGCGTACACCGTTCCGCTGCGGCTTTGCAGTGTCACGGTCAGGGCGGTGATCCCCTTTGTACGCAGCACGGCGGCAAACAGGTATCTGCGGCCTTCCTGTACGGCGATCCCGTGCTGCCCGATGCCGGCAGCAGAGCCCTGTGCCGGATTCAACACTGAAAGTGCCGCACATTCATTCATACGGGTCATGTGATACCCCTGCTGTGCGTGGCGGGTATAGGGTTCTGTAAAGCCAAAGGCCGCCTGTCCGCCGATGGCATACCATTCCATGGCGCAGCCCCGGTTCGCCGGCTTGCCGGCAAATTTGCGGTTGCGCAGCAGCTGAGCGGAGATTCCCTGAAAGATACAGCGGCGCGTATGTTCCAGATTGATACCGAACAGATACGGCGACACCGCTGTATTGCAGGCCGCATCGGTTGTCAGCATCACCGGGCGGGCATATTCCTCCGGCATGGGCGCGGTGACCGTCTGCAGACGAAAACTGGTGTCTGCGGCATTCCTCTGCTCGCCGTCCAGAATCTCCACCACGCTGAGATGCAGCTGCGAGGCAAGACCGTTCAGCAGCGCGATATCCGGCAGACTTTTGCCCCGCTCCCATTTGGATACCGCCTTGTCCGTGACCCCCAGCCGCTGCGCAAGTTCGGCCTGTGTCAGCCCCAGCTGTGCGCGGCGCTGTCCGATGAGCTTTCCGGTCTTGAGCATATCCATACAGTATATCCCTCCCTGCGTTTTTTTCAGCATACCACAGAAAATGCCCCGGGGTCAACCGACTGACAGTCGACTCCGGAGCATTTTGCAGGGCTGCGGCGGGCTTTTTCCCGTACCTTCCCTCTGTGGATACCGGTCTGTCGCTCGATCTTCCCGATAAACCCACAGTAAATCTCAATTTCTTCCTTTTACAGCCTTGCAGGAGTCCGGCAGCTTTCCGCCTTATCCGCAAGGTATTTCGCCAGATCGGCCATGTATTTCAGTGCGGTGGGGATGAAGTCATCGTCGCATGCGCCGAGATGCCCGATGGTCTCATAGGTGAAGTACCCCTGATAATCAATTTCACCGAGGGCACGGGTCACCTCATTCCAGTTGATGAGGCCTTCGTAAGGCAGCTTGTGCTGGTCTCCGACGTAGTCGTTGTCGTGGACATGCAGTGCTTTGAGACGGTCGTGACCGAGCCCGCGGATGAAATCCCACGGCTCGTCCTTCTGGCGGATGACGGCGACATGGCCGATGTCGAGGCAGGCCACCGCCCACGGGCTGTTCAGCGTATCGACATAGCGGATGAAATCGTACAGGCGGGAGCAGGTATCGTCGACGATGTACCTGCGCCGTGAGTCCACCCGGTACATATTTTCCACACCGATCTTCACCTTCGCCGCAATTGCGGTCGGAAGAAGCTCGCCGTAGTATGCCATGTTCTTCTCGAACATTTCGTCCTCATGACCGAGGAAAACCGGATGATGGTACGGATGCACCACTGCGATCTCTGCGCCGAGAATGCCGGAGACCTCCAGTGAGCGCTTCAGGATCTGGTACAGATTTTCGTTCTTTTCCCAGACATCGAGCGGATCCTTGAAAGGAGCGTGGGTCTGATTGACCGGAATTCCCGCGTTGTCTGCCGCACGGCGGATCTCCTGCGCCTTTTTTTCGTAGCCGGGCTGATTCAGGAGAGAATCCATCGAGGTCATCTCGTCCAGTCCCACATCCACTGCGTCAAAGCCGGCTTCCTTCAGCAGTGCAAAGCCTTTTTCGTAGCCAAACCGGGAAAGAATGTATCCGCCGTTTGTCGAAATCTTCATAACCGCTCTCCTTTGCCATGATAAACATTCTTTTGCGTCTATCATACCTCATTTTCCGGTGATGTCAAGAGAGCGTACGAAAAAAAAGACGAGCGCCCCGGGGTCGATCGACGGTCGGTCCGGGGCGTTTTGCAGGGCTGCGGCGGGCTTCAATCCGCCAGCAGATCCCGCATGGCCTGCCAGCCGGCATCGGTAAGCTGCCAGCCGTCGGCGGTGACGATGCCCTCCGGCACGGCGCATTCCACTGCGGGCGGGGCGGCGGCCAGCAGCTTCAGCAGACGCTCCACGCCGTAGATATCCACCGCGGTGATATCGGTGAGCAGATCTTCATCCGAGCGCAGCAGCTCCACCACCGGGCCGTGCAGGGTGGGCAGACCCTCGGTCAGAAACGCCCGGTACAGCGCCGCCCGAAGCTGTGCGGCAGCAGACGGACTCTCACACTGGCGCACCAGCGCGGCGGCGGTACTGCCAGCGATGGCGCCCTCGCCGCCGTTGAAGGCAAGGCGGCGCAGCAGCGCCAGATCCCGGATACTGCCCAGCTCGTGCCAGTTCATCACCGGCGCATATTCGCCGAATGTCTCTGCCAATGTGTCGCCAAAAAGGCACAGATACCGCTCAAAAGGCGCACCGAGGACATCCTCCAGCGCGGTGCGAAGCTGCAGCGGACCGGCCTGTTCATAGCAATCCTGCAGCGTGATGCGCCCCTCCTGCGCAGGCAGCAGGGTATCGGCGGGCAGCACCAGCACCTGTGCCCGCTGCGCCCATGCATCCAGCCGTAGCAGCACGGCGGCGGGGGCGGGATCCCGCAGCACCAGCAGAAGGGTCAGCTTATCCTGCGGGGATGCACTCAGCACCGGTACACCCTCGGTGGCTTCCTCCACCGGCTGTGCGCCAAAAAGCTGACCGCCCACAGCCAGCAGGTACAGCGGCAGCAGACAGAACAGCGTGATGAACAGACTGCACCAGAAAGCCTTCCACCGCGTCATGGCACCACTTCCTTTCATACAGAACTTTCCTGTTCGGTATTCTTGCCAAAAAGGCCATACTGTATGCAGCCATCCGGCGCAAAAGGGGGTGAACACATGAAAAAACCGTGCCAGAAGGAAGCGGAACACCGTGCCCGCCGTCTGCTGGAAGCCCTGCAGCTGGGCGAGCCCTCGCCTGCCGACCCGCAGGGAAGCTACACCGGCATACCGGAGCAGGATACGCGCCCGGTGCAGGATGCGGACGATCTGTAACCCGTGTACCGCTGTATGATGCACAGCTTTGCCGCGCAGTACGCGTTTCCAATCGGAAAACTGCGCGCACCCGCCGCTGCTTTTCCGCAAAAGACAAAATGCCCGCCGTTCCTCTGCCGCTGTATGCGGGGGAACGGCGGGTGCTTTTGTTTTGGAAAATACAGGTTTACTCGGCGGGAGTCTCCTCAGCGGGGACCTCTTCGGCGCAGCCGCAATCCTCGCCGGGAGCGCAGCCTTCGGCGGGGCAGCAGGGCTCCTCAAAGGGGCAGCACTCCTCCGTCACATCCACGGCGACAGCCTCCACCGGGTCAGTCTTTGCGGCTTTCTTCTTTTTGAGCACGGCCAGAATACCGGCGGCAACACCGGCTGCCGCACAGCCTGCGGCCAGCAGGGGGATCCAGTTGGAACGTTTCATCAGCAGTCAGTCTCCTTTTTTTGATTTCGGGGTACGGTTTTATTATAAACCGGAAAACCGATTTATTGCAACCGCCGTCTTTGTACAGATAGCAAATTTTGTATGTACAAACGGTGAAATTTTGTACCGGCGGCTTAGAAATGGTACAGGATCAGCTGCGCGGCCAGCTTTAAGCCGGCGTGAAGCGAATCGATGTTGACATATTCCTCGCGGGTGTGGGCACCTGCACCGCTGTAACAGCCCAGACAGATGGCAGGGATGCCCTGCGAAAGCGGCATATTACAGTCGGTGGAGCCCGCCCCGAAGGTGAGCTGCACACCGTACTGCTCCTGTACTGCGGCGGCGGCACGGGCGTTGAGAGCCTGCTGCGCGGCGGCGTGCACCTCGCCGGAGCAGGGACGGTCGCCCACCAGCTCGGCGGTGACCTGCACTCCCTTGGCGCGGTAGAAATCCAGCGCGGCGGCCAGATGACAGCGCATGATCTCCAGCGAGGCGGCATCATCGCTGCGGTATTCGTACAGCATCTCGGCGTGCTGGGCAATGGTATTCACCGAGGTGCCGCCGCTGATGGTGCCCACATTGTAGGTGGTGCGCCCCGCAGGGGGAACCTTCATAGTATAAAGCGTATCGATGAGGGAGGCAAGATACGCGATGGCATTGCGGTTGCCGAAGGCCCCGTAGGAATGGCCGCCCTCGGTATCGATGGCGATGCGGTAGCGGTGGCTGCCCACGGCACGGTCCACCGCATGGGAATAGCCGCCGTCCAGCGAGATGAATTCCTTGATCTGTGCACCGAAGCGCTCCATCAGCCGGCGGGAGCCCTTCAGATTGCCCAGACCCTCTTCGCCGGAATTCACCACCAGCAGCACACCGCCTGTCTGCGGCTGCAGCCCCTGCTGCGCGATGTATTTCGCCGTCAGCAGCAGCGCCGCCACATTGGCGGTATCGTCGCCCACGCCGGGGCAGTGGATGCGGCCCTCCTCAATACGCAGCGGCAGCGCCTCCGTATCGGGAAAGACCACATCGCTGTGGGCACAGTACACCGTCAGGGGACCGGCGGTATCGCCCAGCGGATAGATAACATTGAGCGCCTCGTCGATGTACACGCCCTGTGCACCCTGCCGTTCCAGCCACTCCTTGCAGAAAACGGCGCGGCGTTCCTCGTGATTGGAGGGCGCAGGGATCTGCGCCAGCTCCACCAGCAGGTCAAAGGCCTCCTGCCGGTGGGCATCGATATAGCGGATGACTTCCTGTGTCAGCTGCATGGCTTTTTCTCCTTTTTTGCAAAACATTCAGCGGCCTGCTGCGGCCGGCAGGGCGGGATCGGTAAAAACGCTCAGCTCGCCGATGCGCACCGGCGCGGCATCGTATGCACCGCCGCCCACGGCGCGGCCCACGGTATCCGTCACCTCAAAGCGGATATACCGCGCCTGCACGGGAGCAAAGGTGAGCAGCTCCTCGCCGCCGAAATTGCGGATGATACCGCTGCGGCACAGGGTGTAATGCTCACCATCAGTCCCCGCAAGGATGCGGTAGCCGCCCGCAAAGCTCATGATAGCGGTACGCAGACCCTCCGCATCGCCGGGGGACATTTCGTGCAGCGGCGGGGCGATGTGGCCCACAGCGCACACCTGCTGTATTGCGCCCAGATCCAGCGTGATGCAGGCAGAGGGTGCACCGGCATCCCACACCTGCCGCGGGTCATCACAAATAAGCTCCGGCGCAGGGCAGCCGCGGCGCTCATCCCAGGCGGTAAATCCCGCTTTATCCAGCGGCACCGCCCGCAGCTGCACGGCGGGATCATCAAAGGCACGGCCCGTCCACACCG
Source organism: Oscillospiraceae bacterium (assembly GCA_017472965.1). GTDB lineage: Bacteria > Bacillota > Clostridia > Oscillospirales > Ruminococcaceae > UBA1762. The sequence goes on along the minus strand of JAFUNR010000046.1, from coordinate 61,989 downwards.
GCGCCGACCAGGTAAAGCGCCCGGCAGCATCGGTCAGCCGCAGATAGAAATAGCGGGCGGTATCCGAGTGCAGGATGAATTCCGCCGCCGTGTCAAAGGGAGCGTCCCGCACCGTCAGACCGTGATCGGAGATCACCTCGCACCGCACGGGGGCGGCATCGGTCTCGGGACGCAGCAGCGAGGTCTTTATACAGAAGCGGTACTCCTGCGCGGCGGGCAGCGTTTCACCCATGCGGCAGCCGTTGACGGTCATTTCCAGCGCCACAGCGCCGCTCTGGCAGGCGTAAAAGCGCCGGGCAAGCAGGGCATCCAGCAGCAGCTCGCGGCTGTTTTCGCTGCTCAGGATCATGGTTTTCCCCGGGCAGGGCTGGTATGCGCCGTGGCTGTCGCTGTTGCAGCAGGGGGCAAGACGCATACCGCTGTCCAGCGCCAGCGAATAGGCATACTGATACAGCGGGCGGGTGCTGCTGTGGGTGCCGTTATCCATCTCGATGCCGCAGACAACGCGGCGGAAAACCGGCCGCGCGGCGTTTTCGTGAAAGCGGAAATCCCAGATGGAACGCTGGGACCAGCCCATCACATACGGGTGAGAGAGCACCCCCACCGCGGCGGAGCTTTCGGCAAAGGCATCGAGGAAATCCGGCCAGTTATCCGCACAGATATAGCGGTCGGTGTTCAGCGCCACCATCTCGCCGGCATATTTGTGCGGCAGACCGTAGCGGTCGGTGCCGAGGATCTCGGCCTCGGATTCGCTGCCGGCAAAAACGGTATGTCCGCTTTTCTGCGCGGCGCAGAAGCCCGCAAAGAACAGCCGCCGGTTGGTGACCACCGCATGGTCGGTGATGACCCCGCAATCAATGGCGCCGCTTTGCCGCTGGCTCTCGGTGAGCGCGGCGGCAAGCCCTCCGCCGCAGGCGGCCACCCGGTCATGGTTATGGTCCTCGGTGGTGTGGGTGTGCAGATCGGCGCACCACGGCCGCAGCGGCGCAGCGGGGCCGTCGGTGCGGCGGGGGCGCACCCGCACACAGCAGGTGTGCACCTCGCCATGCGCTTCGGCCAGGATCTTTGCTTCGCCCGACTGCAGCAGAGTCACCAGCACGCCGTGGGCAAAGCAATCGGGCTCTTCGCCCGCAAAGCCGCGCAGCCGCACGCAGCTGCCCTGTACGCTCCACTGCACCTGCTGCGGCAGCTCTTCGCCGTCAAAATACAGCGGCAGCACATCGCCGGCATAGGATGCAAGCGTATTTTCACAAAGACGGTACATGGACGGCCCCTCACCTTCCCGGGCAAAACGCCCTGTTTTTTCATACTATAGCACGGAAAAAAGCCGCCGTCAATGAACAAAAAGCCGCCGCAGCCCCTCATCGGGCCGCGGCAGCCTTTGCTTTTCGTTATTTCCTTGCCGACCGGCGCAGCCTTGGCAGCCAGTAGCTTTTGCCATATACCAGAGCCTCTGCCAGCAGGCCCAGCGGCAGCGCGGCGAAGATATCCGCCGCCGAATGCTGCTTGATGAATGCGGTGGAAAGGCAGATGAGCACCACCGCCACCACGACAAAGGCCTTCCACATCCACGCGGCATCCTTCTGCTTGAGCCAGACCGAGGCGATACCCAGCGAGTACGCCACATGCAGCGAGGGACACACGCCGGTGTTGGTATCAAAGTGATACAGCACCCCCACAAGGGCGGTGAGCAGGTTTTCCCGGGGAAAGAACTCCGGCCGCAGATCCTGCCGGGTGGGGAACAGAATGTAGCACACCATAGCCACCGCCTGCGTGATCATGATGAAGATCTGCAGCCGGCGGAAGCTGTCCACATCGTAAAACATGAAATAGCCCAGCGAGATGACGATCAGCACATACCAGAATACGTACGGGATGACGAACCACTCACAGAAGGGAATGATATCATCCAGAAAAATATGCACGGGCGTGCATTTTTCGGCGGGGATCAGGTTCTCGGTCAGGGCATACAGCACAAAATACCCCACCCAGCCCAAAAGCAGCAGCAGATGCCGGAAGCGCGGCTCGGCAAGGCGCGAAAGCCGGAATCCGCTGTAATCTACCGTGGGTTTTCGCATGGAAAGAGCCTCCTTTTACAGGATATTGCAGGGATAGTCTTTTTTCGCAATGTTGCGGTAGGGCACCACCGTATGCCGGGGCAGACCGCGTCCAAGAGCGGTGATCTCCTCCATCAGGTGCTCACAGATGCGGCGGCGCTCCTGCTCGATGGGAGCATCGGGATCAAAGCGCACCGGTGCGCCGTACACCATCACGGAGAGCTTCGGCGCAATATACAGCGGCACAAAGGCAGCGGCCTTGCCGGTCTTTTTGTAATAAAGCCGGGCCACATCGATAAAGCGATCCTGAAAATCATAGATAATATTGTTGCGCAGGACATTGTGCTCGGGGAAAATGACCACGCTGACCCCCTGCTGCAGCGAATTCACCGTGCTGCGGAAGGTGGAGAGGATACGGGCATCCCGCCACACGGGGATGGTCTCGGCATTGTTGAAAAGGCAGACGGAAACCGGCGTGATCAGGTGCGCCAGCAGCTTGTAAAACCAGCGGCTGTGCGCCGGCTTGCCCGACCAGAAATCCTCATAGGCATAGCCGGGCACCTCTTTCCATTCCATCATCTGCCCGGCGCACCAGGTACGGCGCGGCACGGGGGAATACAGCTCACAGGCGATGGGCCCGTACATCTGGCAGTGGTTGCCCACGATGATCACCGGCTCGTCGGGGATATTCTCTGCCCCCTGCACCTTCATCTTCGGTGAAAACAGCCACACCAGCCACTTCAGCACGCGGTATGTAACGGATACTTTCTTTTTTTGCATCGTGTTTTGCTCCTGATACCATTATTCCAACGGAATAAAACAATAAATTTCTTCAATGAACAATGGTATCCCGAAAAAATGAAAAAAGTTGAAACTTCTTTTCACATTTTCGCAGAAATGTCCTAAAAAAACGGTCGGATCCTGCGCCGAAAGGAGCTGCGGCGACAAATTGCGGCAGCTTCCCACCACATTACAGCATTTTTTTCAGCACCAGAAGAAGCACCACACACACCGCCGCCAGCACCGCCACGGCGATGAGCATCCCCCCCGGATTGCTGCGGCCGGAAGCTGCCTGCGTCTTTTCGGGGGCTTCGATCAGCTTTGCACGGCGCAGCCCCTGCACCAGCGGCTTATACAGCAGCAGCGTCAGCGCGGCATTCAGGCTGCCCTTGAACAGGTTGAAGGGCAGGAACACCGGCACCAGCAGCGCGGCAACCTGCTCCCGCGGCTGATTCATATACAGCGGGGTGAGCAGGTAATTCCACAGCAGCATGGCAGCGGTCATCAGCAGCACGCCGGAAACCAGCCCCAGCACCGCGCCGCCCAGCGTGCGGCGGCGGCTGTAGACAAAGGCTGCCGTGCAGGCAAAGCTGCAGGTGGAAAGCACATTCATCACACAGCCGAGGATGCCGGTATCGCTGACGGAGACCATTTCGATGAGCGATACCGCCAGCGACACGGCCAGCGAGGAAAGCGGCCCGAACAGCAGACCGGCAAAAGTGATGATCACATCCTTGGGATCGTATTTCAGCCACATGACGATAGGCACACGCCCCACCGTCATCACAACAAAAGCCAGCGCGCTGAACATGGCCAGCAGCGTCAGGGTGCGGGTACGGGTTTGTCTTTTCATAAATAACACCTCCGGACAATACAAAACACCTGAAAAACACAGTGTTCCTCAGGTGTCGGCAGCCGTGGAGCCGCTGCAGAATACAGCAGCTCCTTTTCCGCCGGCCTTCTTTCATCCAGACTGTACTGTTGGTTTTGGAATCACACCAAATCGGCGCTGTGCGCGCTCGCGGACTGTAACCGCCAATCGGGAATTTCACCCTGCCCTGAAGACCCGGTTTTCCGGTATTTATTTTTCAAATAAAGAATACTCCTGCCGCCGCGCTTTGTCAAGGGGGCAGCGGCATTTTCCCACAAAAATCACAGGAAACTGCTGATAAAAATCTCCAGACCGATGGCGATCAGAATGACACCGCCCAGAATACCGGCCTTGCCCGCCAGCTTTGTACCGGCCTTTTTGCCGATGATCAGGCCGCCCATGCAGATGACAAAGGTGACGGCAGCGATGAGCGCGGCGGCCAGCACCGCCTCGCCCGCGCCGTACTCGGCGATGGTGAAGCCCACCGAAAGCGCATCGATGGAGGTGGCCACGCCCTGCACCAGCTGCGCGGAAAGACCCACGCCGGGCTTTTCCTCACAGGGGGTACCGTCACTGTGGAGGCCCTCCCACAGCATTTTACCGCCGATCCAGCACAGCAGGATCAGAGCGACCCAGGGAATAAACGGCTCAAAGGCCTGAAAATACTGCACCAGTGTATGCACGCAGAACCAGCCCGCCAGCGGCATGGCTGCCTGAAACGCGGCAAAAACACCCGCCACGCCACACATCTTGCGCGCCCGCATACACGGCTCGTTCAGACCGTTTGCCAGCGACACGGAAAACGCATCCATAGCAAGGCCCACGCCCAACAGGATGCTGTTGATAAAAAAACTTATATCCAGAATCATCGTTTTGCTTCCTCCGCAGCACATAAAAAACGGATATGGCGAAACCATATCCGCGTGCACCTTTTCAGTCGGGAAAGGGCAGACTTCATGTATAGCTCGCGCAAAGTTATACATGAGTCTCGCAAATGAAAGCAAGCCAGGCCGAAGCCAGTATGTTGACTTGCTGCGCACCAAAAAGCACGCCTGCTACTCCCTCATTTCCTAGTATGATACCATCGGATAAGGGGTTTGTCAAGCATGGAGTTTCTTTCCGGTCGGCCGCGCCGCCAAAACGGACCGTTATTCCTTTATATGCCGCTTTTGGAGCGGGTATACGGGCAGGGCTCATCCGTCATGCCGAGCAGATAATCCGTGCTGGTACCGTAATACTGCGCCAGCTTGATCACCGCCCACACGGGGATCTCATATAGGCCTTTTTCGTACCGCCGGTAAACCTCCCGCTTGCAGTTCAGCACATCGGCGACCTCCTGCTGTGTTTTATCCGCATCCACGCGCAGATCTGTCAATCGCTGAAAAAACATCACAACACTCTCCTTTGCAACGATGCTACTATTTTGTTGCATTTTTGTGTTGTATATGCTACAATATTGTGGCATAAGTTTTTTGAATGTATAGAGAAGTCGGTTTCAACGAAACCCTAATACATTGGAACGCTTCAAAACGGAGGACATCAGATGAACGGAGAAAGCGGGATGTTTCAGGTGAGCATGCTGCTCAAGGAGCAGCAGCTGAAGGAGCAGCAGGCGCAGTACAAGGCGCTGCAGGACGAATACTTCAAGGTGGTGAATTCCGGCATCTGGCGGCGCACCCAGTGGCTGCGCAATGCCGTCAACCTGCTGCGGGGCAGGCGCACCGCACCGCCGGCAGCGGACCCTGCCGCCGCGCCGCCCGCACCGGAAACGGCCGCACCGCCCGTTATGCTGCCGCCGGCGCGTATGGATACGGAGACTCTGCTGCGGCAGCTGCGGGAATACGATGTGATCTCCTTTGATATTTTTGATACGCTGCTTTTGCGGCGGGTGGCCGATCCGAAGGATGTATTCACGCTGACAGCGCAGAAGCTGGGAATGGAAAGCTTTGCCCGGCTGCGTGCCGAAGCGGAGGCCGAAGCCCGCCGCCGGGTGACCGGTAAGGAAAAAGAGGTGGAGCTGGTGCAGATCTACACCGTGCTGGGTGAATGGCTGGGCATCGATATCCGCGCCGCCATGCGTGCCGAGATCGATACCGAGCTGGCGGTGTGCATGGCCAACCCCTACATGAAGCGGCTGTTTGATGCGCTGCGTAGCATGGGCAAGGAACTGATCACCGTCAGCGATATGTATCTGCCAAAAAAGACGCTGGAACGCCTGCTGGAAAGCTGCGGCTACAGCGGTTTTTCCGCGGTGTATGTCAGCTGCGAGCAGCTGCACTCCAAGGCAAGCGGCACCCTGTACCGGCATGTTGCCGCCGCTCTGGGCGAAAAAAAGGTGATCCACATCGGCGACAACTACTGCAGCGATGTGGAAAACGCCCGCGCTGCCGGCTGGGCGGCGTGGTATTACCCGCCGGTACAGACACTGGCGGGTGATGCTTTTGCCGGCTGCATCTCGCCGGCGGGCAGTCTGCACACCGGACTATGCCGTGCGGCACTGTGCGCAGATTCCCATCCGCTGAGCGCCGGCTTCTGCCACGGATACGGCTACGGCGGCATTCTCAGCGTGGGCTACTGCCGCTGGCTTGAGCGCTTTGCCGCCGAAAAAAAGGCAGAAAAGATCCTGTTCCTTGCGCGGGACTGCGAGATCTTCGATGTGCTGTGGCGCACCCATATCAACACACTGCCCTGCAGCTATATGACGGTATCCCGTTTTGCTTTGTGGCAGCTGGTTTTTGATATCCACACCGAGGAGTACATCCGTTTCTTTTTCTATGCCCGCGCACAGGCGGCGGATACCACCGTTGCCGATGCACTGACTGAAACCGGACTGGAATGCCTGCTGCCGGAGCTGCCCGCCCGCGGGCTTGCGCCGGAAGCGCTGCTGGATGCCGAAACCTATCCCGCCCTGCGGGAACTGATCTACGCCGCACGGGAGCTGATTGCCGGAAAGCTCGCCCCTCAGCGCGAAGCAGCGACGGCCTACTTCAATGCCTGCTTCGGCGATGCAAAGCGCATCGTGGTGGCAGATGTGGGCTGGAGCGGACAGATCCTGCTGCAGCTGCGGCATTTTGTACGGGATGTGATGCACCGCACCGATGTGGAGCTGATCGGCGGCTATATGGCCGCCGCCGTCACACCGGCGGCAAACCCGTATATCAACAGCGGCGTGCTGAACGCATGGCTTTTCACCTACGGTCAGAACCGGGATATGATCATCCCCAACGACACGCTGTGGGGCAATACGGCGGTGATGTGCTTTGAGGCGATGTTCTCCTCCGCCGCACCTACACTGATGCGCTACACCCTGCGGCCGGACGGCGGCTGCGGCTTTGAATACGGCGAGCAGACCGGCGATGCCGCCATCATCAATGAGGTGCAGCGGGGCATTCTGGCCTTTGCACGGGACTGGTTCGAGGCCTGCGGCAGGCTGGGCTTTGAGCCGGCGATCACGGCGGCGGATGCCTTTGCCCCCTATGAACCTGTGGCCGCGGACTGGAAGTATCTGGAACGGGTTTTCGGTGATTTTCAGGAGTACACCGACAGCCTGCCCCGGCTGGGCAGGACCCGCAGCCGGAGCACGCTGCGGCGCATCATGCTGCAGCGGGGACTGCTGTAAATGAAGAAAAGGAACCGCTGCAAGATTGCAGCGGTTCCTTTTCTTCATTATGGCAGCCGCTGCTCCCGCTGCTGGCGGGCGTAACGGCTGGGGGTGGTGCCGAGGATCTTTTTGAAGGTGGTGATAAAAAAGGTATCGCTGCCGAAACCGGAAAGCCGCGCCGCGCCGGCCACACTTTCACCGGTGCGCAGCAGCCGGATGGCATGGGCCAGACGGCGGTAGGTGATGTAATCGTGGATACAGAAACCGGTCTCGCGCCGGAACAGACGGCACAGGTAGTGTTTATTCAGAAAGCACAGGGCGCTGAGGGTATCCAGCGGGATATTCTGCCGGAAATTTTCATCGATATATTCCAGAACGGTGCGGATCTGCGGATGCAGGCTCTGCCGCAGAGCGGGCAATTCCCGCGGGGCGCGGCTGGCGATGCGTCCCAAAAACAACAGCAGACGGCAAAGCTCCACCCACTGTCCCAGCTGCGGACAGACCGGCTGCTGTGCCTGTGCTTCCAGCGCCTGCACCAGCGCCAAAAACTCCGCCTGTTCCTCTGTGCTCAGCGAAAGCCGGTGGCTGCCGCCGTTCCGGCCCGCTTCAAAGCAGCAAAGCAGCTCTTCGCCGCCGCACCGGCGCAGCAGCTGCGGCGGAAAGGTGATGACATACCGGTCGTACACCGTACCCGCGGGTACACTGGGCTTGTGCAGATCGGTATCGGTAAAAAGCAGCACATCGCCCGGCGCAAGGGTATAGATGCGGTCATTGACCAGATAGCGGATGCCGCCGCTGCAGGCCATGAAAATCTCATACACCTCATGGATGTGCATGGCAGCCATGGTGCTGCCGTCCGTGACGGCATGCGCACAGTAAATTTCCTCCGTCTCCCACACGGGCTGCATTTTCATGCCACTCCCTCCTTTCTCTTTTCATTGTAGTGACCGGGGCGAAAAAAGTCAATATTCTTAAGCTTTGCAGCAAAACACCCACTGGAATTTCACTGTGAAAAAGGGTACAATGACAGTGAAAAGCGGGGTGCATCTGCGTACCCGCCCGCATAACAAAAAATCCGGCCTGTTATGAGCCGAAAGGAGTGCCGACCATGCTGCAGCTGAAAAAAGAGACCATTGCCCTGCTGGAGGACATTGAACGCCGTATCGATCCCGCCGTGGAGGAGGATTTTTCCGCCCAGTGGAAGGATTTTCTGTACGGCCGCTTTGAAGGAGATCTTTTCACCGCAAAGCGCAAAGCAGTGAGCGCCCCCGGCATTTCGCTGCCCGCCGTACATATCAACGATGCCATTGACGATCTGGAGCTGATGCTGCAGTTCGGGCTGCAGGATGTGGCGGCGCAGCTTTCCACCGAGGCGCTCAGCCCCTGCATCCGCGCCAACTACGGCACCGGCATCATGACCTCGCTGTTCGGGGCAGAGCTTTTCATGATGCCCCGCCACACCAACACCCTGCCCACCACCCGTGCTTTCAACGATACCGAGGTGATGCGCGGCCTGCTGGAAAAGGGCATGCCCGACCTGCTGGGCGGACTGGGACAGCGGGTATTCGATTTCGGCGAGCTTTGCGCCGAGGTGTTCGCCCGTTACCCCAACATTCAGAAGTATGTGGAGGTCTACCACCCCGACACGCAGGGCCCGCTGGATCTGTGCGAGCTGATGTGGGGCGGTGAGATGTTCCTTGCCATGTATGATGAGCCGGAGCTGGTGCACGGGCTGCTGCGGCTTGTCACCGACACCTACACCGCTTTTCTGGAAAAGTGGTTCGCCCTGTTCCCGATCCACGCGGAGATGACCACCCACTGGGCCAGCCTGCGTCACCGGGGCGGCATCGTGCTGCGGGATGACAGCGCCATGAACCTTTCTCCCGAGCTGTACAAGGAGTTCGCCGCCCCCTACGATGCCGAGCTGCTGAAGCATTTCAAAGGCGGCGTAGTACATTTCTGCGGCCGCGGTGACCATTACATGGAAACGCTGTGCAGCATTCCCGACCTGACCGGCGTGAACATGAGCCAGCCGGAGTATAACGACATGGAAACCATCTACCGCAATACGGTGGACAAGGGCATTCCCCTGCTGGCCTTCCTCCGCGCACGCGCCGAAGCCGACCTTGGCCGCGAGGGCGGCTTCCGCCACCGGATGAGCGTGCTGTAAGAAAAAGAGGAGCTGCTGCAATTTTGCAGCAGCTCCAAATGAGCATTCGTTTACTGTGCGCTGTGAAACCTTCGTTTTGCAGCGCACTCATTCTTCATTACAGGCATCTGCTGTTTTTTACGGTTTCATTTCCAGCGGCCGTCCTCTTTCGGGATGGCACGGCCGGCGGCAAGGCTGGCGGGCACATCCAGAATGCGCTGGTTGCGGCTGCCGCGGAATTTCAGCTCCAGACTGAGCTGCTCCTTCTCGAAGCGGCCATCCACCAGAACATCCAGCAGCCCCAGCAGCGCTGCTGTCTCCGGCTCGGTCTTTGCTTTTTCGCACAGCTCCTCAAAGGTCCAGCCGGAGTAAGCGGCCACCTCGTAGCGGTGCTGTTTTAAGATCTGCGCCAGCTCGGCAAAGGCCGCCGCCTGACAGAACGGCTCGCCGCCGGAGAAGGTGACTCCCCGTACCAGCGGGTCGCGGCGCAGCTTTTCAAAGATTTGCTGCACCTCCCACGGCTCACCGCCCTCAAAGGGCCATGTCTGCGCATTGTGGCAGCCGGGACAGTGGTGCACACAGCCCTGACAGAACACCACGAAGCGGATACCGGGGCCGTCGGTGATGCTTTCGGGCACAAAGCCCGCAGTCCTGAGCACCATTGCGTTATACGCTCAGGCCGTGCTTGACGCGGTCGTGCTCCTCGGCTTTTTTGGCATCGTTGAAACGGTCCAGCGTGCCGACGAGATAGCCGGTAATGCGGCGGATGCGCTCAAAGCCCACGCCTTCGCCCACCAGATGGTCGTTGCGGACGGTGTAATTGTTCTGCTCGTTCATAGTTGTTCTCCTTTTTATCTTCTGTGATCCTGTTATCTGTTCTTACAGCTGGCGGCAAAAGCCGGGCTCTCAAAAATGCGGAGCCATCCGTCCCATTGCTGCGCAGCTATTTTTTCGTTACTGAATGTCTTTGCAGCAGAGGTATCATCCTACCGGCGGACAACCGATACCGATCTGAGCTACCCCTTCCTCAAAAGAACGCCCCTCCCGGAGATGGGTGATTCCGTGTTTCTTCACATCGTCAAGGAAACGATCTGCCGTTTCCTGATAATCCATATCCGTATGTCGTTTGCAAAGCAGCTTCACAAAACGGAGCTGCAGCCGGCTGCGCCGGATGCGCGTAAGTTGTTCTCCGTTCGCGGCGGCAGCCTCGGCAGCATCCCAGAACTGGTCCAAAACGGGAAAAACCGCCTTTGGTATCACATTCTTCGGACTGTCGTAAATGCCGGCATGAATATCGAACCTTTCCACGAAATCTGCCAGATAGTCAATGTAGGCACGGATCGGCTTCGCGGCAGCCTCTCCGTAATAACCGGCGAGGAATTCATCCATCCATGCAGACACATCTCCATGCGGCTCCCACATCAGTCTCGAAAGAATATAGGCGCGCAACTCACCGAATTCACCGGAGACAGATTCGGCGTTACCCTGTTCAAAAAGAGCTGTCGCACCGTTCTCCAGAAAGAAGTTGATGTTATCCTGCAACACATGGAAATTGATCATTGGCGCAAGATAGAAGCTGTAATTGGTGGTGTAATCCCAAATAAACATCCGCTTGCAGATCCTGCCCCATTCCTGCAGATCCTGCTTCACCGAGGTACCGGGGATAAAATACTGCCATAAGCTCGGGCTGACCTTCGTGCACCGGCGCAGAGGGTGGGTAAAGCAATTCTCTATGGTACAGAAGCATATGAGGACGTTGGGGTGCGGACGGGTGATCTTCGGCACCTGCCGGGTGTACTGATACGCCAGCGTCTCAATGACCACATCCGGATAGTCGCGTTCAATATCTTCGGCAAGCGCATTCAGGAACCGCAGCATGGTGCCCATGTGGGAACCTTCCTCGGCATCGATCTTCGCGCACGCGGGACATTGGCAGGGATTCAGCCAGTCCATCTGGGAGATACCAAAAATCCTGATATCGGGATTTTCCCGGATCTTTTGACGCAGCTTTCTCTTCGTGATCTCCAGAACATCCGGATTCGTCAGACACAACTGCGTCGATATGCGGATACGCTTGCCGTCCACCATGGAAAAATACTCCGGGTGTTCGTCGAAATATTCATCCGGATGCACGTATTGGAACATGGTATGGGCCAGAGCGTCGACCCGGACGCAGCCTCCCACCTTACTGCCGTAAGGCTTGAGCCAGGAACCGTTGAAGCCGCGTTTGATGGCAAACTCCTCATGGCGATACGGCTCATACCAGTAGGTCTCCCGGTATTCCAACGGCGAAATGCGCATTTCGTCGATCTCCGGCAGACAGGCCTCTTCGTTGACAGGAACTCTCTCCACATCGTGGGCATAGAAACCGCAGCCCAGATATTTTTCCAACAGGTAATACACACCGTACAGATTGGCACGGTCATTTTCCCCGAAGATAAACAGCTTTTTCCCTGCGGTGCGCAGAACATAGCCGTCGTTTTTCAATCCCGCACCGCTGGGTGTGCCCGGCCGGCTGGTCTTTCCGATGAGGATCTCACAGTCCTGTCCGGGCACATCGTCCTTCACAACAGGGAAAGAACCGCCCGTGATCTGCTTCAGATAACGGGCCAGCTCCGCAGCGGCATACGCGCCGGAGGCACTGCAGCCGGCAGCGACAACTATCCGATATCCGTCGTTCAGCCTGATCGTCATAAAACGGCTCCTCTCTTTGTCTGCAAAGGCTTTTGGTCCGCCTTTTTCAAAGGACAATGCCGGATTTTTTGCCATTCTGTCTGCCTTTTCTGCCGGTCACACAGCCGATCGCCGCTGGTTTGGCGGCAGGCTTATTCCTCCACGCCGTACTGATAGGGCATATCGGGGTACAGCTTACGCAAAGCGCGCAGCTTTTCGGCGCTGACACCCTCGCCGGCGCGGCGGCCGCAGCGCGGGCACACATCGCCGATGACGCCGGTGTAGCCGCAGACGGGGTCGCGGTCGACCGGATGGTTGACACTGCCGTAGCCGATGCCGGCATCGTGCATACAGCGGATAATGCTTTCAAACGCCTCCAGATTGTTGGCGGTGTCGCCGTCCAGCTCCACATAGGTGATGTGACCGGCGTTGGTCAGTGCGTGGTAGGGGGCTTCCTTCCAGATCTTCTCGTAGGCGGGGATATTGTACCACACCGGCACATGGAAGCTGTTGGTGTAGTACTCCTTGTCCGTGATGCCGGGCAGCTCGCCGTAACGCTTTTTATCCATGCGGATGAAGCGGCCGGAAAGGCCCTCGGCGGGGGTGGCCAGCAGGGTGAAGTTCATGTGGTGCTTGCGGCTCTTGGCATCCACAAAATCTCGCATGAAGCCCACGATCTCCAGACCCTTCTGCTGCATCTCGTCGCTTTCGCCGTGGTGGTGGCCGTACAGCGCGGTAAGCGTCTCGGCCAGACCGATGAAGCCGATGGAAAGGGTGCCGTGCTTGAGCACCTCGCGCACCTCGTCCGCAGGGCCCAGCTTTTCGCTGTCCAGCCACACGCCCTGTCCCATCAGGAACGGATAGTTATAAACATGCTTGCGGGCCTGGATCTCAAAACGGTCCAGCAGCTGGCCGGTGACCAGCTCCATCATATCGGAGAGCTTCTGATAGAACACCTTCTCATCGCCCTTGCTCTCGATGGCGATGCGGGGCAGGTTGATGGAGGTGAAGCTCAGGTTGCCGCGGCCGTTGGCGATGGCGCGGTCGGGATCGTAGGCATTGGCCATGACGCGGGTGCGGCAGCCCATGTAGCTGACCTCGGTCTCGGGATGGCCGGGCTTGTAATACTGCAGGTTATAGGGGCTGTCGATAAAGCTGAAGTTGGGGAACAGGCGCTTGGCGCTGACACGGCAGGCCAGACGGAACAGATCGTAGTTGGGATCGCCCTCATTGTAGTTGATGCCTTCCTTGACGCGGAAGATGTGGATGGGGAAGATGGGGGTCTCGCCGTGGCCCAGACCCGCCTCGGTGGCCAGCAGCACATTCTTGATGACCATGCGGCCCTCGGGGGAGGTGTCGGTGCCGTAGTTGATGGAGGAGAAGGGGGTCTGCGCACCGGCTCGGCTGTGCATGGTGTTCAGGTTGTGCACCAATGCCACCATGGCCTTGTAGGTGTTGCGGTCCACCTCCTCGGCGGATTTTTCAATGGCGAATTTCTGAGCGGCGCGGACGGTTTCCTCGGGGATATCCATCAGCGCGGCGCACTCGGCGCGCAGATAGCCGTCATCCGTGGCCAGCTGCGGCTTGCGGCCGGTGTCGGCCTTGATCTTTTTGATGATCGCCTTCACCTGCTCCAGCGTGTAGTGACCCACGCCCAGCACGTCGAAATACTTGGTGATGTTCTCGGCCCAGCGCTTTTCGTAGCTCTTGGCCACGCCGGGAGCCAGACCGTAATCGAAGTTGACGATGCTCTGGCCGCCGTGCTGGTCGTTCTGGTTGGACTGCACCGCAATGCAGGCCAGCGCCGCGTAGCTGGCGATCTCCTGCGGCTCGCGCAGGAAGCCGTGACCGGTGGAGAAGCCGTTTTTGAACAGCTTGAGCAGGTCGATCTGGCAGCAGGTGGTGGTCAGCGCATAGAAATCGAAATCGTGGATGTGAATATCGCCCTCGCGGTGGGCACGGGCCTGCTCGGGGCTGAGCAGATATGCCTCGCTGTAGGCCTTGGCAGCGGTGCTGCCGTACTGCAGCATGGTGCCCATGGCGGTGTTGCCGTCCACGTTGGCGTTGTCGCGCTTGAGATCGGAGGCACGGGCATCCTCGTGGGTGATCTCGGCGAAGGTCTTCATCAGAGAGGTATTGGTCTCGCGCACACGGGTACGGGCGGCGCGGTACAGAATATACTTTTTGGCAGCCTCGCTGTGGCCGGCGGCCATCAGCTCGGTTTCCACCATATCCTGGATCTCCTCCACGGTGGGGGGCTCGGTGGTATCGGGGCGGGCATCCAGACGGGCGCCCACGGCGTTGGCCACGGCAGCGGCGGCGCGGGCATCCTCGTTGCCGGCGGCGGTCAGCGCCTTGAGGATCGCACCGGCGATCTTGGTTTCATCGTACAGCACCACACGGCCGTCGCGTTTGACAATACTGCGGATCATTTTTCTCCTCCATTTTCTGCGGCAGGCAGTGCGGACAGCACCGCCCGTATTACTCAAAGTTGCATCCCCTTGCACGGAAACAGGGACAATATACCAAAGGTATACACAATATCTAGTGTCCGTTAGAATTATAACACCCCAAATATAGCAAGGTCAATCATAGATTTTGCAAACCGCCGAAAAAATCAGTACAAGTTTCAAAGCAAATTTGGTATAGTTTGCACAAGAGCGCGATTTGTCAACAGCAGATGCAAATTTTTCCTGTGAAACATTGCATTCTCCTGTCTTTTTTGTTAAAATTAGTTTGTAAAGGAAAAAACGGCGCACACAGGAGGCGCCCGACAGAAAAAAGGAGGCCGACCCATGAAAAAATGCAATGTATGCAAGACCGTCAAGACCGTACTGGTGGTGGTTGCAACGCTGGCCGCACTGGCCGCCGCCGTGCTGGTGGTGTACAAGCTGCTGGCAAAAAAGAAAGCCCCGAAAAACAGCGTGGAGGTGGGCCTGAACGAAGAAGGCTGCGCCGACTGCTGCTTTGATGACTGCGCCACCTGCCCCATCGTGGAAGAGCCGGAGTACGCCGGCGCCCCCGTGGAGGAGTAAGCGGCAGCACCCAAAAACGCAGATCTGCTCCGACAGTTTCTGATATCCAAAAAGGGCCTCCGGCAAAGCTTTCTGCCGGAGGCTCTTGCTTTATTTATGTCACTTTTACCCTCTCCACGTGGGGCTGACATAGCGGATATCGGTATCCTTGTAGCTGAGCACCTTATGGATACGGTGCCAGCGGGCAGGGTCATCCGGCAGGGCCAGCGTGCCTGCGGCGCTGCCCAGACGGGAAACGCAGTCCCACTCGGAAAGCACGAACACGCGGCCGGGGTAGCAATCCCACAGGCCGATGCTGTCGCCGCCGGCGGCATAGATCGCCTTGGCTGCGGCGAGGTACTCTTCGGGCTTGACGGTATTCTCCCACTGCAGCTCACTGAAGAACCGGATGCCGGTCTCATCCGCCGCACGGCGGTAATCGCCCACGCCGGCGGTGATGCTGTCGGGGTCGTTGCAGTGCTCCCGCTTGACCACAAGGCCGGTTTTTCCCTTTTCCTCATAGGCGGCAAGATCGATCAGGCCGTCGGCGGCAAGCAGGCCGTCCAGATCCTCCCACACGCACATATTGGTCTGCACCACACCGGTGATCAGCCCCTCCTTTGCCCAGCGCCCGATATCCACGCCCTGATGCAGGCCGTCGGAGAGCTTCTGGCAGCCGGTGACGAAGATCCCGGGGGCGGGACGGCCCTCAGCGGCGGCAAGGGCATTCAGCTCACCGCGCAGCTTTACCATGAATTCCGTCATGATATCCGACCAGATGCCGTTCAGACGGGGATCGTCCAGCGGCAGGCGGCGGCAGTCGGTCTCCGTGCCGTATTTCTGCACAAAGCGGTCGATGACGGGCTGCTCAAACATGGTCTGGATACCGCGGCTGAACAGCAGCGTGACACCGTCAAACCCGCGGCGGGCGCTTTGCAGGATATGCTCGATGACAAAAGCCTGCACCTCGGGGTAAGCGTAGGAGAGCATATTCACGGTATAGCCATCGCGGGTGCGGCAGAACCATTCCGGGTGCTCATCCACAAAAGCGATGCGGAAGAGGGGCTTATCCGCATTGAAGCTGAAGGAGGAAAAGCCCATACGGATGGCGGCATACATCTTCATGCCGTTTTTGTGCACGTAATCCAGCTGTTCCTTATAGATGGCCTCTTTGTTTTCATCGAATTCCTTCAAGTAGGCGTTACGGCGGGCATCGCCCGGATCGCGGGAAAATTCGCTGCACAGCGAGAAATCCGCCAGATCGTACATCGTCTCCTGCGAGATGATCTCCACATCGCTTTCCTTCATGGCGTAGAGCATCTTGCAGTAATCATGGGGCTTTTTTGCCATATCGAACTGGTGGTAATCGCCGTCCATGTGGGCCAGCATGGTGCGGCGGCTGTTGTCCGCAAGGCGCGCGGTGTGGGCGGCGACCTCGGCATCCGTCATGGGCTCAAAGCGCAGCCACAGCACGCAGGAGGTATTGGGCTGACCGTCGTCGTTTTTACGGATGGTGATGCTCTGACCGGTCATATCGGCGGCCTTCCACAGGGATTCCTCCACCCATTCCAGAAACTTCCAGCGGGTGAAGGGCAGCAGATTGCAGCAGCGGGCGGTGGTGGCGAATTCATCACCGGTCAGCTGCAGATCCACACGACTGGCCCAGCTGGTGCCGTACTGCTCGCCCAGACACACATAGATGCGGTACCAGCCGGAAAGTCCCGGCTCGACGGTGACCGGTGCGGGATACTCCGCCGGGCCGGCCAGCAGCAGGGTCCCCGCGGCGGCAGCGGTGGAATAGGGCACGGCCTCCCACTTATCGGGGGCGGGCTGTGCCGAAAGGCTCTCTTTCTCCCGCACGGCGGCGGCAAGATCGCTGATGATAACCTCTTTTCGCTCCATAAGGATCCTCCTTTTTAAGCGGCTCTGTGTGCGGCGGTCTTCCGCACACCGTTTTTCAAAGCGTTTCCCGAACGGGAGCTTCCGCCTTTATCATACCCTGCGCGCACCGGGATGACAAGATGCAAAAACGGACATCTTTTTGAAAACATGTCCGAAAATGAAACAGACCCGCGGCAAAAACGCCGCAGGTCTGCAAAAGGGTGACATTTCCGGCTGCGCTGTCCGCTGCCGGCTCACATCGGGATATCGCCGCGCTTTACCTCGATGGGGTACGGGGCGATGCGCGCAAGCAGCCGCCCGGTCAGCTGCTGCTGTATTTCGGCATAAGCCGGGCTGCCGTATACATTGGTATGGTACAGCGGATCGGCGGCAAGATCGATCAGCTTGCCGTCGTAGCGGTCGGGGGCGGTGTGTTCCCCGTTTTCGGCTGTGGTGATATCCAGACTGTACTGCTTTGTACGCAGCCAGCTGCGGCGGCGGCCGGAGAGGAAGATCTCGCCCAGAACCTCCGGCTTATCGGAGGCAAACATATCCTCGCCCTGGAACTGCTGCTCCGGCTGCAGGCCGCACAGCGCCATCAGGGTGGGGGCGATATCCACGCACTCGGTCAGGTTGTCGTACACGCCCGGCTTCACCCCGGGGCCGGCCAGAATGCAGGGCACATTGGCGGTGATATCGTAGAAAACACCCTTCTGGAACTGACCGTACTCCCCCATCAGATCGCCGTGGTCGGAGGTGAACAGAATGACGGTATTCTCGTATTCGCCGGTCTGCTTCAGATGCTCCACAAGACGGCCCACCTCATCATCGATATGGCTGACAAGGGCACAGTAGGTGCGGCGCATCCGCTGGAAATCCTCCTCGGTGTGGGCGGCGTAATACGACTGGCCGCCGAAGATCTCCCGGCCGTTTTTCTCCAGATCCGGCCGGTCCTCCAGCGTCTGCTGCGCGGGACGGTCCCATGTGTAATTCTTATCCTTATACATACTGTAGAAAGGCTCCGGCGCCAGCACGGGGGTATGGGGCGCAAGGTAGCTGACCCGCAGCAGGAACGGACGGCGCACATGCTGGTAGGCGGAAAGCCACTCCAGCGCATGATCGGTGACCCGGTGGGTGGGCGACACCTGCGCCACATCGGGATACCGCCCCGCAACGATGACATTCCTTTCGCTGCGGCCAAGGTGCAGTACCTCGTGCTCCTGTTCGTCATAGGGCGGGTGCAGCGCCATAAAATGCCCCACCTCGTTCAGGTGCTCCATGTGCCAGTTCTCGCCCCAGCTGCCGTGGCTCGGGGTGTGGTACTTGCCGAAATTGGCGGTGGCCCAGCCCTGCTCCAGAAAGAATTCGGGGAAGGCGCGCAGATCCTGCGGCCAGCGGCCGTGGGTGTAGTGAACGCTGTTTTCCAGCACACCGGTGCGGCAGGGATAGCAGCCGGTCAGCTCGCTGACACGGGCAGGCACACACACAGGCGAGGTGGTGAAATGCCGGCGGAACACCGCGCCCCGCGCCGCCAGCGCGTCGATGTTGGGCGTCAGGTTGTCGCCGCCGTAGCAGCCCAGCGCATCCACGCGCAGCTCGTCGGCCTGGATCCACAGAATGTTGGTTTTTTCCATGCTCCGATCCTCACTTTCTCCGGTATTTCCGTATCGGGACATTGTTACCTTTACCGGTGCATTTTTCTTCACTATAACATCCCGTGCGCCGTCCGTCAAGCGGGAAATGCGCCGAAACATTTTGGGCATTTTGAACGGTTTATTTTTTGCGCGGATTGTGTTATACTTCATACTGGAATAATATCCTGCCACACACCGGGAAAGGCGGCCTGTTTTGGACAAATACAAAAAACTGATCACCAATACGCTGCTGTTTGCACTGAGCAGCTTCGGCTCCAAGATACTGATCTACCTGATGATGCCGCTGTACACCGGCATTCTGAGCCCAGACGAATACGGCATCATCAGCAACATTCAGGATACCAGCCAGCTGCTGCTGCCGCTGACGTGCATCGGCATCACCAACGCCATCATCCGGTTCGGGCTGGATACAGCCTGTGACAAAAAGGCGGTATTCACCGGCGGATTTGCAGCACTGGGCATCGGCACCGCCATCGTGCTGGCGCTGTATCCGGTGCTGGCGGTGGAGCCTGCGCTGGACGGTTACCGCTGGCTGGTGTATCTGTATGTCACCGTCAGCTGTGCCCGCAACCTGTGCAGCCAGTTTGTCCGCTCCCAGCAAAAGACCCGGCTCTATGCGCTGGACGGCGTGCTGAACACCGCGCTGCTGGTATGCTTTTACATCATTTATCTGGTGCCCTGCAGGCTGGGCATCGTGGGCTATGTACTGGCCACCATCACGGCGGATGCGCTCTCCGGCATCTTCCTGTGCGCAGCCGCAAAGCTGCCGCGATTCTTTGATGTGCGCTGCTTCGACAGAAAACTCTTTGCCGCCATGGTAAAATACAGTATCCCCCTGATTCCCGCCGCCATGTGCTGGTGGATCACCAATGCCAGCGACAAAAAATTTGTGCTGTACATGCTGGGGGCCGAGGCCAGCGGTCTGTATGCCTTCGCCTACAAGATCCCCAACCTGCTGATGCTGGTGAGCACCCTGTTCACTGAGGCGTGGCAGCTTTCCGCCGTGGCGGATGCCGGCGACGGCGAGGAGCGCAGCCGTTTCTTCAGCCGGGTGTTCGGCGGCTACCAGAGCATTCTGACGGTGGGCGCTGCGGGCATCATCCTGTTCTCCAAGGTGTTTGTCACCGTGCTGGACGGCAGCGGCGGCGATTATTACGGCGCATGGCGCTTTATCCCCATTCTGGTCATCGCCACCGTGTTCAGCTGCTACACCGGCTATATGAGCACCGTCTATATGGTGGCCAAAAAGACCGGCATGAACCTGTATACCACCATGGCGGGCGCGGCGCTGAATCTGCTGCTGAATGCCCTGCTGATCCCCCGCTTCGGGGTCAACGGCGCCACCGTGGCCACCTTTCTGAGCTATCTGCTGATCTTTGTGCTGCGGGCGCTGACCAGCCGGCGTTACATCGCTTTCGATCTGCAGCTGCCGCGCATGGCATTCAATACCGTGCTGCTCTTTGTGCAGGCAGCGGTGATGCTCGCCGAGCCTGCGTGGTGGATCTATGCCAGCGCCGGCATCTTTGTGCTGCTGACCGCGGTGAATTTCCGCGAGCTTCTGGCACTGCTCAACCAGCTGCTGCGCCGCCGCAAAAGAGCATAAATGCCCCGCAGGCGCCGTCAAAAAAGAGCTTTCGGTCTGCCGCAGAATGAAAATCATTTTCCCTGCCGCCGGCAGGGATATCGATCATAAAACAAGGAGGTCTGCCCGTGGAAAACAGCACACAGGAGCTTCTGCTTGCCATTTCTGCCCGTCTGGAGCACATTGAGGCCCGTCAGCAGGCGCAGCGCCGCCGCTTCTGGCTGGCACTGGCCGCCGCCGCACTGGTGCTGGCGCTGCTTTGCGCCGTGCTGGTCCCCGCCTTGCGCCAGACCCGCACCGCCATGGCGCAGCTGGAGAATGTCGCCGCACTGCTGGAACAGCTGGATCCTGCCGCCCTTGACGGCGCAATGGATCAGCTTCTGACACTGGATACCGCTGCGCTTTCCGCCGCGCTGGGACAGCTTTCGGCGCTGGATACCGCTTCGCTGGGCGATGCGCTGCAAGCCTTCGGACAGGTGGATGCCGCACAGCTGAACGATGCGCTCTCCCGGCTGGAGGGAGCACTTGCACAGCTGGAGCAGCTGGATACCGACCAGCTGAACACCGCACTGACCAATCTGAACCGGCTGCTTGCCCCGCTGATGAAGCTGATGGAGTGACCGTTCCTCACAGCGGCCTTGCCCCTTTTTGCTCCGTCCTTTCCGACTTTCCGTTTTTTCCTCCGCACATACACCCCGCAAAAAAAGGAAGGTAAATCATGATCGCACTTATCATCGCTCTGTTCGCCGCCGCTTTTCTGCTGCTGTTTCTGCTGATGCCGCAGCGCCCCGCACCCGGACAGGCCCGCGCCTTTCTCAAACGGAATTTTGCCCACCGGGGCCTGTATACACAGGATCAGTCCGTACCGGAAAACAGCCCCGCAGCCTTCCGCGCCGCCGTGGCGGGCGGCTACGGCATCGAGCTGGATATCCAGCTTTCCAAAGACGGACAGGTCGTGGTCTTTCACGACGATACGCTGGACCGCGTTTGCGGCGTGCACGGCCGTGTGGATGCCTTCACCTGGGAGGAGCTGCGCGAAATGCCGCTGTACGGCACCGACCAGCGCATGCCGCTTTTCACCGAGGTGCTCAGCCTTGTGGACGGCCGCGTGCCGCTGATCGTGGAGATCAAGACCGGTCCGCGCAATGCCGAGCTGTGCGAAAAGGCATGGAGCATTCTGCTGCAGTACACCGGCGCTTTCTGCGTGGAAAGCTTCGACCCCCGCATTGTGGCATGGTGGAAAAAATACGCCCGTCAGGTGCTGCGCGGGCAGCTTTCCTCCGGCTGGCAGGATCTGCATAAAAAGCAGAGTGCCGTGCTCAGCTTCCTTCTTTCCCGCTGCCTGCTGAATGTGATCGCCCGGCCGCATTTCATCGCTTTTCACAAGGAGCGGCGCAATGTGCTGGTGAAGCTGGCATATAAGCTGGGCGCGCTGCCGGTGGTCTACACCGCACAGCCGCAGGATGACACCCGTAAGCTGGAGCAGGAGAACGCCGCCGTCATCTTTGAGCACTACAAGCCCCGTATCCGCTACTGAAACCCGGGACCCCTGCCGGGCTTCTCAAAAACCGCCGCCCATACCGCGGCGGTTTTTTGCTGCTGCAGTGCTGCAGCCTTATGCGCTGCGGCCAACCTCTCTTTTCTGTGCGTTAAAAAAATAACCAATTTCCGAATCCGTCGGCAGCGGGAATCGTGCAGATGCACAAAATTGAAAAAAGAATGGGTTTTCCCGCAAGAAACACTTGAATAATGCGGTGTTTTTTATTATACTGATAGATGGTAAACTGCGTGTGTTCCTCACGGCACCGGCGCAGTTGACCTGTATGAATCGTTATCCGCAAGAATATTTTAATAAAAGGAGTTTTCATCATGAGCAAACTGGGCAAACGTACTGTGGAAGATCTGAACGTCAAGGGCAAGCGCGTTCTGGTGCGCGTTGACTTCAACGTTCCCATGAAAGAGGGCGTCATCACCAACGACAACCGTATCGTTGCTGCTCTGCCCACCATCAAGAAGCTGATCGCCGACGGCGGCCGCGTCATTCTGTGCAGCCATCTGGGCAAGCCCAAGAACGGTCCCGAGGCCAAGTTCAGCCTGGAGCCCTGCGCTGTGCGCCTGAGCGAGCTGCTGGGTCAGCCCGTTGTGTTTGCCAATGATGACGAGGTCGTGGGCGCCAACGCCAAGGCCGCTGTCGAGGCTATGAACGACGGCGATGTCGTGCTGCTGCAGAACACCCGTTTCCGCAAGGAAGAGACCAAGAACGGCGAGGCCTTCAGCGCCGAGCTGGCCAGCCTGGCTGAGGTTTATGTCAACGATGCTTTCGGTTCCGCTCACCGCGCCCACTGCTCCACCGTCGGCGTGACCGAGCACATCAAGGATACCGCTGTGGGTTACCTGATGGCCAAGGAGATCGAATTCCTGGGCAACGCTGTTGAGAATCCCGTGCGTCCCTTCCTGGCTGTTCTGGGCGGCGCCAAGGTCGCTGACAAGCTGAACGTCATCGACAACCTGCTGACCAAGGTCGACACCCTGATCATCGGCGGCGGCATGGCCTACACCTTCCTGGCTGCCAAGGGCTACGAGGTGGGCAACTCTCTGCTGGACACCGAGAAGATCGAATACTGCAAGGACATGATGGCCAAGGCCGAGGCCAACGGCGTCAAGCTGCTGCTGCCCGTTGATACCGTGGTCGCTGCCGGCTTCCCCGATCCCATCGATGCTCCCGTCGAGACCAAGACCGTTGCTTCTGACGAGATCCCCGCCGACATGGAGGGTCTGGATATCGGTGAAAAGACCCGTGAGCTGTTCGCCGAGGCTGCCAAGGCTGCCAAGACCGTTGTCTGGAACGGCCCCATGGGCGTGTTCGAGAACCCCAGCCTGGCCGAGGGCACTCTGGCCGTCGCCAAGGCTCTGGCTGAGACCGATGCCACCACCATCATCGTCGGCGGTGACTCTGCTGCTGCTGTCATGAAGCTGGGCTTCGCCGACAAGATGAGCCACATCTCCACCGGCGGCGGCGCTTCTCTGGAGTATCTGGAAGGCAAGGGCCTGCCCGGCGTTGATGCCATCCAGAACGACTGATCCCAGCCGTTTTAACCACCGGACACATCCCGCGGCCGGACAAGACCCCTTGCCCGGCCTGCGGTCACCGGCACAGCGCCCGGCGCTGTGCCCATCACATAAAATGAGGTAATCGAACATGAATAAAGCTACCCGTAAGGCCGTCATCGCCGGCAACTGGAAGATGAACAAGACCCCCGCCCAGGCCGCCGCTCTCATCGATGAGATGCTGCCCCTGGTGAAGGATGCCGACTGCGAAGTCGTTATCTGCGTTCCTTACGTTGACCTGTGTGTCGCCGTGGAGAAGTGCAAGGGCTCCAATGTGAAGGTGGGCGCCCAGAACGTGCACTTCAAGGCCAGCGGCGCCTACACCGCCGAGATCTCTGCCGAGATGCTCAAGGAAGTGGGCTGCGAGTATGTCATCACCGGCCACAGCGAGCGCCGTCAGTATTTCGGCGAGACCGATGAGACCGTCAACCTGCGCACTCTGGCCGGTCTGAACGCCGGCCTGAAGGTGATCGTCTGTGTAGGCGAGACCCTGACCCAGCGTGAGCAGGGCATCACCGCCGAGCTGGTTGCTCTGCAGACCAAGATCGCCCTGAAGGATGTCACCGCCGAGCAGATGGCCAATGTCATCATCGCCTATGAGCCCGTGTGGGCCATCGGCACCGGCAAGACTGCCACCGCCGAGCAGGCTCAGGAGGTCTGCGCCATCGTGCGTGATGTGGTTTGCGAGCTGTACGGCAAGGAAGTTGCCGAGGCTACCACCGTGCAGTACGGCGGCAGCATGAACGCCGGCAATGCCGACGAGCTGCTGGGCAAGCCGGACGTGGACGGCGGCCTGATCGGCGGCGCCTCTCTGAAGGCTCCCGACTTCGCCACCATCGTTGCCGCTGCCAGCAAATAAGCGGTTTTTGAAAGGCATATCCTCTGTAAAAGACCAGCCCAAGTGGGGCGGTGGCCCCTGCCGCCGCCCCACTCTACTTTTTTTGATCTTCGTAGAATATTTCAAGGAGTAAACGCACATTATGAAACCTGTGATGCTCTGCATTATGGATGGCTTCGGCTGCCGCGACGACGCCCGCGCCAATGCCATCGATACCGCCCGCACCCCCAATCTGGACAAGCTGTTTGCCAGCTGGCCCCACACGCAGATCGGCGCCTCCGGCATGGACGTGGGTCTGCCCGACGGCCAGATGGGCAACAGCGAGGTCGGCCACACCAACATCGGCGCCGGCCGCGTGGTCTATCAGGAGCTGACCCGCATCACCAAGTCCATTCAGGACGGTGATTTCTTTACCAACGGCGTGCTGAAGGCCGCCATGGAAAACGCCAAAAAGCCCGGTGCGGCCCTGCATCTGTACGGCCTGCTTTCCGACGGCGGCGTGCACAGCCACAACACCCATCTGTACGGTCTGCTGGAGATGGCCAAGCGTGAGGGCGTGGAGAATGTGTTCATCCACTGCTTCATGGACGGCCGCGACACCCCGCCCGCTTCCGGCAAGGATTATGTCAAGGAGCTGATGGCCAAGTGCGACGAGATCGGCGTGGGCAAGGTGGCCACCATCTGCGGCCGCTATTACGCCATGGATCGCGACAACCGCTGGGATCGTGTGCAGAAGGCCTATAACGCGCTGGTGCTGGGCGAAGGCGAGACCGCTGCCTGCGGCGTGTGCGCCATGCAGAACAGCTACGATGCCGGCAACACCGACGAGTTCGTGCTGCCCACCGTCATCGAGGGCACCGGCCGCATCAAGGCCGGCGACAGCGTCGTGTTCTTCAATTTCCGTCCCGACCGCGCCCGCGAGATCACCCGCACACTGGTGGATCCCGATTTCACCGGCTTTGAGCGTCCCAACGGCTGCTTCCCGCTGTACTATGTCTGCTTCACCCAGTACGATGCCACCATGCCCAATGTGGAGGTCGCCTTCAAGCCGCAGAGCCTGAAGAACACGCTGGGTGAGTATCTGGCCGCCTGCGGCAAGACCCAGCTGCGCATCGCTGAAACCGAGAAATACGCCCATGTCACCTTCTTCTTCAACGGCGGCGTAGAGGCTGCCTGCGAGAACGAGGACCGCGCCCTGATCGCCAGCCCCAAGGTCGCCACCTATGACCTGAAGCCGGAGATGAGCGCCTATGAGGTCGCCGAGGAGTGCTGTGCCCGCATCGCATCCGACAAGTACGATGTGATCATCCTGAACTTTGCCAACTGCGACATGGTGGGCCATACCGGCGTGTTTGATGCCGCCGTTGCCGCTGTGGAGGCTGTGGATACCTGCGTCGGCAAGGTGATCGATGCTGTGCTGGCCAAGGGCGGCGCTGTGCTGCTGACCGCCGACCACGGCAACGCCGATTACATGGCAGATGAGGACGGCACCCCCTTCACCGCCCACACCACCAATCCTGTGCCCTTCCTGGTGGCCGGCGCCGGTGATGTTGCCCTGCGCGAGGGCGGCCGCCTTGCCGACATCGCTCCCACCATGCTGAAGCTGATGGGTCTTGCGCAGCCCGCTGAAATGAGCGGCGAAAGCATCGTTCTGTAATTTTCCCTTATTCTGTGAGTTCCGGCAGCCGCTGCACAAAGCGGCTTCCGTTCCCTTATTCCAAGACTGCTTTGCAGTCATACAGAAAGGATCCTGTTTTTATGGAAAGCAAAGAAAGAAGAGTCGGTACAGTATCCCGCGGCATTCGCTGCCCCATCTTCCGTGAGGGCGACGATCTGGCTGCTCTGGTGGTGGACAGCGTTCTGGGCGCCGCCGAGAGCGACGGTTTTGCCATCCGCGACCGCGACGTCATCTCCATCACCGAGAGCGTTGTGGCCCGCGTACAGGGCAACTACGCCAGCGTGGATGACATCGCCGCCGATGTGCGCGCCAAGCTGGGCGGCGAAACCGTGGGCGTGATCTTCCCCATCCTGTCCCGCAACCGCTTCGCCATCTGCCTGCGCGGCATCGCCAAGGGCTGCAGGAAAGTTGTGCTGATGCTCAGCTATCCTTCCGACGAGGTGGGCAACGAGCTGGTCAGTCTGGACAAACTGGATGAGGCCGGCATCAATCCCTACTCAGATGTGCTGAGTCTGGAACGCTACCGCGAGCTGTTCGGCTACGGTGTGCACGAATTCACCGGCGTGGATTACGTGCAGTACTATGGCGATCTGATCCGCGAGTGCGGCGCCGAGGTGGAGATCGTCTTCGCCAATCAGGCCAAGGCCATTCTGGATTACACCGACTGCATCATCAACTGCGATATCCACACCCGTGCCCGTACCAAGCGCATCCTGAAGGCTGCCGGCGCCCGGATCGTCTGCGGTCTGGACGAGATCATGAATGCTCCCATCAACGGCAGCGGCTGCAACGAGCAGTACGGCCTGCTGGGCTCCAACAAGGCCACCGAGGAAACCGTCAAGCTGTTCCCCCGCGAATGCCAGGATCTGGTGATGGATATCCAGGCCCGTATGCTGGAGCGCACCGGCAAGTGCGTGGAGGTCATGGTATACGGTGACGGCGCTTTCAAGGATCCCAAGGGCAAAATCTGGGAGCTGGCCGATCCTGTTGTCAGCCCCGCCCACACCCCCGGTCTGGTGGGTACCCCCAATGAGCTGAAGCTGAAGTATCTGGCTGACAACGAGTTCGCCAGCCTTTCCGGCGAAGAGCTGAAGGAGGCCATCTCCGCCAGCATCCGTGCCAAGGACAGCGACCTTGTGGGCAAGATGGCCAGCGAAGGCACCACGCCCCGTCAGCTGACCGATCTGATCGGTTCGCTTTGCGATCTGACCAGCGGCAGCGGCGACAAGGGCACCCCCGTGGTTCTGGTGCAGGGCTACTTCGACAACTACACCAACTGATCTCTCAACAAAAGGCCGGCCCCGTATGGGTCGGCCTTTTTTACACCATGCCTTTCTCCCGGTCAAATACAATAGAAAAAGGCTCCGGTTTCCTTCCGGAGCCTTTTTTGCTTTTAGCGGATCTTCCTTGCGCTGAAAACAGCGCTTACGCCGCGGGGGAGCGGATGCCGGCTTTTTCCAGCGCAAGCACCAGCACCGGCAGAAGCAGCAGCTGCGCAATAATACCGGGCAGCGCAGTGACGAAGGAAGCCGTCAGCCACATCTGCAGGCTGTAGCTGCCCGCCATAAAGATGAATCCGTTCACCAGACCGGCAACGATACGGCCCGCCAGCTGCGCGCACACCAGCGCGGTATACACCCGCAGGCCGCGGCCTTTACGGCGCAGCGCATGACTGACAAGACCGCTGACAAGGCCATAGACCGCCAGCTCGCACAGCATACCGGGCAGCGCCGCCGCCATGGGCATACCGGTGATCAGATGCGAAAGCGCCGGCGCAAGAACGCCGCAGCCCAGCCCGTACCACGGACCGCACAGCAGACCACACAGCAGCACAGGAATATGCATGGGCAGGAAAACACGCCCGCCGTCCGGCAGACTGTGAAATGCCACCGGCAGTACCACACCCAGCGCCACACATACGCCCGCGAACACCAGCGCGCGGGTATTGAAACGATTTTTTGACATAAAAAACACCTCCCGAAACACGAAAGCAACACCCGAAGGTACACAAAAAACACACCCGCCCTGCGGCGGATGCACGCGGCAGCCTTCATGGCATTCTTTCCGTTGCGGAAAGCCGTTTTCGTCCCGGCTTCCTGCCGGGCACAGGCTGATTATATCACAAACCGATACAAAATGCAATAAAAAATCCTTCATGCACCGCAGTGCACGAAGGATTTTTTATGCGGAAAACGGAATCAGAAATCTACCTCTTCCAGACGAAGCAGGGTGACCACATAGATCTTGAGTGCCTGCAGCAGCACATCGAAGGGTGCAGCCTCATTGGCAGCATGGGCGCCGCCGCCGAATGCGGGGATGGGCGCATCGTACTCGGGACCGAAGCTGACCGCTGCGGGGAAATGGCGGGCATAGGTGCCGCCGCCCATGGTGAAGGGTTCTGCATTGCTGCCGGTGATCTCGTTAAAGGTATCGATGCAGGCGCGGATGGCTGGGCTGTCGGCCTCGATATAGAAGGGATCGTTGGCGCGATCCAGCACGACCTCGGCGGCATCGCCGATGGCAGCACGCATTTTCTCCACCATGGCAGCGCCGGTGGTGGTGGTGGGATAGCGGCTGTCGCAGGTCTGATGGATGCGGCCGTCCTGCACAAAGATGCGGCCGCCGATGATGGTCAGCGGGCCGAAGGGGCCATCCTCGCAGGCGATACCCAGACCCTCGCCGGCGGTGGAGCAGTGCAGCTTCTGCAGTGCCTGCAAATAGGCGGTCTCGGCGGCGGTGCACACGCCGTTATCCACCAGACAATCCACCACGCGGCTGATGGCATTGATGGTGCCGGCGGGAGAGGCGGCATGACCGGCCTTGCCCACGGCGGCAACGCGTACCAGACCCTCACCCTCAGCAGACAGGGTGACACCCTCACCGGCAGTCATGGCAGCGATATCAGCCTTGACGATAGCAAAAGCGCGGTCGGGGATGGCATTGTTGGCAACGCCGCCGGCGATATCCACGATATTGCCGTTCTCAAAGGCAGGGCTGAGGATGGTGGCGCCAAATAGGCCCTTTTCACCGTTGCACACCGGGAAACCGGCATCGGGGCTGAAAGCGAACACGGGAGCGGGGTAGTTTTCCAGATAGTACTCCACATCCAGCATGCCGGTCTCCTCGTTGGTACCGGCCAGCGCACGGATGCCGTAGCGCAGATCCACACCCAGCTCCTTCAGGCATTTCAGGGTGTACAGCGTGATGACCATGGGGCCCTTGTCATCGGCGGCGCCGCGGCCCAGCAGCCAGCCCTCACGCTCACGCAGAACAAAAGGATCGGCATCCCAGCCGTTGCCCACCGGCACCACATCCACATGGCAGATGGTGGCCAGATACTTTTCGCAATCGGCGCCGGGCAGCTCGGCATAGCCGATGTAGTTCTCGCAGTTGCGGGTGGTCAGACCCAACCGCTCCGCGATCTCCAGCGTCACTTCCAATGCACGCTTTGCGCCCTCGCCGAAAGGTGCGCCGGGCGTCGGGGCAGCCTGCACGCTGTCCACTGCAACCAGTGCGGCGATATCCTTGACGATGGCTTCCTTATTGGCCTCGATGAATGCATCGATTTTCTTCAAAAGCAGTTCTTTTTCCATGATACTTTCCCTTTCTTACGGCAATGATGCGGCAGACGACCTCAGCGGCGTACCTTGACCACGGCTTTTTTCAGATGTGTTCCCTGCGCGCTGGCGATGTTGGGCTTGTGGGGCTCCTCGGTCATGGTGATAAGGAAGCGCCCCGGCCCCAGAACGCTGGCATTGGAAAGATCTGCCCGGTACAGCGCCACATCCTTTTCGGCGTTGTAGGGAGTATCCTCTTCCAAAGCGCCCAGCGCTACCTCGAACAGCTCCACACCCTCCAGATCGATGTGGATATCCATATAGTCGGAGTGAGTCTCGAACAGTGCGCCCTCGCTGGGACGGGCTTCCAGCTCGCTGACATTGATATAGATATCGCTGCCGGAGATCTCGGTGCGGCCCAGAGGCAGCGCCTCGATATCATTGTTCACCAGCCAGTCAATGGCGGTATCCAGATTCTCAAACAGTCCGGTATACTGCTCCAGATTTTCCAGAATGTCGTAAATCATTTATTTTCTCCTTTTTGTATAATCATTCGCCGGCTGCAGTGCAGACGGCAAGGGCTTCCTGTCAGGAATTTGCGGCGATATGCTCCGCAATACGGGTCATGATCATATCCAGCGCCACCAGATTGCGGCCGCCGTCCAGCACGATGATATCGGCGCAGCGCTTGCTGGGCTCAACAAACTGCTCGTGCATGGGCTTGACGGTGGTCAGGTACTGCTCCACCACGCTCTGCAGGCTGCGGCCGCGCTGCTCCACATCCCGCAGGATACGCCGCAGAATACGCACATCGGCATCGGTATCCACAAAAATGCGGATATCCATCATCTGGCGCAGCACCGGATCGGCAAGGATCAGGATACCCTCCACCACGATAACGGGCGCAGGCTGCACCGTGACGGTTGCGGCGGCGCGGTTGTGCTGTGTATAATCGTAGGTGGGGCAGTGGATGGTCTCGCCCGCCTTCAGCCGGCGCAGCTGGTCGGTCATCAGCGCGGAATCAAAGGCATCCGGATGATCGTAGTTCAGCTTGCAGCGCTCGGAATAGGGCATATCGTCGTGGGCGTGGTAGTAATTATCGTGGCAGAGCACCGCCACCTGATCGCCGAAGCGCCGGACGATCTGCTCCGTGAGGGTGGTTTTGCCGCTGCCGGTTCCGCCGGCAATGCCGATGATCATGCTGTTCATGGTTTCGCTTCCTTTTTATCCGGTTATTTCAGGTATATCAGGCGGTCTGTTCCTCTGCAGGGATTTCCTCCGGCTGCGGTGCGGGCAGGCCCACGCCGGCAAAATAGTTGGCAATGCTCTCGCGGCGGATATGCAGACCGTCGTAGAAATCCTCGTTGGTGCAATTGGCAGCGGCGGGATCGTAGGAGCCGTACACCTCCACCCCGCAGCGCTGCGCCATGGCCCTCAGGGCCTTTTCGGCCTCCATGACACCGGAATACTCCGGATCGGTACGCAGCTTATCCCAATAGATGGGGTGAAAGGGGGTGAGCAGCAGTGTCACCTGCACGCCGCGGCTTTCAGCATAGGCCAGAAAATCCTCGAATTCCTGCGCAAGGCGGGCATCCACCTGTGTATAACCGTACATCTGAGCATAATCCACACCGGTGAGCACCAGCGCAGAGACATCCACATCCGCCTGCGGCGTGTTGCGGAAGCTTTCCATATACCACTGGGTACCGTCGGCAGTGCGGATATCGTATTCATAATCCAGCAGCTGATCCGGCAGAATGACGGGACGGGCATCGGCGGAGTGATCGGTGAAATGGTAGAGCAGATTTTCCTGAAAATAGGCGAAAGAGACCAGCGCCTTCTGTCGGACGGAATCATCCTCGGCCACAAACTCCACCTCGTAGCCCAGCCGCTGGCTGAGAAACTCACGGTAGAGGTTATCGTCACTGCGGTAGTTGAGCGCCGCATCGCTGTCAAAAAACAGCCATGGATCGGCGGCGATGATCAGATTTTCGGGCAGTTTATCGGCGCGGTCAAACAGGTAGAAGGTGGAGAGCACATCCTTGCGGTCGGCGCCGGTCATGCCGCTGTTGAAAAAGCCACCTTCTTCGCCGGCGATCTCTGCAGTCACCTGCATAGCGCGGCTGGAGCCCAGTACCAGCGTACCAAGCTCCTGCTGCAGGTTCTCCACATACAACCGCATAACGCTGCGCTCATTGATGGTATTGTCAAAATTGCCCACAGCCTTGCCGTCCAGCCAGGCAGTGGCGATCTCCAGTTCATATTTATCGCCGCGCAGGATAGCGCTGCCATCCACGGCATAGTTGACCTGTATGAGCAGCAGCGCCAGTGGCACTGCCAGCAGCAGCAGCTTGAGCACAAGACGCAGCACGCGCATGGGAGCACTCTCCTTTCAAAGCAAAATAGACAAACCGTCAGAACTGGAAATAGTAGAAACCGGAGGGCTCAAAGCTGCCGTACAGCATAATTGCGCCCAGCAGCACCAGACAGAACGCCCAGCGCACCGGATAGGGACAGCGGGAGATACGGTCGATCAGGCGGCCGCTGCGGCCCTCGCCCAGATCCAGCAGGATCAGCAGCGCCACGCAGAGCCCCAGACCGATGCCGGTATTGGTGAGGATATGCGCCCAGCTCAGGGCATCCACCGGCAGCAGGCCGAAAAACTGGATCCCCTGCAGCGCCTGCAGCCAGACCTTGCCGTCCAGCAGGCTGCCGCCCTCGGCGGCAAAGATCCGCTGCAGCACCATAACGGCCTGCGGCAGGGTCTGTGCACGGAAAAACACATACGCAAGATTGGTGAGTGCAAAGGTAAAAACACAGCCAAGCACCTTACGCAGCGCCTTGAAGAGCCAGAAATTTTCCAATTTCCAGTCGGCATACAGCTTTTTGCGCACACCGCGGGTGATATCGCCGATCACCTGATATATGCCGTGCAGCGCACCCCACGCCACGTAGGTCCAGCTGGCGCCGTGCCACAGGCCGCTGGCAAGAAAGGTGATGAACAGATTGAGCCGCTTGCGCCAGGCCCCTTTGCGGTTGCCGCCCAGCGGAATATAAACGTAATCGCGCAGCCAGCCGGAAAGACTGATATGCCAGCGCCGCCAGAAATCATCCACAGAGGAGGCAAAATAGGGACGGTCAAAGTTCTGCATCAGCCGGAAGCCCAGCACCTGCGCCGCGCCCACGGCAATATCGGAATAGCCGCCGAAATCGCAGTAGATCTGGATGGCAAAGGCCACGGTGGCAAAGATGAGCTGCGCGGCGCTGAATTTCTCCGGTGCGGCGTAAACCACATCCACGAAAGCGGCCAGACCGTCCGCAATGACCACCTTTTTGAAAAAGCCGACGAGCATACGGGCAATGCCGCTTTCGACACGGCGCTCATCAAAATATTTGCGCTCGTGCAGCTGCGGGATGAAATTGACCGAACGCTCGATGGGACCGGCCACCAGCTGGGGGAAAAAGCTGACGAACAGCGCATAGTTCAGAAAGTTTTTTTCGTGGGGAATATCCCCGCGGTACACATCAATGGAATAGCCCAGCGCCTGAAAGGTGTAGAAGCTGATGCCCACCGGCAGGGTCAGGCTGAGCAGCAGCGGCTTTGCGCCGAAGATGGCGGCAATGCTGCCGGAAAAGAAATCGAAATATTTGAAGGTGAACAGGATGCCCAGATTCAGTGCCAGATTCAGCGCCAGCGCCAGCCGCCGCAGCTTCACCGTGGTGCAGCGTTCGATAAAAAAGCCGCACACCCATGTGGACAGGGTGGAGACAAAAATCAGCAGCGCAAAGCCTGCGTGCCAGCACATATAAAAGTAGTAGCTGCACACCAGCAGCCACGGCTTTTTCAAAGCCTGCGGCAACGGGAAATAAAGCAGACACACCACCGGAAAGAAGATGAGGAATTCCAGTGAGTTGAACAGCATGGGGCGGCAGAGCCTCCTTCAAAAGGGGGTTGGTTGATGTACAGCCGGGATCAATCCTGCTGCTGCTTTTCCAGCCGGCGCACACGCTCCTCCAGCAGAGCGTTGGCCTGAGTCAGCCGCTTGACCTTATCCACCAGCGCGGAAAGCGCCGAGGTCAGGCTGAGCAGGATGATGAGCATGAACACGATGGCCAGCAAAAAGATCAGGTTGGAAACCACCTGCACCCCGGTGATGGCGCGCAGCACCTTGGCCAGATAAGGGAAACACGCGAACAGCAGCATCACTGCACCGCTGGCCAGCCACAGAAGCGAATAGCGGATGGACATCTTATTCTTTTTCAGCAGCCAGAAAATGACGGCCAGATACAGTACGGAGCCGATGATCAGCGCGATCTGCAGTTTATCCATAAAGAGGGAACCTCTCTTTTCTACAAATTCGGGGGATGGCACTTATTTGCGTGCGGCCTTGCGGCGGATGGAAAGCCGGTACACCAGCAGCGCCAGCGGTACCTTGATCATATAATACGCCGAGCGCAGCAGGTTGATGGAGGAAACACCGCCCATACGCTCCTGCATGACCACGGGCACCTCGCCCACGCGGTAGCCGTTCAGCACGGCGGAGACGATGGCCTCCGGCTCGGGATAATCCTGCGCGTAGCTGCGGGCATAGAAAGCGGTGAGCTTTTTGCCGCAAGCGCGGAAGCCGCTGGTCACATCCCGCACCTTTGCGCCGCACACCAGACGGATGGTGGCGCTGATGATACGGATGCCCAGCCGGCGCATAAAGCTGGTCTGGAAGCCCTCCTTTGTGATGAAGCGGCTGCCCACGGCCATATCCAGCTCGCCGGCAATAACAGGCGCCAGCACCGCCTCCAGATAGGCGGGATCGTGCTGTCCGTCGCCGTCCATCTGCACAGTGATGTCGTAGTCGTTTTCCACGGCGTACTGGTAGCCGCTCTGCACGCCGCCGCCGATACCCAGATTGCTGGGCAGATCCAGAAAGCGCCAGCCGTTGGCTTTGCAGATAGCGGCACTGGAATCGGTGGAGCAGTCGTTGACGATGAGGAAATCCACCTGCGGGGCTTCCTTCTGCAGACGGGCGACCACCCGCTCCAGATTTTCTTCTTCGTTGTAGCAGGGAATGATGACAAGTATCTTCACTTTCGTTCACCTGTTTTCCTTGATTTTTTATGAGGGGTACGGACGGCCGCGCCGTCCGTGCGGATCTGCGTATGGAAAAGGCCTGAATCCCGCCTGTACGGAATGCCGCCGCTCTGCGGTTTACAGAATAAAATCCTCCAGCTGCTTCAGCAGCATATCGCGGCGGTAATGGCTGCGGTAATAGGCAAAGGCCCTTTCGCCCATGGCGGCGCGTTCGGCGGCAGGCATGGATGCCAGCACTGTCAGATTTTTGGCAAGCGCCGCGGCATCACAAGCGGGGGATACCAGCGCGCCGCCGCTTTCGGCAGCGGCAGCCGCGCCCTCGCCGTTGATGGAAACCAGCAGCGGCTTTGCCGCCGCCATGCAGCTGGCCAGCTTGGCGGGGATGGTCAGACCCAGATCCGGTGAATCGGAAAGGCTGACCAGCAGCGCATCGCAGGCACCGGCAAGCGCCGGAATACGGGCGGGCGGCACACTGCCGTAAAAGCGCACCGCATCGCCCAGCGCAAGCGCCTGTGCCTGCTGTTCCAGTCCGGCACGGCTCATACCGTCGCCCACCAGCAGCAGCCGGCAGGGCGGGGCATCGGGGTCTTTTTTCAGCAGAGCCATAGCCTCCAGTGCGGTGGGCAGGCTCTGCGCCGGTGAGAAATTGCCTGCGAACATCAGGGTGAAAACGCCGCCGTTTTCCGTCCGCAGCGTTTCATCACAGGCGTGCTCGGCATAAAAATCCTCGCAATACTGCGGGATGACGGTATAGCGCTTTTGCTTTTCCGCACAGCCGCGGGCATTCTTTTCACCCACACGGCGGCGCAGCAGCGTCTCCAGACCGGGGCTCATGGCGATCAGCCGGTCGGCACGGCGGTAGTGCCAGTCGGACACCGCCGAAGCGATCCTGCGCAGCAGCCTGTTTTTGATATCCAGTACGGAATACAGATTCTCCGGCCAGATATCCAGCACATAATTGGTCAGCGGCGCTTTAAAGCGGCGGGCAGCCAGAATGGCAGGCCAGCTCATCAGCACCGGGCTGGTGTTGTAGCACAGCACCGCATCGTAGGGGCCTTTGAGCCTGTGCAGAGCCAGCGCGGCATACACCGGCCATGAGACATAGTTGAGAAAGATGCGCACGGAGGAATTGCCGGTGCGGGGGATCTCGCGGCAGCGGAAGATCCGCGCACCGTTCCACTCCTCGTAAAAGGGCCCCTTTTCGCTGTAGCCGTCAAACCAGATCCCTCTGGGATAATTGGGCAGACCGCACAGCACATCCACCGCGATGCCATCGGCAAGGAAGCCCTGCACGATATCGTTGATGCGGAAATTTTCCGGCCAGAAGTGCTGGGTGACCACCAGCAGCTGCTTTTGCATCGGCAAAGCCCCCTTTTTCCGTATAAATTCAATCAAATATTACCGTTTGGAAAGAAAACGCTGTTTATCTGGCAGGAAACTCAGCTTTTGCGCCAGACCATCTTGTTGACCACGCCCACATAGCTCTGGATGATCTTGACCACCTTGGTGGAAACATCCTCGGTGTAGACGGGCACGGGAATACCCAGATCGCCGTTTTCATTCATGGCAACCGCGGTATCCACCGCCTGTGCGATGCCGTCGCCGGCGATACCCGCCAGAATGAAGCAGCCCTTATCCAGAGCCTCGGGGCGCTCGGTGGAGGTACGGATACACACCGCCGGGAAAGGATGGCCCACGCTGGTGAAGAAGCTGCTCTCCTCCGGCAGGGTGCCGGAATCGGAGACCACGCAGAAGGCATTCATCTGCAGGCAGTTGTAATCGTGGAAGCCCAGCGGGGCATGCAGGTGCACGCGGGCATCCAGCTTGAAATTGCGGGCCTCGAGGAATTTTTTGCTGCGGGGATGGCAGGAGTACAGGATGGGCATATCGTATTTTTCCGCCAGCGCGTTGATGCCGTTGAACAGGCTGAGGAAGTTGGCCTCGGTATCGATATTCTCCTCGCGGTGGGCGGAAAGCAGAATGTATTTGCCCTTTTCCAGCCCGAGACGGGCGTGGACATCGCTGGCTTCGATCTTTTCCAGATTGGCGTGCAGCACCTCGGCCATGGGGCTGCCGGTGACATAGGTACGCTCCTTGGCGGTGCCCTCGGCATTCAGGTAGCGGCGGGCGTGCTCGGAATAGCACAGGTTGACATCGGAGATATGATCCACGATGCGGCGGTTGGTCTCCTCGGGCAGGCACTCGTCAAAGCAGCGATTGCCGGCCTCCATGTGGAAGATGGGGATGTGCAGGCGCTTGGCCGCAATGGCGGAAAGGCAGCTGTTGGTATCGCCGAGGATCAGCAGCGCATCGGGCTTCTGCTCCACCATCAGCTTATAGCTTTTGGCGATGATGTTGCCGATGGTCTCGCCCAGATCCGCGCCCACAGCATCCAGATAGAAATCCGGTGCACGCAGACCCAGATCCTCAAAAAAGATCTGGTTCAGGGTGTAATCGTAGTTCTGACCGGTGTGCACCAGGATCTGATCGAAGTACACATCGCACTTTTTGATGACGGCAGACAGGCGGATGATCTCCGGACGGGTGCCGATGATGGTCATAAGCTTGATCTTGTTTGCCATGATGCTCTCCTTACACGGGCAGAAAATAGGTATCGGGCTTATCGGGATCGAACGGCTCGTTTGCCCACATGACGGTGACCATATCGGTATCGCCCAGATTTTCGATGTTGTGGGTGTAGCCGGTGGGGATATCCACCACCTCCAGCTTTTCGCCGCTGACATGGTATTCGATGATCTCGTCGGTGTTCAGCTTGCGGAAACGGATGACGCCGCGGCCGCTGACCACAAGGAATTTTTCATTCTTGGAGTGGTGCCAGTGGTTGCCCTTGACGATGCCGGGGCGGGAGATATTCACCGAGACCTGTCCCGCATTGGCGGTACGCAGGAATTCGGTGAAGGAGCCGCGGGCATCGCAGTTCATCTTCAGCGGATAGGAAAAGGCATCCGCGGGCAGATAGCTGAGCCATGTACTGTACAGCGCACTGACCAGCGGATCGGCCATATCGGCCACACCCAGCTTTGTGCGGTTTTCGGCAAAGGAGGAGATGGTATCGGCAAGGAAGCCCAGCGTGGTCTCGTACACGGGATGCACACGGCAGATGGGCCGTGCGCTGCGGTCACACAGGGCAAGACCCTCCATGGTATCGAGCAGGCAGCGCACCACATCATCGATATACACCAGCGGCAGCGCATAGGCAGGGTCGCGCACCTGCAGCGGCAGGCCGTTGGCTGCATTGTGGCAGAAGGTGGCCACCACGCTGTTGTAGTTGGGTCGGCACCACTTGCCGAACACGCCCGGCAGCCGGAACACGAACACCGGCGCACCGGTGCTCTCGCTGTGGGCAAAGACCAGCTCCTCGGCCTCCCGCTTGCTGCGGCCGTAGTCGTTATCCAGCGCGGCCTGTGCGCTGCTGGTGACGGTGACAGGACAGGTGTTGCCGGCGGCGGCCAGCAGCGTCAGCAGATGCTCGGTAAAGCCGCGGTTGCCGGTATAGAATTCGGCGGGGTCGGTGGGTCGGTTGACCCCCGCCAGATGGAACACAAAGGCCGCGCGGGCGGCATACTGCTCCAGCAGGGCGGGATCGGTATCGATATCAAAGAGCATCAACTCGGCAAAGCCGCGGTTGGCAAGCTCCGCGGCAAGGTTTTTGCCGATGAAGCCTTTTGCGCCGGTGATAAGAATGGGTGCGGTCTTTTCCATGGGAAAGCCTCCGTTACTTATTCTTCAGCATCTCCTGCACATAGTCGGTGGTCAGGATCTTTTTTACCACACCGTCCACATCCAGACGCTCGGTGTTGTGGCTGGTGTAGCTTTCGTCGGCCTGGGTCTTGACCTTGCCGTCGATGAAGTATTTGTCGTAGTTCAGGTCGCGGCCGTCGGCGGATACGCGGAAATAATCGCCCATATCCTCGCTGCGGATGCGCTCCTCGGCGGTGAGCAGAGTCTCATACAGCTTTTCACCGTGACGGGTGCCGATGACGCGCAGGCCGGTATCGCCGAACAGCTTCTGCACGGCCTTGGCCAGATCACCGATGGTGCAGGCATCGGCCTTCTGTACAAACAGATCACCGGGGTTGGCGTGCTCAAAGGCGAACATGACCAGATCCACCGCTTCGTCCAGATTCATCAGGAAGCGGGTCATCTCGGGATCGGTGACGGTGATGGGCTTGCCGGCTTTGATCTGATCGATGAACAGCGGAATGACGCTGCCGCGGCTGCACATGACGTTGCCGTAGCGGGTGCAGCAGATGGTGGTGGTGCCGGCAGCCTCACGGGCGCGGGCGCCGATGATCTTTTCCATCATGGATTTGGAGATACCCATGGCATTGATGGGGTAGGCAGCCTTGTCGGTGGAAAGGCAGACCACCTTCTTGACGCCGGCATCGATGGCGGCAGAAAGCAGATTATCGGTGCCGATGATATTGGTGCGCACGGCCTCCATGGGGAAGAACTCACAGCTGGGCACCTGCTTGAGCGCAGCAGCGTGGAAGATGTAATCCACCCCTCTTACTGCGGGACGGATGCTGTCGATGTTGCGCACATCGCCGATGTAAAAACACACCTTGTGGGCGTGGTCGGGATAACGCGCCTGCAGATCATGGCGCATATCGTCCTGCTTCTTTTCGTCACGGCTGAAGATGCGGATCTCGCCGATCTCAGTGGTAAGAAAATGCTTGAGCACCGTATTGCCGAAGCTGCCGGTACCGCCGGTAATGAGCAGAGTTTTGCCGTCGAACATAAGTTATTCCTCCCGCTTGAGCCGTCCGCAGCGGCGAACGGCGTAATCGTTCACATAATCGAGAATATTATAGCACAATAATCGCTTCTTTTCTATGGAAAAGCGCAAAAAAGCTGGAATCTTTTCCACAAGATATGGTATACTGGAAGAAAATCAGGGAGGGTGACCTCCCGCTGGAAAAGAAAGGAAAGAACCATGAGCGTAAAAGACCTGTTTTTGAAATATGTGCAGATCCATTCCGTGTCCCGCATGGGCGCCGAGAGCAACCCCTCCAACGAGCTGGAGTGGGATATCGCAAAGGTGGTCGCGGAGGATATGCGCGCCGTTGGCCTGAAGAATGTGACGCTGGCAGACAACTGCTATGTGTACGGCTGGCTGGATGCCACCCCCGGCTATGAGGATGCCCCCGCCATCGGCTTTATCGCTCATATGGATACCGCCACCGATTTCTGCGGCGAGAATGTCAAGCCCCGCGTCATCGAAAACTACGACGGCAGCGATGTGGAGCTGGGCGCAGGCCGCAGCCTGACGGCAAAGGTATTCCCCCATCTGCCCTCTCTGGCAGGCAAAACGCTGATCGTCACCGACGGCACCACCCTGCTGGGTGCGGACGACAAGGCCGGCATCGCAGAGATCCTGACCGCCGTTTCCGAGATCATCGCCGAGGGTATCCCCCATGGCAGGCTGTGCATCGGCTTCACCCCCGACGAGGAGGTGGGTCTGGGCGCTGCAGGCTTTGACCTGCCGCTGTTCGGTGCAAAATACGCCTACACCGTGGACGGCGGCCCCATCAACAGCGTGGATTACGAGTGCTTCAATGCCGCCTCCGCCTCTGTCAGCTTCAAAGGCTTCAATGTACATCCCGGCAGCGCCAAGAACACCATGATCAACGCTGCGCTGCTGGCCATGGAATTCAACGCCATGCTGCCCGCCGGCAGCATCCCCGCCCATACCGAGGGGTATCAGGGCTTCTTCCATCTGCTGTCCGTGGAGGGCAATACCGAAGCCGCCAGACTGGAGTACATTGTGCGCGATCACGATGCCCATCTGTTTGAGGCCCGCCAGAAGCAGCTGCAGCACATCACCCAGCTGATGAACGACAAATACGGTGGGGGCACCGTGACGCTGGAGCTGGCTCAGAGCTACCGCAACATGGCGGAGCTGGTGGCGCCGGCCTTCCATCTGGTGGAGAACGCCAAAAAGGCCATTGCCGAGGCGGGTCTTGAGCCGGTGAGCACCCCCATCCGCGGCGGCACCGACGGTGCGACCCTTTCCTACATGGGTCTGCCCTGCCCCAATCTGGGCACCGGCGGCTGGGCGGCGCACGGCCCCTATGAGCACTGCACCGTAGAGGATATGGAAACCATGGTGGGCATCATCAAGGGCATCACTGCCCTGTACGCACAGCATCGGGATTAAAAGCCCATCCGCTGTGAACGCATTGTTCTGATCCTGTTTTGCAGAAAGGGGGAGCCGGTCGTGGCCGCTGCACAAAAAAAGAACACCCTGACCGCACTGGCGGATGCCGCCGGTATTCTGTTGCTGTGTCACGGTCTGGTCTCGCTGATCTTCGCCTATATCGCCCAGCGGATCCCTGCGCCGGAATGGCTGCATCTGCTGCCGGACCGGCTGGCAGGGCCGGTCTCCGCCGGGGTCTGCCTGCTGCTGGGGCACTGGTGGCTGGGCAGGATCAAGCGCCCGGCGCATCGCTACCCCGGCGACCGCTGGCAGCTGACCGCTGCCGCTGCCGCTGCACTGGGGCTGGTGGTGGCTGCCGGTGAATTCATCGGCGGCGCGCTGCGGCTGGGTCTGCCCGCCGATACCGCCGTCACCGATCCCCCCGCCACAGCGGCGGGCTGGCTGATCGTGCTTGTATTCGACTGTCTGCTGACCCCGCTGGCAGAGACCTATTTCTACCGCGGACTGCTGCAGCAGGCTTTCAAACCATGGGGCGAGCGCTTTGCCGTGCTGCTGGCGGCCATCCCCGCTGCGCTGGCGCACCACAGTCTGGCGGAATTCCTGCCCCAGCTGGCGCTGGCGGTGTTTCTGGGCTGGGCGGTGCAGCAGCTGGGCAGCCTGCGCATGGGCGCGGCGCTGCACATTCTTGCGGCATTGCTGCTGTTTTTGCTCCGGTACATTGTGGCGGATACCCATGGCATTTCGGCGCTTGGGGTACTGATCCTGCTGCTGGCCGGCTGTCTTTTCTGCGGTGTATACGGGGTGCTGCAGCTGAAAAAGCTGCAGCCGCCGCCTCTGCAGCGCCGCCGCGATCCCCGCAACCGGCAAAGCCGCGCCGAGCTGCTGCTGCTTTCCCCCTGGTTTTGCGGTGCGGTGATCGTACTGCTGGCACAGACCCTGCTGCAATCGCTGGCGGCATGACTGCCGATTTTCAAAAAGGAGCAACTATGACGCAGGACGAACATTTTATGCATCTGGCGCTGGAGGAGGCCGCCAAAGCCGCCGCTATCGGGGAGATCCCGGTGGGAGCTGTGGTGGTACGCCATGGCGAAGTGGTCGCCGCCGCCCACAACCGGCGCGAGACCGGCAAAAATGCGCTGGCCCACGCCGAGTGTCTGGCCATTGAGGAGGCCTGCCGCGTACGCGGCGGCTGGAGGCTGTGGGATTGTGAGCTGTATGTGACGATGGAGCCCTGCCCTATGTGCGCAGGAGCGATCATCAACAGCCGCATCCGCCGGGTGATCTATGCCGTACCGGATGCCAAGGCCGGCTGCTGCGGCAGCGTAACGGATCTGTTCAGCCTGCCCTTCAACCACAGGCCCGAGGTGACCGCCGGCGTCTGCGCCGACGAGTGCGCCGCACTGGTGCAGGATTTTTTCACCCGCCTGCGGGAGGAA
This sequence comes from Oscillospiraceae bacterium, assembly GCA_017472965.1. GTDB lineage: Bacteria > Bacillota > Clostridia > Oscillospirales > Ruminococcaceae > UBA1762. Next base: position 19,842 of record JAFUNR010000046.1, on the reverse strand, counting down.
TTGAAAACCCGTCCCCGCTGGAAAAAGCCGGTGCCGGAAACAGCCGCACAGCCGAAAGCCTGCGCTGCACCGAAAGAAAAGAAACACACGGCGGAGCAAGGCTTCTCCGCAGCCGATCAGGCAGAGGGATCCTCTGCCGCCGCACCGAAGCAGGAGGAAACGCCATGAAAACGGTATGGATCACCGGCGCAGGCCGGGGCATTGGCGCCGCCTGTGCCCGCCGCTTTGCCGCCGAGGGCTGGCAGGTGGCATTGGGCTGGTGCACCCAAAAGGAAAAAACCGAGGCGCTTGCCGCCGAGCTGAATGCCGCCGCACCCCACACGGCGCTGGCGGTGCATACCGATGTGACGGATGCTGCCGGCGTCCGCGCCGCCGCAGCCGCCATCGAAAGGGAATTCGGCGGTATCGGCTGCCTTGTGAACAATGCCGGTATCGCAAAACAGCAGCTTTTCACCGATGTGACCGAAGCCGATTGGGACGGGATGTTCGCTGTGAACTGCAAGGGGATGTACCGCATCGCACAGGCGGTGCTGCCCGGCATGCTGCATCGCAAAAGCGGCAGCATCGTCAACATCAGCAGCATTTGGGGCGTGGTGGGAGCCTCCTGCGAGGTTCCCTATTCCGCCGCCAAGGGCGCGGTGATCACCTTTACGCAGGCGCTGGCCAAGGAGCTGGGGCCCAGCGGCATCCGTGTGAACTGCGTCGCCCCCGGCGTGATCGAGACCGACATGATGGCGGCATTTTCTGCTGAGGACAAAGCGCTGCTTGCCGACGAAACTCCCCTTTGCCGCATCGGCAGACCGGAGGATGTGGCCGCCGCCGTGGTCTTTCTTGCCGGTGATGATGCATCCTTCATCACCGGTCAGACGCTGGGCGTGGACGGCGGCTTCGGCAGATAAAGCGCCGCTGCCCGCCGCAAATTCTGCATTCCGCGCATATTTCGATACACTTTATACCGCAATCCCTTTTTTCAGGAGGCTTCCGCATGAATGACGAGATCTGGTTCCACGGCACGCCGCTTGCACTGGAGGTACTGGCAGAAGGTAGCACTGTCACCCGGTGGCGGGAGCTGGCAGAGGCTTTTTCTCACAAGCCCGCCGTGCTTTGCATCGAGGACGATGGCAGCATTCTGCACAACGGCTGCCGGCCCGGGCATCTTTACAGCATTGCGGAAGTGGTGGAAGTCGGGCGCGATCTTTACCAGCATCCCCGCACCACAATGGACGAGGGGCTGGAATTTCTGACCGCCCGTCCGCTGCAGCTGGAATATCTGTGCGATGTTCCGGCGCCGGACAAGTCTGCCCTTACCGAAGCGCAGCAGCGTATTGAACAGCTGCTTGCGCAGCACCGCTGAAGCGCATTCACCCCACCTTGAAGGAGACCGCCTATGCCCACCGCCGCACATACCGCCGTCCGCCAAAGGAACGGCGCACTGGATTGCTGCCGCTTTATTTTTTCCATCGTCATTTTTCTGTTCCACTTTTTCGGTGCACAGGGTTCGCCGCTTTTTTCGGGCGGGTATCTGGCGGTGGAGTTTTTCTTTGTGGCGGGTGGATGCCTGCTGGCACAGCGCATCGAACGGCAGACCGATTCTGCCGCCCCCGCACAGCTGGCGGCGTATGCCGGCCGGCGCTTTGTCCGGCTGTATCCGCCGTATCTGCTGGTACTGGCGGCGGTGTATGCGATCAGCTTTTCCGCCGGACGGTTCTGGCCCAATACGGTACGGCTATTCTTTGATGTCAGCTTCCTGTCTGCTTTCGGTTTTCCGCCGCTGGCGGGGCTTCTCTGGTATGTGAGTGCCGGATTTATTGCTACCGCATTCCTGTACTGGCTGGCGCTGGCGGCAAAGCGGCATTTTCTGCCGCTGCTGGCCTTTGGATGCCCCGCGCTGCTGGGATTATTGTTTTCGCTGAACGGCAGCCTGAGCCACACCAACGCCGCCTATTTTCCCGCCACCACCGGCGTGCTGCGTGCGCTGGCCGAAACCGGCATCGGCTGCCTTGTGTGGACGGCGGTGCAGCAGCTTGCACCCCGGCTTGAACGCCGCGCTGCACGCATTGCGCTGAGCTTCGCCGAGCCGCTGCTGCTGGCCGCACTGCTGTACATGACCTTTCGCCCCGCGCAGGATGCCCGCGATTTTCTGGCGTTGGGGCTGGCCGCGCTGCTGACAGGCAGTATGATGACCGGTGCAAGCCTCTGGAGCCGCCTTGGCTGCCGGCTTACCGCGCTGGCGGGTGAGATCAGTTACCACATCTATCTTGTACAGATTTTGACCATTGAACACCTGTACCCCCGCTTTCCGCAGCTGATGCACAGCGAAAGCCTTGTGCTGACCGCACTGGAGGCACTTTGCATCAATCTGCTGCTTGCCGCCGCGCTGCTGGCGGTGTGCCGCCTGTTGGAAAAAGCGCCGCGCCGCGCATAAAGCAGCGCGCACAAACTCTTTTCCCCGTATAGAAACTCTTTCCCCGCACGAAAGCTCTTTTCACCGCACAAAAAATACCGGCTGCCGGTTCCCGCATAACGGGTCCGGCAGCCGGTTCTTATTTTGCTTATCTGACGGTGGCTCAAAAGCCGCCCGCCATCCAGTACAGCAGCAGACACATCACCACAAGGACACCCACCGCCGGCACAAGCAGCACGGCATACGCGCTGAACAGCATGGCGATCTTATCCTTGAAGGTGAGCTTTTCCTCCTGCCGGCGCTGGAGAAGCTGCGGCGGAACAGGCGTTTCCTGCCCTTCGGCGGAGGAAGTCTCCTCCGGCACATCGGACAGCTTTTCCGCTTCCTCCGTTTCGCCGCGGCGTTCACGGTTCAGCTTTTGCTGCAGCGCGAACGCCTTATCGATACTTTTCTGAAACAGCATAAAGGAATGCTCCTTTTAGCCCTGCTGTTCCTTCTCGCTGACGCGGTGCAGCTTGTGGTGGCAGGCCACGAAGTGGTTGGGGGAGACCTCCTCCCACGCGGGCACGACCTGCTTGCAGATCTCGGTGCAGTAGGCGCAGCGGGTGTGGAACTTACAGCCCTTGGGCGGGTTGACGGGGCTGGGGATATCGCCCTCCAGCACCTGCAGCTCGCGATGGCTCTCATCCACGGTGGTGGGGATGGCGTTCAGCAGAGCTTCGGTGTAGGGATGGACGGGGTTATCAAAGATCTCCTGCGAATCGGCCAGCTCGACCATGTTGCCCAGATACATAACGCCGATGCGGTCGGAGATGTACTTGACAACGGACAGGTCATGGGTAATGAACAGGTAGGTCAGATCCTGCTGCTCCTTCAGATCCTGCAGCAGGTTGATGATCTGGGCCTGAATGGACACATCCAGAGCGGAAACGGCCTCGTCACAGACGACAAACTTGGGGCTGGTGGCCAGAGCACGGGCAATGCCGATACGCTGACGCTGACCGCCGGAGAACTGATGGGGGAAGCGGTGCAGGAAGTAACCGGCCAGACCGCAGTCATCCATGATCTTGAGCACCTTCTCCTGCATACGCTCGCCCTTGTTGCGGATCATCTTGTGGGCGACCATGCCCTCGCTGATGATCTGACCGACGGACATACGCGGGTTCAGAGAGGAGTACGGATCCTGGAAGATCAGCTGCATATCGCGGCGCAGCTGACGCATTTCCTCGTAGTTCAGACGGGCAAGGTCGATGCCGTCGTCGTGCTGAGCCTCGTACTTCTGGTACAGCTCGTTGTTCTCGTGCTGTGCGCGCAGGGCGGCATTCTCCTTCTGGACAACCTCCAGCTGCACATCCAGCGCGGCGATCTGTGCGGTGATCTCGTCCACCTTGGCTTTGGCCTTGGCCAGCTTGGCGGGCTTGACGGTGCCGGGATGCCTCTCCTCGTCAAAGGTCAGGTCATCCAGATCCAGCTGGTCGGCCTGCAGCTTCTGGGTCAGAGCGACCTTCTTATGGGCCAGCTCATACTCCTTCAGGTAGACCTCCTGCACAGGGGCCAGATCCTCTACTGCCACCAGACCGCCAATGATCTTGGTGATATTCAGCATGGCATCCTCGGCCAGCTTGCGGGCGGTATCCAGTTCGCCGTGCTTGGCGTACTGCTGCTCCTCGCTCAGAGCGGCATACTCCTGCTCCAGCTTGTCGCGCTTGGCGCAAAGCTCCTTCCACTGCAGACGCAGCTTGGGCAGATGCTTGATGGTGTTGTAGACATACTTGGGGGCCAGATCGTCCAGCGTGCGGCCATAGTACATGGTACGACCGTAGGTCTGGTGATACAGCTGCAGAATGGTGCGGCCCAGTGTGGACTTGCCGCAGCCGGACTCGCCCACCAGACCGAAGGTCTCGCCCTTATAGATGTCGATGGAAACGCCGTCGTTTGCCTTGACCACACGGCCGCGCTTCAGCGGGAAATATTGCTTCAGGTTACTGATGCTGAGCAGGACTTCTTTATTTTGCATTTCTGTCCTCCTTATTCGGGTAGAAGCAGCGGATCTGCTGCTTCTCGCTCACGGGAACCAGTTCAGGCTCCTCCTCCAGACATCTCTCAGTGCAGTATTTGCAGCGTGGCGCGAACTTGCAGCCCTTGGGCAGATCCAGCGGGTGCGGCACAGCGCCGGGGATGGCGTCCAGACGGCTGTTGGTCGGGGTATCCAGACGCGGGATGGACATCATCAGACCCTCGGTATAGGGATGAGAGAACTCGCTCTTGTGGAAGATGGTGTGGGCAGGGGCGAATTCCACCACCTGACCGCAGTACATGACGGCGACGTCGTCAGCCATCTGGTTGATAACGCCCAGGTCATGGGTGATGAACAGCACGGCGGTGCCGTTCTTTTCCTTCAGCTCGTTCATCAGCTTCAAGATCTGCGCCTGAATGGTCACGTCCAGAGCCGTGGTGGGCTCGTCCGCGATCAGGATCTTGGGCTTGCAGGCCAGAGCCATGGCGATCATAACGCGCTGGCGCATACCGCCGGAAAGCTGGTGGGGATACTGCTTGGCAACGATCTCCGGATTGGGGATCTTAACATCGGACAGCAGCTCGACAGCCTTCTTCATGGCTTCCTTCTTCTTCATGCCCTGATGGATCATCAGCGGCTCACTGAGCTGCTTTTCCACCGTGAACACGGGGTTCAGGCTGGTCATGGGCTCCTGGAAGATGACGGAGATCTCGTTGCCGCGCACCTTGTACATCTCGGCGGTGGTCAGCTTGGTCAGATCGCGGCCATTGAACAGGATCTCGCCGCCCTCGATAAAGCCGTTGTCATCCAGCAGACGCAGGATGCTCATGGCGGAGACGGACTTGCCCGAGCCGGACTCGCCCACGACGCCCAGCACCTTGCCGGCGTCAACGGAATAGCTTACGCCGTTGACAGCCTTGACGATGCCGCGCTTGGTGTGGAAAAATGTTTTCAGGTCTTTCAGTTCCAACAATGCCATTATTCACACACCTCCTCAGCGTCCATTGGTCTTGGGATCGACCGCATCACGCAGAGCGTCGCCGATCAGGTTGATACAGATGGTGCAGATGCCGAACACGGTCGCGGGGAACACCCAGCGCCACCAGTACTGCTGGATGACGACGGAGTTGTTTGCACCGGTGAGCATATTGCCCCAGGTCGGAGTGGGCGGGGCGATACCGAAGCCCAGATAAGACAGGGTGGACTCGGTCAGCATACAGGTGGCGAAATCCAGCGTGGCGCTGACCAAGATCAGAGACAGGATATTGGGCATGATGTGACGGAACACGATGGAGCGCTCGCGCACACCCATGGCCTTTGCGGCGGTGACATACTCCTGCTCACGCTGGCTGAGGATCTGCGCGCGGATCAGGCGGCAGGTGCCGGGCCAGGACAGGACACCCAGAACCACCATGATCAGATACATACGCTGCTCCACCGAAATGCTGGTGCCGATGACAGCGGACAGGATCATGGAGAACGGGATAAAGGGCAGGCCGCCCACGACCTCGGCCACACGCATGACGCACATATCGATCCAGCCGCCGAAGTAGCCGGCGATACCGCCCAGAATGATGCCGATGATCAGGGAAATGACAACGGCGATGGCGCCGACGGTCATGGTGACCTGACCGCCGTTGACGATACGGGTCAGGATATCACGGCCCAGGTTATCGGAGCCGAACAGATAGCCCTTCAGACCCCAGGTGATGGTCTCACCCTCGGTGGTGATGGCATAGTTCTGGTAGAAACCGGAGAAGATGGTCTCGATCTCGGCCTCGTTGACCTTGGCGGGAACGGTGGCCTGATCGTGGAAGTTATCGCCCCAGCTCACCACGATGCCGTCCTCCAGCAGAGCGGTGTAGTGGCTCTGACCGCCGTACAGCTCCACAGGCTTGGAGCTCATCTCGGGCACATTGCCCAGACCCTTTTCCACGTTGCCCCACACGGTGACCTTACCGTCGGCATCGACGGCAGCCACGGTGGAGTTGGTGGCGGCGATATCCACGATATTGTTGCCCAGTGTCTCGGGGATCTGGGCGATGGCGTTCTCCTTCTGCAGGCCGGTGTACTGAACGGTGCCGTCCTTCATCAGAGAGATGTAGCTGTAAGAGGTCAGGGCCACCTTATCGATGTTGCCCTGTGCTTCCTTGCGGACCTTGATATCAGCCATGTTGCCGTTGCCCCACATGAACAGCTTGCCCTCTTCGGTCAGAGCGGCAGTGAACTGGAAGCCGGCCTCCAGCTGCTTGAAGCCCAGATCGCGCTTCATCATCATGGCAGTGGTGATATCGCTGGGCAGCATGGCCTGACCCAGACGGTCGTTGCCCCAGACATAGACACGGCCGTTCTTATCAATGGCGGCGATGTGGTCATATCCGGCGGCGATCTGGACGATCTCGGCCTCCAGAACCTCCTCGGGGATGTTCTTCAGGTCGATGACGTCGGTGATCTTGGTGTGGCCCCAGGTGTATACCTTACCGGCGGTATCAACGCCGACGCCGAAGGTGGTGCCGGGGGTGATATCGGCCACATTGCCCTCCAGCTCCTCGGGGAGCTTCATCATGGACAGCGTGGGGGGCACATTGGTCTGGGTGTTATCCGCATGGGAAAGGTCGATGGGCAGATACACCGGACCGATGACAACAAACAGGAAGATGACCAGGAACACGATCAGGCCGGTCATACCCAGCTTGTTGTTGACAAAGTTGCGCACCATGGTGCGGCCGGGGCTCTGCAGCTGCTCCTCTTCCATGAAGCTGAGCTCCTTGTTGCGGCTGCCGAACAGACGGCCGAAGAAGGAATTTTTCTTTTTCTTTTCGTTAGCCATTATAAAATTCCTCCTTCCTTATTTATCCACGCGGACGCGCGGGTCGACCAGGCCGTAGCTCAGGTCCATGATCAGCTGACCCATCAGGGACACGATGACATAGAACATCTGGATGGCAAGCACCAGCTCGTAGTCACGGCCCATCAGACCGGTGTAGTACAGTGCGCCCATACCGTTGAGGGAGAAGGTATTCTCGATAACGACAGAGCCGCTGAAGATGGACAGGAACCAGCCGATGATGACGGTGATGACCGGCAGCAGGGCGTTGCGCCATGCATGGGAGTAGATGACCACCTTCTCGCGCAGGCCCTTGGCACGGGCGGTGCGGATGTAATCCTGCGACAGAGAGTCGATCATGGCGGCGCGGACGTAGCGGGTCATACCGCCAAGGCTGCCGAAGGTCATAACGATCACGGGCAGGCACATATAGTACAGCTTGTCCAGAAATGCACGCATACCGGTGAAATCAGAGCCGGGGGTCTGCATACCCATGACAGGGAACCAGCCGAACTGCACGGCAAACAGCCAGATGAACACCAGTGCGATGATGTAAATGGGAATACTGTAACCGACGATGGTGACCACCTGCGTGGCAGTATCGATCTTGCCCTTCTTGTGAACAGCGCAGTAGATACCCAGCGGGATGGTGATGAACAGCGCAGCGGCGGTGGAGAAGATATTGAGCAGGATGGTGTTTTCCATACGCTCGGGGATGACCTCGGCCACATCCTTCTTATAGACGGAGGAATAGCCGAAATAGCCCTGCAGCATACCCTCGTATTCGCCGGTCATTTTATCCGGCATGAAGCCCATCCACCGGGCATAGTTGACCAGGATGGGGTCATCCAGACCGTACTCATACCGCAGCTGCTCATAGCGGCGCTGGTATTCTTCCGGCTTCAGGGTAGAACGCAGAGGCTCCAATTCCGCACGGGCGGGGTCGTTGGGGATCAGGTTGTACAGGCAGTACATCAGAACGGACAGGATCAGAAACACGACCAGCATGTATCCGATACGCTTCAGAACATATTTGAACACCTGAATAGCCCTCCTTTTCTGCTTATTTTTATATGTTTGTCTATAAAAAACCTTCGACTGGAAAGTCAGACAGCCTTCCGGAATGACGCTCCGTGTGCGGTTGCCCGCACGCAGGATCCCTCAATTTGCAGGAGCCCCTGCCGGGTGTACGCTGTCGGCGCAAAACCCGCATTCAGGACGACAGTCATTCGCTTGTCGGCTGCTGCTGGAAGGTGTAATTTTCGCAGGTTAAAGGGGAAAATCCTGCATACCGGTCTCGGCAGCAGGTTTTCTGACCGGGATGCCGCAGCCTGCGGCACACTTTATCAGACTAAAGCGTTGTTTTATGAAAACAGCGGGGGCGGTAAATGCCGCCCCCGCCGCGTTCATTTCTTTCCGGGAACCGGAACGGTTCAGATCAATTCTGAATTACTCAGCACCGTTGATGCTGGCGTACAGAACAGCCTGGTTGAAGTCCCACAGAGAGCTCTGAGTGTAGTTCTCCAGCCAATCAGCGTGGACAGTGGTGTACACGTTGGAGTACAGGGGGATCTCAGGCAGGGTCTCGTTCCAGCGCAGGATGTACTGCTGCCACAGATCCAGGTAGGTAGCGGAGTCGGAAGAATCAACACCGTAAACCATGTCCATGGACAGCTGATCCAGCTTATCGTCGAAGAAGTAGTTGGTGTTCCAACCGGCAGCGACCATGTCGGGATCGGAGGTCCAGCTGTAGGACATATCGTAGGCAGGAGTGAAGTTGGTGGCCAGGTTGTACATGCCGTAGGTGGGCACGCCGTACTGGTCGCCCTGAGTGGCGTCGCGGTACATGTAGTTCAGCAGCTCGTCAAAGCTCATGACGGTCTGCTCGATGATCATACCGGCGTCGGCGGTCTGCTGACCGTTGGACAGCATGGTGACCAGCAGCTCAGAGACGGGGTTGGCCTCGGAAGAGGACCACTTGATGTGCAGAGGCATCAGGATGGTGCCGTCAGCCAGGGTGACGTTCAGGGGGTAATCGCCGGCTTCCTCAGCGGTAACCTTCTTATAACGGGTACCGGAGACGTAGTCGTTGCCCTCAGCGTCCAGAACCCAGCCGTCAGCTTCCAGAATCTCGACAGCCTTCTCGGGGTTGTAGGCGTAGGTGTTGATCTTGTCGGCGAACAGCTCCTCAGAGTCCTTGTACATCCACATGGCCAGGCCGTAGGGACCATGGACAACAGAGCCGTAGCCCTGGCAGAAGGTGTTGGCGAACTCGTTGCGGTCCAGCAGGTAGGCGATAGCATGACGCACAGCCTGGAACTGGGTGGGGCCAAAGTCGCACTGGAACTGGATCTTGCCGTAGCCGTTACGCTCGAAGTCCAGACCGACATAACCGCCAGCAGCGATCATATCCTTAGCAGTGTTGACCTCGGTACCGTCAGACAGAGTGTCCAGCAGGTCGACAGCGCCGGTGGCCAGAGCGTCGAACTGAGTGGTGGTCTCGGTCTTGATGATAACGATGGTCTGGATGGAGGGCTTCTGACCCTCGAAGTTACCAGCGTAGTTGGGGTTGATCTCCAGAGTGGTCTCCAGAGCGCCGGTGTCCAGGCTCTTGATCACGTAGGGACCAGCGGACACAGCGGTGTCGTACATCCAACGAGCAGCGTCGATCTCGGAAGCGACCAGCTCGCCGCCCTCGAACTTGGCGCCGTTCTCGGTGTCGACAACGGTCAGCTCAGCAGAGGCGTACATGGGGATGTACAGGGGGCTCAGAGAAGCGTAGGTCAGCTCGTAGTAGTAGGGCAGGTACTCAGCGGGGATGGTGATGGAGTAGGTGTACTCATCGACCAGACGGACGCCGGACAGGCAGTCAGTCTCACCAGCATTGTACTCGGTAGCACCCACGACCTGCTCGGTGCTCAGCTTGGCGCCGGCCTCGGCAGCAGCAGGAGAGTAGCCGATCAGAGCATAGGCAACGTAGTTGGCAGCGGTGATGGGCTCGCCGTTGCTGAAGACCAGACCCTCGTTGATCTTAACGGTGAAGGTCTTGGAGCCGTCCTCGTTCTCGACGGAGTCAATGCCGCCGCAGACGGTGGGGTTGATGATGTACTCGCCGCCCTGGTTGGTGGTGACAGGAGAGTAATCATTGATCATGCCACGGATCATGTTGTCGGTGGCGTTGTTGGTCCACCAAGCGCCGGGGCCGATGTCGCCGGAAACCTCGGTAGTGCTACCGTAGATCAGGCGGTTCGGACGGGACTCAGTGACCGGGGTCTGATTCTCAGTCTCAGTCTCAGACTCGGTGTTGGGGGTGGTAGCAGGAGCGGAGCAGGCAACGCAGCTCAGCATCATGACCAGAACCAGCACCAGTGCAAGAATCTTCTTCATGGTTGAATTTCCTCCCTAAATATTTCTCTATTTGATCCGTTATACGGTCAATAGACACAGATTTCAGCCGCTGTACATACAGCGGGCCAAAAAGCCTTTGGCGGGCAGATCTCCCGTGCCGGAAATGCTCCAAACAGGAACACTTCACCCTTGGCAGGAAAACCATGCTACATATTTTAGCCCAAATGCTCACTTTTTTCAATAGCAAACAGGCTTTTTCCTTTATTTTCTGCAATGTGGCTAAAAAAAGCTTACAAAAAATAAGCTCAATTTGTGATTATGACCGCTTTTAGAGAAAAAGTTACAGGCTTGTAACCTGTTATTGTCCGCGTATCAAGGACACTCCGTTTTTTTCCGATAACGCCACAGGAAAAAATCGCCATTTCAAGGCATTTCTGCCATGTTACAACCTGTATTTATGTCAAGGACAATACGTTTTGTATACAAGTACACAATCCATTCTGCTTGCATTTGCGGCTGCTTTGTGCTACATTTTATATAGATTTTCTTTAATAATATAAATTTATTACATTTAAAGGAAGGCCCGCCATGCAGCACATCAAACACTTCATCTGGGATTTTGACGGCACCCTGTTCGACACCTATCCCATCATCATCCGCAACCTGCGCATGGCGCTGGCACAGTTCGGTCACGACTGCGACCCGACGGATGCCATGCGCCGGATGCTGGATACCATCCCCGCCGCCCGCAACCACTACGCGGATGCCTTCGGCATTGACCGGCAGGCGCTGGCGGATGCCTACGAGGTGTATCACAGACAGGCAAACGCCGAGCTGGCAGCCCCGCCCATGGAGGGTGTGCGCGCCGTGCTGCAGCGCATCTGTGAAAGCGGCCGGCACAACTATATCTTTACCCACCGCAAGGTGTGGGAGACCCGGCTGTATCTGGAAAAATACGGACTTGACGGATATTTCACCGACCTGCTCGGTCCCGAGAGCGAGGGCTTTGCCGTAAAGCCCGCCCCCGATGCGGTGCTGCACCTGATGAAAAAGTACGGCATGGCTGCCGGCGAAACGGTGATGATCGGCGACCGGGACTGTGATCTGGGCAGCGGGCGCAATGCGGGCGTGGGCGCGGTGCATCTGGTGTGCGCCGTGGCACCGGAGGAGCTTATCTGCGACTGGAAGCTGCGAAATTTCGATGAAATGCTGACACTGCTGGGGTAAACCGGCTGAATAAAACGGAGGTACGGATCATGAGCAAACGATCGCTGCAGACCGGCGTTGCCTATCACGGCAACCGTATGCCCAGCCATGTGCGTGCGGATATGGAGGAGATCGCCCGCGCGGATATGGATATCGTGGTGCATATGCTTTCCCACACCGACTGGGAGCGGCACAAGAACATCATGAAGGAGAACATCCGCATCAGCAAGGAGTTCGGGCTGGAGGTGTGGGTGGATAACTGGGGTATCGGCGGCTCGCCGGGCGACAAGGCGCATTTTCTGGCGTATCATCCCGAGGCTCATATGGTTTACAGCGATGGTACCATGCATCCATTTCAGGCCTGTGTGAACCATCCGGAATACCGGAAATTCACCCGCGAATGGATCGATGCGGTGGCACAGATCGGCGGCGAGACCATCTTCTGGGATGAACCCCACACTCCGGAAAAGACAGTGGACGGCAAAACGCTGTACTGCTGCAGCTGCCCGGTGTGCAAAGCGAAATTTGAAGAAAAATACGGACACGCCATGCCGCTTGAAAAAACGGAGGAGACCGCGGCGTTCCAGCTGGACAGCATTGTAGACTATTTTGCCGAGGTGACGGCATACAGTGCTGCGCTGGGCATCAAAAACGCCGCCTGCGTCATGCTGAACAGCACCGGCATCAATCTGGATTCCATCGACCGGCTGTGCAGCCTGCCCCATCTGGACAATCTGGGCAGCGATCCCTACTGGTACGGTGCGCCCGGCGACCCGGAGCCCTACCCCTATGTTTACGAAAACACCCGCCGCTCCATCGCCAACAGCGACCGCTTCGGCAAGGCGCACAACATCTGGATACAGGCCTTCGGCGTTCCCCGCGGCCGCGAGGAGGAGATCGTGCAGGCCACCGAGGCCGCCTATGATGCCGGCGCACGATGCATTCTGGCATGGGGCTTCCACGGCAGCGAATCCAACGACTACGGTGCGCAGGATCCGCTGCGCACCTGGGAGATGACAAAGGAAGGAATGCGCCGCATCCGCACCATGGAGCGCGACCGCATACTGGCCGAAAACCGGAAAAAGTATATGAAATAAGAAGGTTTTCATCACGGCTCCCCGCCGGAACCGGCTGCGGCAGGGCCTTTCGGAAACACACCCGTTTCTCCCTGCGGGGGAGCCAGGCCATGCAAAAAACCACTTTCGCCTGCACGAAAGTGGTTTTTTGCTGTCCTTATTCATTTTTCAGGCAGTGAACTGTATGTTCACACCTTCTCGGGTAATGAACTGTATGTTCACGCCTTTTTAGGCAGCGAACTGTATGTTCACGCCTTTTTAGGCGTGAACATACGGAAGTCGAAGATGTGGGGCGGCTCGGCGGTTTCGCGGTCGAAGGGTACACCGCTGCGGGCGGCTTTGGCCTCCTCCAGATCCATCCACAGACCGGTGATGGAGGTCTCGCCCTCCTGCATATCGGGGATGATCAGGCCGCCGTTTTCCCACAGGATGGCCTCGGCACGGGCAAGGTCACCGGTGCGCACACAGGCATAGGCAGTGAACAGCCGCACACGGGGCAGCGCACGAATGGCTTCGGCAAGACCGGCCTCCAGCGCCAGCAGCTCTTCGCTGCGGCCGGCGCGGTGCAGCAGCGTGACGGCGTGCAGCGCAAGACCCGGATGCTGCGGTGCAAGGGCGTGTGCCTGCAGCGCCCAGTCGATGGCGGCATCCGCATCGCCCTGCATCCGCATACAGCAGCTGATGCCGTACAGTGCCCATGCATTGGGGCGTTCGGTGTGGGAGCGCTCGAACCAGAGCGCGGCCTCGGCGGGATTGCCTGCGGCGATGCACGCGCCGCCGATCTGGCAGGAGACCAGCCAGTTGGGCGCTTTTTCACTGGCGGTCAGAAGCTTTTCGGTCCACTCCGGCTGTGCCATCCACGAGACGGGCGGCAGCGCGGGGTCGGCCTCCGGCAGGCAGCCGTCCGTCAGCAGAGCGCTCCACATGCCCTGCTCTTCGCCGGGCGTACCCAGATCCAGATGCGGCTCCATGGCGGCAAGACCGGCGGCGGCGCGGCGGGCATTTTCCAGTGCACCCCAGCCGCTGCCATAGACGATCATCTCGGCGGCGGGGGTCTTTGCCAGCGGACGGGTGGCCTTCAACCGTGCAGCCAGCGCCGCAGGCGAAGCGATGGCGTCAATGCGGGCGCTGACCTCGGCGATGGCATCATCCCATGCGCCGTGCACCTTTGCGGGGTCGGCGTTCATCGCGCCGTACACCTCCAGCCACTCCCAGCTGGTATGAGGCGGCATGGGCAGGCTTTCGTACTGGGATCGGGCAAGGCCGGCCTGGATCTCCACATAGCGGCCGGAGCAGCCATTGCCGGAGAGGAACTCCTGCCAGCGGGCGCCGCCGGGGCCCTGACCCCAGACGAACAGCTTGCGGCCCTTCAGACGGGCGGTGGAGGCCTGGAACAGACCGTAGCCCTGTGCATCCAGCTGGCAGGTGAAGGGGCGCTCCGTCTCGTCCAGCTTCCAGAAATAATCGATGCTCACCGGGGTGTTGGTGGGATAGGTCACATCAAAGCTGCCGGCGGTCTCCGGCATCTGCACCTTGATACCGGAATAATCCGGCACGGGGATATCCACCTTGATGACGGTGCTGCTGATGTTGGTGTAGGTGGCGTGGGCGGGGATGACCACACGGGCGCCGGGGACCTCCGGCACAGCCATATTGCTCCACCAGTACATGGGGATAACGGTATCATTGGGGTTATGGATGCGCATCCGGCAGTAAAGCACCGGCGAGCCGTCCGGCAGGGAGAAATCCATCTGGTAGATCACATTGCGCACCCGCTCGTACTCGTACATGCGCAGCACGGGCTGGCCGTTTTCATCCTGCAGACGGGCGGTGAACATGGTATCGCAGGTGTGGGGATGGTGGCCCAGATAGCCGCAGTTCCACTCCACGCCGCCGCTGGTCCACGCATTGCGGATGGCCAGATTGCGGGGGCGTTCCACCGGATTGGCGAACAGCAGATCGCGGCCGGTGTGCTTATCCAGCAGACTCCACAGCTTGCCGCCGTTTTCGGGGGCGAACACGGCGCGCAGATGCTCGTTTTCCAACACGGCCCACAGGTGCTGCTTTTCGTGCAGCTCCTCGCCGTACTGATCCTGCTCCCGGTAGGGGTGGCAGCATACCACGCCGCCGTAGTTGAGGAAAAGGGCGTCATCCTCATCCAGCTCGCTGGAAAATTTCGCCGGAAAAGCGGCCTTGTTCCATGCGGGCAGGGTATTTTCGCCGTTCAGGTCGGCGGCGGGAATGGCGGCGCGGACAAAACGCAGATCGCTCATGAGAAGCTTCCTCCTGATTTTTTATTGAAAGAGACCGGCTGCAGCCGGGTGTACCGGCACTTTTTATTTTGGCCAGCAATCGTCGGTGATGCAGCGGGAGGCATCGGCAAAGCGGCGCACCGAGGGCTCGTAGATGCCGGTGACGGCGGGCGGCAGCAGGGTTCCCTCGCCGCGGCTGTCCGCGCAGTAGCGCAGGTACAGGTACGCGGGGATGGCGCTCCACGCATGGCACAGACTGCCCGCATTGGAAAACGCGGAGGCACCGTCGGCAGTCTCCCAGAAGGTGGTGGCATCCTTGTACAGCATATCCCCGAAAACAGCGGCGATCTCATCGAACACAAAGCGGCCGTAGACGGCGGGCAGGCGCAGCAGAGCCTCGTACTTGAAGATGCTGTGGCTGAGGGTGACGGGGTGGAAATCCGGCCCCATCTGCCCGGTCAGGGTGGAGAGCACCTGCTCCAGACGGGCGCGGGGCACTGCGCCGCAGCACACCGCCAGCGCCTGCATCAGCTCGCAGGCATGGCGCAGTTCGCCGTTTTCCAGCGTGGTGGCGTACCAGCCCTTTTCCGGCTGCCAGAAGTATTTGTTGATGGCTGCGTTCAGCTCATCGCGCACAGCGGCGAAGCGGACGGCCTCCTCTGCATGGCCAAGGCGGGTGCAGATGGTGCAGAACTGCGCCAGTCCCATGGCGGCAAAGGCCATCAGCGGCGCATCGTAAGCCTGCTGATCCGCGCTCTTTTCCGCACCGCACTTGCCGGAAAGCCCTTCCTGCCACTCGAAGAAATTCCAATACTGCTCCCCCTCAAAGCGACGGAGCAGGCCGGTGGGCTCCACACGCGCCGCAAGGCCGGCGGCGATATCCAGCGCCGCGGGGAATACCTCGCGCACAAAATCCACATCGTCCGAGGCCTGCAGATACTCACCCAGCTGGATGAGATAGATGGCGGTGAAGGAGGGGATGGTGATGGATACCTTGCCGGGGTTGGTCAGCTCCAGCGTGTGGTCATCGCGCAGACCCAGCGCCATCAGCCGCAGGCTGGCTTTGGCGAAATCGTATTCTTCAAAGGTATAGTAGCCGCACAGCATCTGGTTGCGGCTGTCCATGGAATACAGCGCCTGTTCACGCCAGGGACAATCCTCGTAATGCTCATGCATACAGTGCTGCAGGGTACGCAGGCTGGTGCGGTAGATCTGTGCGTGCAGGTGATCGGCACAGCCGAACAGATTGACCGTATCCACCGGATAGCGAGCGGGGCGCACACCGGCATAGTGCAGCACAGCGCCCTTGCAGAAAATGTGCAGCTGCACATAGCGCAGGCCCATGCGCTTATACGGATAGAAGAAGGTGTTGCGCCCGGCATGGCCGTGGTACAGCGCGGCGAAATTGCGGCCGCCCACCGCGGTACGCACACGCAGATCCTCCAGATGCTCGCCCCAGCCGATGAACACATCGCAGGCCTCGGGCAGCTCGATATCCAGCGCAAAATAGCCCACCTGCTCCCTGCCCAGATCCAGAATGATGAAATTCTCCTGCAGGGCGTGGCCCTCTGCAGAGGGCAGCACGGGGCGGAAGTCGATGGGGGCAAGCGCCGTGACGGCAGCCGCCTGCATCCGGCGGGCGATCGTGGGCTGGGCTGCGGCAAAGGCATCCTCGGTGAAACGGCCCTCGGCACAGACGGTGACCGGCTCGACGGGATCGATACACAGCTTTTTGACGGGTCGGGGATGCAGCGGCCATTCGCAGTCCAGAACCTTTGCGGGAACAGGGGCGGGCAGCTCTTTGCAGGCATCGTAGCGGAAGGAGTAGGAAAGCTGACCCGTCACCTTTTCCACGCCTTCGGCAGCATAGCGGGTATCCCGCCGGACAAGGGTGCTTTCGCCGGAAGCCGTCAGCAGGGCATCCCCCTCAAACACGGCAAAGGCCGCGCCGGCGGGATAGGGCCGGTAGACGGAGCTTGCATCGCCGTGCCAGTTGACGGACAGGCGCAGCGTGTTTTCGCCCGGGCGCACGGCAGCGGAAAGATCCAGCTCGTCCCATGCTTTCCATGTATCGTAATCGGAAAACTGATTGCAGTCGACAAAAACATCGTTGATATACAGCGCATACTGGGTGTTGACACTGAGCAGGATACGGCAGGCGGCAGGGTCGGCAGCGGTAAAGCCGGCAAGAAATTCCACCGTTTCGTTCCACACAGGTTCGCCGTCATGCCAGATCCACCCGGCGCAGTCAAAGGGCTTTTTCATCATTGAGGTCTCCTTTCGCGTTGTGCAAAAATGCCGCACTTTTCGGAATCAGGGAAGCAGCGGATCATTCCTTGAAAAAATGCTCCTCCACGCCGGCGCACAGGGCGTGGTACAGCGGCAGATGCTTTTCCTGGATCAGATAGGTCTCATCCGCATCCACATTCAGCAGGATATCGCAGGTCCCGCGCATTTTGCCGCCGCTGCGGCCGGAAAGCCCGATCGTGACCATGCCCAGCGCCTTTGCGGTGCGCAGCGCGATATCCACATTCCGCGCATTGCCGGAGGTGGAGATACCGATGAGCACATCGCCGGGACGGCCGTAAGCCAGCACCTGCTGGGCATAGGCAAGCTCCCCGCCCAGATCGTTGGCCACAGCGGTGATGGCCGCGGCATGGGCGGTGAGATCAATGGCGGGCAGGCCGCACTGCAGCCCTGCCGCTTCGGGCACGGCGGCGATCAGTTCGGCGCTGACGGGGCGCTTTTTCAAAAAGCCCTTGAGCAGCTCGCCGGCGATGTGGCCGCAATCGGCAGCGGAGCCGCCGTTGCCGCACAGCAGCACCTTGCCGCCGTTTTCATAGCAGCGGATCAGCGCCGCCAGCGCGGCGCCCTGATCGGGATGGAAGGTATCGGAGATCATACAGTCATACCTCTCTTGCATTCGAGTATTTTTACGGTTTATTTATATTTCTATATTATAAGGCCCTCTCCTGTGCCTGCAGACCGTTGACAGCCACGGCCAGCGCAGCGGCATCGCCGATGGAATCGCCCAGCGCGGCGGGCAGGATGCGCAGCACGGACAGGCTGTGGGAAAGCGCATGCTTTTTCAGTGCGCGGTACATGGAGGCATCCAGCAGATCGTGGGCGCGGGCGTAGACGCTGCCGATGACGATGCACTCGGGGTTGAGCACATCCGCCAGAATGGCAAGGCCCTGTCCCAGCCGGCGGCCCACCTCGTTCCAGACCCGCTTTGCCCCCGCATCGCCTGCGCGGGCAGCATCGGCCAGATCCTTTGCGGTGGTATCGATGCCCAGCCGCAGCTTCGCCAGCCGGGCGATGCCCCCGCCGCTGCACCAGCCCTCAAAGCTGCCGGCAACGCCGTAGCCCACCGGACCGGCGACGGTCAGCTTCATATGGCCCACCTCGCCCGCCATGCCGTTGGTGCCGTCGTACAGCTGTCCGTTCAGGATAAGCCCCGCACCCATACCGGTGCCAAAGGTGAGAAACACGCAGTTTTCACAGCCCTTCGCCGCGCCGAATTTCCACTCGGCCAGTGCACAGGCATTGGCATCGTTTTGCAGAAAGGCGGGTGCACCGAACTCCTTTGCAAAAAAGTCCGCCGCGGGGATCTCATCCCAGCCGGGCAGGTTGGGAGGTGAAAGCACCATGCCGGTGCGGGAATTCAGCGGACCGCCGCAGCTGATGCCCACAGCGGCGGCACTGCGGCCTGCCAGCAGCTCGTGACCTGCCGCGGCCATAGCCTGCAGCACCCCCCACGGGCCGTCCTTTTCCGCGGTGGCAAAGCGGCGCTTATCCAGCACCGCACCGGTGTCATCCCCAAGCACAACGGCACATTTGGTGCCGCCGATATCCATTCCAAGATACAGGGCCATTGCTTTTTCCTCCGTCATCTGCGGGCGCACGCCCGATTGCTGCTTTCATTTTACAGGTTTTTCCCACCCTTGTAAACACAGAAAGAAACGGCGGCGGCAAAAAAACGCAAAAAGATAAATTTTAAAGCCAAAACAGCAGGCCGCGCTTGCATTCCAACGGGCAAAACAGTATAATTTCAGCAGAAGTAATTTCTGTCCGACAGGCGGACTGCGATCGAAAGGAAGTATCTCCGGTATGAACCGTACTGCAAAAAAAGAGAGCCGGCCCGCCGCTCTGCTGACCTCTGCCCGCGCCTGTACGGCGCTGACACTGCTGCTGAGCATGGTGTATTTTGCCAGCTATATCTCCCGGCTGAATTACGCCGCCGTCATTGCCCAGATCGTGGAAAGTGAGGGCATTCTGAAAAGCGATGCGGCGCTTGCCACCACCGCCAGTTTTATCACCTACGGCATAGGCCAGCTGGTCAGCGGCTGGCTGGGCGACCGCATCAGCCCCAAATGGCTGATCGTATTCGGGCTGTTGCTGACCGCCGGCATGAACCTGCTGCTGCCGGGCTGCGGCAGCGTGTCCGCCATGGTGGCGGTGTGGGGCGTGAACGGCTTTGCGCAGTCCATGCTGTGGCCGCCCATCGTGCGGCTGATGGCGGTGTATTTTGACCGCACCTGGTACGACCGCGGCTGCTTTTACACCCTGATGGGCAGCTCCGGCGCCAATATTCTGCTGTACCTGATCGCTCCCTCCATCATCCGCAGCTGGAGCTGGCGCGGTGTGTTTTACATCGCCGCGGTGCTGGCCGTGGCGGTGTGCGGCATCTGGATCGCCGGCATGGGCCGGTT
>JAFUNR010000014.1 GCA_017472965.1 Oscillospiraceae bacterium | reverse complement strand
TGAAGGGATCCACCGGTACCGTTGTGGATCTGTGCAAGGCAATTGTGGTCTACAGCGAGATGGCACGTATTCGCTTTGGCGGCAATGAGGAGTAAAGCAATTCCGGTTTAACCTTTTTCAAAACGCAGCGCCCCCGGACGGATTTTCCCGTCCGGGGGCGTTTTCTGTTCGCGGACATACAAAAAGCGGATGACTTTTTCGCCATCCGCTATGGCCTTTCCGGCATTTACTTTTATTGTTTACAGCTTCACCGGGCTTTTCCCGGGGAATTCCCCGCTTGCCAGCGCATCCAGCAGCGCATTGGCCGAAAGCCATGTGTATTCGTAGCCGCAGATCACGCTGTCGGCACGCTGCACCAGCGGCAGATCGTAGGGCGCGCCCAGCAGCGCCACCACCAGCGGGCGGCCGTCTGCTTCCAGTGTGCGCAGCACTGCCTGCTGGCCGTCGCGCAGCCGCGCATTGTAAAGCGCCAGTACGCCCACATCCCAGCCCGGGTCGCTGATGGCGGCAAGCGTAGCCTCGTCCAGTTCGTTCATGGGGATCTCCACCCCATCGCCGCCCAGCCTTGCGGCGGCAAGCGCGGCAAAGCGGGTGGGGGCACGGTCCTTGTCCTCCGCGCCGGTCACGGCAATGGAGGCCGGTGCAAAAAAGCGGGGGCTCTTTGCATTCTTCAGCTTTTGCAGCCCGCCTGTATCCCGCAGAATGGTCATGCTGCGGCGGGATACCTGCTGATTGTAAGCGATGGCGGCGGCATCCTGCATCCGGCGCTGCGCTGCGGCTGCATCGATGACGGGCGGGGTCAGCAGACCGTATTTTTTCTTGACCGCCATGATCCGCCGGTAGGATTCCTCAATGCGCGCTGCGCTGATCTCACCGCGGTCCACCGCATCGTACAGCGCCTGTGCCGCTTCTGCCACAGCTTCATAGGTGTGGGAGAAGCACAGGATGTCACAGCCGGCCTGTACCGCCAGTACCGCGCCGCGGCCGATGCCGTAGCATTTGCGCACGGCATCCATCTCCATGCAGTCGGTGATGGCGATGCCGGTAAAGCCCAGCTGTTCGCGCAGCAGTCCGGTCATGATGGCAGGGGAGAGGGTGGCGGGGTACGCGCTGTCCACATCCTCAAAGACCACATGGCAGGTCATCAGCGCATCGGCGCCCGCTTCAAAAGCTCTGCGGAAGGTCATCCACTCGGTGGTCTCCAGCACGCTGTGCGGGGTGGAGTTGCGCGGCAGCATCAGGTGGGAATCCCCCGCCACATTGCCGTGACCGGGAAAATGCTTCACCGCTGCCGCCGTGCCCGCCGCCTGCATGCCCCGCAGCATGGCGGTACCCAGCCGCGCCACCGTTTCGGGATCGTCGCAGTAGGCGCGGCTGCCGATGATGGGATTCATGGGATCCATGTTCACATCCAGTACCGGCGAAAAGCTGCACCGGATGCCCAGCGTGCTGAGGATGCGCCCGCAGTTTTCGCCCATGCGGAAGGTATCCGCGCCGGGGCTTGCCGCCGCAGCCATGGTGCCGGGAAAAAGCGCTGCGCCGGTGGTGATGCGGCTGACCACGCCGCCCTCCTGATCGGTGCCGATCAACGCCGCCACGCCGTTGGCCTCATAGGCAAGGGCGTGCAGCCCGTCGATCATGCGGCAGACCTGTGCGGTATCCACGATGTTTCGCCCGAACAGTGCAAAATTGCCCACGCAGAAATCTTTGACCAGCGCCCGCGCCTGTGCATCCACCTCCGGCGAGGGGAAGCCCGCGATGAGCATCTGGCCGATCTTGTGTTTCAGTGTCGCATCCATGGTGTTCTCCTTTATCCGGTCCTTCCGGCAGCCGCCGCAGCAGGGCGGCATTGTTGCGGATGTGTTTCTTCGGGCAGCGCTGCTGTTCACAGCAGCTCCCGCACGCACTCCTCGGCGTATTTCTGTACCTGTGCACGCGACTCGGGCGAAAACAACGCCGCAAAATCCTCATAGGTGCTGTTTTCCGTCAGCGGTGCGCCGCTGGGCAGGTAGCTTTCCGCGCCGCCGGTGTAGCAGATAAGGTACACCGGGCAGCCCGCAAGGGCGGTCAGCCGGCTTTCCAGCGAAAGGCTGTCGGCGTGGTCCATCTCAAAGGGAATCCCCAGCAGGATACAGCTGCCCAGATGTGCCGCACTGATGCAAAGCTGCCGGGTCTGCGGCGCGGCGACGGGGCGCTCCAGCACCGCAAGGATGGAATCGTATTCCCGCAGCGCCTGCGTGTCGGTGCAGGCATCGGCCTTGCGGCGCACCGCCGCCATCAGTGCGGTGCGCTCCTCGCCCTGCGGCCCGAGCCACCGCTCCAGAGAAAACCGCCGGTGTGCGCAGCGCAGCCGGCTGCCAAAGGCGGGGGCGGAGGTATAAGCGGCCCGCAGCGCCGCCTGTGCCGGCAGCGCACCCAGCCGTTCCAGCTCGGCGGCATCGGATGCCCGGCGGGTGAACCGGGTGGAAAGATCCCCGCAGGCGCCGTTCAAAATCAGGGCATCCGCCCCCAGCGCGGTGCGGATACGCCCCACCAGATCGGCAGAATACAGAAGGTTTTGTTCATTGAGCACGGTGGGGTGACAGCAGATGCGCAGAAAATACAGCGGCTGCCCGCCGCAGTGCAGCCGGAACACCGGCATGGGCATGGCAAAATCCGAGCCGGCACGCCCGCGGTTGCGCAGCGAGGTCAACCCCCGTACCGGTGCATCGGCGAATTCTGCCGCGGCGGGCACGGCGGCAGCCAGCGCTTCGGCGGCGGCTTCGGCGGCGCGGCTCAGCAGTTCTTCAATATAGGCGGCGACCCCGGCATCCTGCGCGGGATAAGGCAGCGTCGGTCCGCTGTGGGTGTGGGTGGCACTCACCCAGATGCATTCCGGCGCAAGCCCGCAGGCTTCGGCGGCAGCGGTGCGTACCGCATCGCACAGGGCGGTATTCAGCCCCAGCAGATCAAAGCCCAGCAGCACCAGCACACCGTCCTGCTC
Organism: Oscillospiraceae bacterium; assembly: GCA_017472965.1. GTDB lineage: Bacteria > Bacillota > Clostridia > Oscillospirales > Ruminococcaceae > UBA1762. Next base: position 53,445 of record JAFUNR010000014.1, on the reverse strand, counting down.
ATCGCAAAGCACCAGCGCCGAGACCTGCAGCGCATCCAGCCTGCCGGCGGCAGGGGCCTTTCGCCGGTCGAAGCCGGCCATCTTCATGGATGCGGCGGGGGTGATATCCCGATGGGCAAACCCTGCTTTCATGTGTACGCTCCTTCCCGATGCCGAAAAACAGACGGAGAATAACAGCCGGTCGGTTCGATCGGTATCGGATATATCTGTTTTATCTATATCATAATGCCGGTGAGCCGCTTTGTCAATCAAACCGCCGTTTTAAAAAGACCGCTGCCGAAAGAAAAAGAAGCCGCCGCGGCAGGATATTCCCCCCGCGGCAGCCTGTGCCGTATAAATTCAGATGTAATACTGCGCCTGTGCCGCCCAGAGCTCGGCGTAACGCCCCGGAGCATCCACCAGCTCGCTGTGGGTGCCGAACTGTACAATGCGCCCGGAATCGAATACGGCGATGGCATCGCAGAATTTGCAGCTGGAAAGCCGGTGGCTGATGTACACGGCGGTACGGTCGCCGATCAGGGTGTCAAAGCCGGCATAGACCTGCGCCTCGGCGATGGGATCCAGCGCGGCGGTGGGCTCGTCCAGTATGATAAAGGGCGCATTTTTGTAAAGTGCCCGGGCGATGGCGATCTTCTGCGCCTCGCCGCCGGAGATATCTACCCCCTGCTCATCGAATTCCCGGTAAAGGCAGGTGTCCAGCCCCTGCGGCAGCTTTTCAAGCCAGCCGCCCAGTCCGGCCTTTTGCAGACAGTCGGCGGCGCGGGCGGCATCGTATTCCGTGCTGCCCGCCACATTCTGCCCAAGCGGCAGCGCCAGCAGCCGGAAATCCTGAAACACCACCGAAAAGATATCCATGTACTGCTTTGGATCGTATTTGCGGATGTCGATGCCGTTGAGCAGAATCTCGCCCTCGGTGGGATCATACAGCCGGCACAGCAGCTTGATCATGGTGGTTTTGCCGCTGCCGTTGGGGCCCACCACCGCCAGCCGCTGGCCGATGCAAAAGCGGAAGCTCACATCCCGCAGCGCCCAGACCTCGCTGCCGGGATAACGGAAACTGACATGGCGGAATTCCACCTTGTAATTGCGGTCGGCGCGCTTTTCCACACTGAGCGACCCCTTGTACATCTCGTCGGGGGTGTCCAGCCATTGGAAGACTTTTTCCAGATACGGTGCGTTGCTGCGGATGCTTTCCAGAATGCGGAGCACACCGGAGATGCCTGCACATAATCCGGTGACGGCACTGACATATTGGGCAATGCTGCCCACGCCGAAGGCCCCTGCCCACGCCCGCAGGCAGATGAACAGATAGGCTGCCAGAGTGACCCCGGCGCCGACCGCACCGGAAAGTGCATTGTAAACGCCGAGCTTTTTAAAATAAAACGGCGTGAGAGGCCCGCGGAAAGAGTGAAGCTCACTGATCGCGGCCAGTTCCTTTTTGCACAGATCGGTCAGTGGGTAACTGCGAAGGTCCATATGCCACTCGGGGGATTCTCCGATACTGCTGTAAAAATCCCATCGGCGGTTGATCAGCACAAACCTGCCGTCCAATTCATCCCATACGGCAGCTTCGCGGCGGGTAAATACGGGTGCAAGCAGTATGGCAAAGACCAGACAGAGCACCAGTCCCAGATATGCCAAAGGGTGATCCAGCCATGGAAGGATGCTGCCGGCAGGAATGCGGTGGGTGAAAAGTCCGATGCACATTATGCCGGAACACAAAGCTGTCAAACCCCATTTCCATAGATTTTGCATCTGGATGATGCAGTTGCGCAGACCCAGATCGCCTATACTGCGCATTTCCATGATGTGGCTGTATGAATTGATAGTGTCCGGATCTTCGATCGTTGCAAAATCCATGTGCAGCTGCTTTTGGCCGAAAAGCCATTCCTCCTTGTGGCGCAGCATCTCACGATAGGATTTGCCGTGGCAATTGGCCCAAAGCCGGATCAATGCAAGCAAAGAGGCGCAGACCGCCGCACCGGCGGCAAGGCGAAGGATGACCTGTTCGCACCGTGCGCCGCCGATCTCATCCAGCAGACGGGCGGAAAACCATACTGCCACATAGGGGGAAATTGCGCCGATGAAGCCATCCGTACCGGTGGCCAGCAGATATTTAGGCAGCATGGAACCCCAGAGGCGCAGCCCTTTGGCCAACATACGGAATCCTCTTAACAGTGAAAGGCGCTTTGTATCACTGCTCATGTTCGGCAGCCTCCTCTTCGCTTTTATAGTAGCGGCTCTGAATCTCGTACAGCTCCGCATAGCGTCCGTTTGCAGCGATCAGCTCTTCATGGGAGCCGCATTCGGCAAAGCCGCCGTCCGCGATTAGAATGATGCGGTCGCAAAAGCGGGTGGAGGCCAGCCGGTGGCTGATGTATACGGCACTTTTACCGGCGGTGAGCTGGTCGTAGCGCTGATATATTTCGCTTTCGGCAATGGGGTCCAATGCGGCAGTCGGTTCGTCCAGAACGATGAAGGGGGCATCCTTGTACAGTGCGCGCGCCAGCAGCAGGCGCTGCTCCTCGCCGCCGGAAAGTTGTACGGCATCCAGATGGACGGCCTTTCCCAACAGGGATGCGAAGCCGTTGGGCAGAGAGCGGATTTTGGCGGAAAGCCCGGCTTTATCCAGACATTCCTCCACCCGTGTCCGGTCGAATGCGGGGCTGTCCGCTGCTGTACAGGCCACATTTTCCGCGATGCTCATGGCAAGGACCCCGTGCTGCTGCCATACCGCGGAAAACAGCGCGTAATACTGCCGCCGGTCGTATTGGCGGATATCCTGCCCGTTGAGCAGCACCTCGCCTTCGGTGGGATCCAGAAAACCGCAAAGCAATTTGATCAGCGTGGTTTTTCCTGCGCCGTTCAGGCCCACCACTGCCAGCTTTTCACCGGGGGAAAGAGTGAGATCAATGTGGGAGAGCGTGTCGTTTTCCGCACCCGGATAGCGGTAGCTTACATCCCGAAGCCGGATGATATATTTGCCGTCAGGTGCAGCGGGAACAGCCGTGCCGTTTTTAAACAGAAACGGTTCCTCGATATCCAGAAATTCCCGAACATGGCTGATGTCCTGACTGGCGGTTTTGATGTTGCTGATAAAGGTACAGATATCGGCCAGACGGCTTCCCAAAGCAGTAACAGCGGAAAAGGCCAGTAAAAACTGCGCGGCGGTCATTTCGTTTTTCAGAACGATGGATAGGAGATATGCGTAAGCGACACTGTTGCGTATCAGATCCATGCACGGTGAAACAGAAAAGCCAAGAAAACGATGCAATGCAAACTTGTGCATATAATGATACAGTGTTTTTGAGGCATCGGCGACGGCGTTTTCCAGCATGGGCTGCATATGATACAAACGGAGATCCTTGGCAAGTACAGTGTCCCGGGCACATCGGTCGATATACTTCAACCGGTGAACAGCGCCGCCCTGATCCGCCGTGAAACGGCGTGCCCGATGCCATCCCAGATTTTCGCCCAGAAAACCGAGCAAAGAGGTTATGGCAGTGACTGCCAGCAGCAGAGGATCTACCCCAATGAGCAGGGTGCTCCATACGAGAAAGCAGAACGCAGCGGTGAGCAGCTCTGTGTAATAGTCCCAGACCGCATGCACGCCGTTCCAGTAGTCGTTGGTCGCATCCTGTGCGCGGTGCGCAGCGGAAAGAAACGACGGCTGCTGTAAATTGGCATAAGAGGTTTTCCACAACTTGGTTTTGCATAGCACCCGAATTTGTGTGCGTACCGTCATGCGTCCGTTGTACTGATTCGTTTGCAGCCAGCCGATCATCCCCGCGCATACCACCAGCCCGCCCGCAAAGGCGAAGATGACTCCCAGCAGCTGCGGCAGGGGCAGGCGGTTTTCCACCGCGCGCACCACCATGGGCGCGGCCAGCAGCTGCAGCAGCGATTGCGCCGTGCCCATCACCACCAGCAGCGCGGCCAGCACCAGCACGCTTTTTTCCGTGCGCCATGCGCGGCCCAGCATCCACAGGCAGTTGCTCCATGCGCTGTATTTCGGCCGGATTCGTTTTTTCAATGTTTCGTTTTCCATAAACCGTCCCTCCCTGGTACAGCGCCATTATACACAAAAAGCTCCGCTGCCGGAGCTTTTTGGGATGAAATGTGCTTTTACGGTGATGAATTGCACAGCGGCAGGCCCGAAGCGACAGCAAGCCGCTCGTCACCCCGGGCGCAGCGAAGGATCCTTTCAGGGCGGTGCCTCCGGCGCGCTTTTTACTGCGCGCCGCCCTACACCGGCAGAAGGATCTCGGTGGTAAAGGCGCCGTCCTCGCTGTTTCGGTCCAGCCAGCCGCCGTGCCGCGTCACGACGGTATCCATGCGCACCAGCCCGAAGCCGCGGCCCTCCCCCTTGGTGGAGGCAAAGCGCCCGCCCAGCTTTTTCAGCTTTTTGCCGGCGGTGAAATTGGTGAAGCAGATGTACAGCTGGCTTCCCTTGATATCCATATACACCCGGATGCCCCGTTCACCCTCCGGCAGGGCAAGGCTGGCCTCGATGGCATTGTCAAACAGATTGCCCAGAATGATGCACAGCTCCACCTCCGGAATGGAAAGCGCCACCGGCACATGGGCATCCGCCGTCACCGGAATGCCCCGCGCCCTTGCCAGCGAGATCTTGCTGTTCAGAATGGCATCCGTCATGGGATTGCCGGTCTTGATGACGGTATCCACGGTGGAAAGATCGGTATCCAGCTCATCCAGATAGCGGCGGATGGCTGCCAGATCCCCCGCGGCGGCGTGGGCCTTCATCGCCTGAATGTGATTGCGGTAATCGTGCCGCCAGCCGCGGATCTGGCGGTACATATTTTCCACCTCAGCATAATGCGTGCGGATCAGCTCGCTCTGGTAAGCGGCAAGACGCTTGTCGATAGAACGGGAAAAAAGTCCCATGGCGGCACCTCCGGTGAATATGTGAAAAAAGTATCCGGCTTTCAGCAACTTTATCCGGCACAGGCCGTCTGTGCGCCGCTGCGCCGGGATCAGAAATACGCGATCAGCGCCCGGGCCAGCGCATCGTACTGCCCGCGGGCAAGCGGCACCTGCGTGCCGTCCTTCAAAAAGACCTGTGTTTTCGTAGCCCGCCGCACAAAGCGCAGATTGACGATAAAGGCGCGGTGGGTGCGGAAAAAGGCCGCATCCAGCTGCGGGGCCAGCTCCTTGAGCGTGGTGCGCAGGGTGTGGGGACTTTCGGCGTGCAGTGTCACATAGTTGCCCTGCACCTCGATAAAGCGGATCTCATGCAGCGGCAGGCGCAGGGTCTCGCCGGCGGTGGTCACCAGCAGGCTGCGCCTGCGCTCGGCCAGCCGCTGTGCGGCACGCTCCAGCACGGCAAAAAGCTTTTCCTCCTCCACCGGCTTGAGCAGATAGTGCAGCGCTTCCACATCGTAGCCCTCGGCCAGATACTCCATGTAGCCGGTGATGAAAACGAGCTGCACCGCACTGTCCTTTTCGCGCACCGTGCGGGCCAGCTCCACGCCGTTCATGCCCGGCATCTCGATATCCAGCAGCAGAATATCCACAGCGGCGCTTTCCTCATGGCAGAAAAGATAGGCGGCCGCATCCGCAAAAAGCTCCGTGCGTACCTCGCGGCCGCTGTGCGCCGCCCAGCGCTGCACCAGCGCGGCGAGCTGCTCCCGCTGGCGGGGGGCGTCGTCGCAGACGGCAACGGTGTATCGGTTCATGGCACAGACCTCCTTTTGCAGTGGGTTTGGCTTTCAGTATACCACAAAAGCAGCGATTTGTTAATTTTTTTGAAATCCAGGGAAAAAACTCTTGACTTTCCACCGGATGGAAGGTTTATATATTAAGTACAGGCTCACCGCGCGGCGGGTCCGCGGCGGGCAGTGGGAGAAAAGACCCGGATAAGAGAGGTGCTGTTTTCCGATGAAAGCAAAAAGTGTCAAAACGATCGTGATATGCGCGGTGCTTGTTGTCGCCGCGGCGGTGCTGGTGTTTTCCAGCATCTATTTCACCACCGAGGATCAGTTCGCGGTGGTCACCACCTTCGGCAAGCCCAGCGTGGTGGAAAACTCCGGTCTGCATTTCCTGATCCCCTTTGTGCAGGATAAGACCATCATCTCCAAAAACATCCACGGCATCGAGATCGGCTACGATTCCAAAACCGGCCAGACCATCGAAAGCGAAGCCACCATGATCACGGTGGATTACAATTTCGTGGGCGTGGATTTCTATCTGGAGTGGAAGGTCACCGACCCCGTCAAATATATGTATGCCTCCGGCGATCCCGAGGCCATCCTGAAGATGCTCTCCCAGAGCTACATCCGCGATACCATCGGCCTGTATGATGTGGATTCCGTCATCACCACCGGCAAGAGCGAGATCCAGGCCGCCATCAAGGAGAAGATCACCGCCCGTCTGGAGGAGGAGGATCTGGGTATCGCGCTGGTGAATATCACCATTCAGGATGCCGAGCCCCCCACGATCGAGGTGCAGGATGCCTTCAAGGCGGTGGAGACCGCCAAGCAGGGCGCCGAGACCGCCACCAATAACGCCGAGCAGTATTATAATGAGGTGATCCCCGCCGCCAAGGCCGATGCCGACGAAGCGGTGCGGCAGGCGGAGGCCTACAAGCAGTCCCGCATCAACGAGGCCAATGCGCAGGCACAGCGCTTCACCGAGCTGTTTGAGGAGTACAGCAAGTATCCCGAGATCACCCGCCAGCGCCTTTTCTACGAGGCCATGGCCGATGTGCTGCCTCACCTGAAGGTGATCATCAAGGGCGAGGGTGATGATATCCACACCTATATGCCCATCGATCCCGATGCCGGCACCGCCGCCGTCACCAAAAATGCCGGCTGAGCCAGCTGCAGAAAGGAGTAACGATTTATGGAAACTGTATATACTGCCACCGCCCGTCCGGTGGAGGAGACCGGCCCCGTTCAGAAAAAGAAAAAATCCGGCTGGCTGTGGTTCCTGCTGATCCTGCTGGCCGCCGTGATCCTGTTCAGCAATTCTCTTGTGGTCACCCGCCCCAATGAGTTTACCGTCATCAAGCAGTTCGGTGCTGTGGTGCGCATCGTGGATGAGCCGGGCGCCAGCCTCAAGCTGCCCTTCGTCCAGACCACCCAGAAGATCCCCAACACTCTGATGCTGTACGATCTGGCGGTTTCGGATGTTATCACCTCGGATAAAAAGAGCATGATTGCCGACTGCTTTGTCACATGGCATGTCACCGATCCGCAGAAATTCATCGAGAGCCTTTCCGCCAGCGTTGCCAATGCGGAATTCCGCATCAACACCGTGGTGTATAACTCGCTGAAAACCACCATCTCCAGCATGACGCAGGAGGCTGTCATCAGCGGGCGCGACGGCCGTCTGGCCGAGGCGATCCTTGCCAACTGCGACGATACCTTCAGCCAGTACGGTATCGATATCACCGCAGTCGAGACCAAAACGCTGGATATGCCCGCCGAAAACAAGGCTGCTGTCTACCAGCGTATGATCTCCGAGCGTGAAAAGATCGCCGCCCAGTACACTGCCGACGGTGAATACGAGGCGAAAAAGACCCGTAACCAGGCGGAAAAGGAGGCCGAGATCCTGCTTTCCGAGGCCGAGGCCGAGGCTGTCATCATCCGTGCCGAGGGCGATGCCGAGTACATGAACATCCTTGCTGCCGCTTACGATACCCCCGAAAAGGCAGAGTTCTACACCTTTATGATCGCGCTGGATGCCGCGCGGGAAAGCCTGACCGGCAGCAACAAAACGCTGGTGCTGGATGAGAACTCTCCGCTGGCCCGCATCTTCTACGAGAACTGAAAATAAATTATCCGTGCGGCTATGGGCCGCCATAAAACAAAAAGGATCCGGTCTGCGGCTGCTGCCGCGGGCCGGATCTCTTTTGCAGCGGAAAAAGGCGATCAGATAAACAGGGTCAGCCGGCGGTTTTTCTCCGTCTCGGACAGCCGGCGGAACTGCGACGGCGTCAGGCCGGTGACCTGCGCAAAGGCGCGGTTGAAGCTGCGCAGGCTGCCGAAGCCGGAAAGAAACGCCGCTTCGGTGACGGTGCAGGCGGGATCCTCCAGCAGCTGTACGGCATGTACGGTGCGCCTGTGGCGCAGATAGGTGTGAAAGCCCACCTGTGCACTGCGGGCGAATTTTTTGCTCAGCGTGACCGGATGCAGCCCCACCGCCGCCGCGGTGCTTTCCAGCGTCAGCTCCGGCTGGGTGCAGCAGCGGTCGATGTGATCCAGCGCGGCGAGAAAGCTGTCCTCGTAGCGGGGCGCTGCCGGCGCAAAGCGGATGTGGTCGCACAGGATGCAGCACAGCGGCAGCAGGACGGCCTGCGCATGCAGGATATCCGGACGGCGGTCATACGGCAAAAATTTGTCCATCAGTGCAAAGCACTCCGGCGGCACGGGGAAAATCCGGCTCTCCGGCGTGCCGCTGCGCAGCCGCTCAAAAAAGGCGGGTACGGAGCCGGTGGAAAATTCCAGTATGCGGCAGTGGTTCGGCGTGCGGGAGCAAAAGCTGTGGGCTTCAAACGGTGCGACAAAGATGCCGGACCCTTGTTCCACCGCGTATTCCCGTCCGGAAACCGTCACATGCAGGGTGCCTTCATCCACTGCAATGATCTCCATACGGGCATGCACATGGGCGCAGCACTGTACATTTTGATGCAATGCGTGATCCGTCTGCTCACAGCGCAGGGCGGTATCCGTATCAAGGGGCTGCACGGCAGCATCTCCTTTCGGCTAAATTCTGTCTGTAATTATACACGATATGACTAGCGCGGGCAAGGGGAACTTGTTATAATGAGGAAAAATGCATTCTGTTTTCAGCAAGGAGTTTTTATGAAAAGCCTGCAATTTGATGTGCTGCACGACAGCCCCCGCCGGGTGCTGCTGTGTGTGATGCTGCCGCTGCTGGCGGTGAACGGCATCTCGCTGCTGACGGCGGCGCTCACTAACGAAATTTACAGCCGCTGCATCGGCGAGGCTGCTTTTACCGTTACCGCGCTGGTGGCGACCCTGATGGGTGCGCTGCAGAATATCGTGGGCGGCGTGGTCTCGGCTGCATGGATCCGCACCGCGCCCGCCGTGCAGCAGCAGGATCGCCGCACCGCGGAAAACCGCGCCGTAAACGCTGTTTACGCGGTGGCGCTCATTACAGCGGCGGCCTGCGGCTTGCTTCTGGTGCTGACAGAGCCCTTCCTTTCGCTGCTGCAGATCCCGGTGCAGATGCTGGATGCGGTGCGGCAGTATTACCGTATCTACATCGGCAGCTATCTGTTGGTGTCGCTTTCCTCGTATTTCCTCAGTGTTGTCAACGGTGTCTGCAGTTCGGCGGGCATTTTCTGGGCCAACCTGCTCAGCAGCTGCGGCTCCACGCTGGCGGCAGGACTGCTGGTGGGTCTGCTGGGGCTGGGTGTGGCAGGTGTGGCGGGCGTGGCGGCGCTTGCCGCGGCGGCGGTGCTGGCAGTCAGCATTCTGCTGCTGCGCCGCAGGGGCCTGCGCTTCGGGCCGAATGCCGCCCGCTGGCGGCCGGATCTTCGGCTGATCGGCGGCATTCTGCGGTACGGGCTGGTTTTGGCACTGCAGTCACTGCTGTGCAATGTGGGCTACCTTGCTGTTTCTATTCAGACCAATCGGCTGCTGCCGCTGGATTATATCACCGTGCTCAGTGTTTCGCTGCCGCTCACCGGCGTGATGTCGGCTTTTTCCGCCGCCTGTGCGGTGTTTGTGCCGGCCAACCATGCGGCGGGACGGGGCAGACGAAGCCTTGCCTTTTTAAAGCTGGCAACGCTCGGCTGCACCGGCTACGGTGTGCTCTGCTTTCTGGCCTTTGCGCTGCTGGGAAAATGGTATTACGCCCGTCTGTTCGATTCTGCCGCCGTGATCGCCTACGGCGCCGATTACTGGCGCATCTACGGCTTCGGGCTGATCTTTGTGGCGGTGATCTTTGTGGTGCGCATCTTTCTCGAGGGCGTGGGTCTGGGCGGTCTGACGCTGTTTGCCGGCGCATTCGAGCTGCTGGGCAACCTGTTGTGCGCCTTCTGGCTGATCCCCCGCTTCGGCGTGGTGGGCTGCAGTCTTTCGTATCCGCTGGGATGGTTCTTTGCCGCGGTCTACCTGCTTGTCATCTGCGTCTGTATGAGAAAACGGCTTTTTGAAGAAAGGATGGAGATACAATGAAAGATTTTTACATTTCTGCCGCCGGCTGTGATGCCGCTTCCGGAACAAAAGAAGCGCCTTTTGCCACATTGACCGCTGCCCGCGATGCGGTGCGCGCATTTCATGCTGCCGGCGGGGCAGATGCGGTGACGGTGCACATCGCCGCCGGGGAATACACGCTTGCCGGCATCCGCTTTACCGCACAGGATTCCGGCACGGCGGAATACCCCGTGGTGTATCGGGGCGAGGGCGAGGTGCGCCTGACTGGCGGTCTGCGGCTGAAGGCCGAAGATTTCCGCCCGCTCTCTGCGCAGAAAAAAAGCCGTCTGCACGGGGATGCCTGTGAAAAGGTACTGTGTGCCGATTTGAAACAATACGGCCTGAGCGCCGCCGACTGGGGCAGACTGCCCGCCGTGGGCACTTACAACAGTGCGGAATTTTACGATGACGCCATCGAAGGGCCCATGTGGTGCGAGCTTTTCTTCAATGATGAACGGCTCTCCATCGCCCGTTATCCGGATACCGGCTGGCTGGAGACGGTGTGCCTTGTGAAAGAGGGACCCAGCGACTCCACCTTCCGCGACGGTGCGGTGGTGCCCAAGCCGGAGGTCGGCCCGTTGAGCGCAAGACGCAATCCGGAGGGCGATATCTGGCGGCTGGATACCGAAACCGCCGCCCGCGCCGCCGCATGGCAGTCCGGTGAGCACTGGATCTTCGGCTATCCCCAGTACAACTGGGCGGATGCCGCCACCCCTATCGAGCCGGTGAATGCCGCCGACTGCCTGCTGAAAACAAAATATGTGAGCCGCTTCGGTATCCGTGAACACGCCCAGTTCTATTTTTACAATGTGTTCGAGGAGCTGGATGCTCCCGGCGAGTGGTATCTGGACCGGGAAAACGGCCTGCTGTACCTGTATCCTCCCGCGCCGCTGCAGGATGCGGATATCACCCTCTCACTGCTGACGGAGGAACTGCTGTGTTTTGAGGGCGCGGAGCATATCACGCTGGAAAACCTCACCCTGCTCTGCACCCGCGGCGACGGGGTGCGCATTGCCGGCGATCACATCACCGTGAAGGAATGCACGGTGAAGAATGCGGCAGGTTATGCGCTGCGGATCGACGGAGATCATAATACCGTCACCGGCTGCCATCTGCACCATCTGGGGCGCGGCGGTGTTATGGTCAGCGGCGGCGACAGGGGCAGCCTGATCCCCTCCGGCAATGTGATCGACAACAACCACATCCATCACTTCGCCCAGATCTGCCTCACTTACCAGCCGGCGGTCAATCTGTCCGGCGTGGGGGTCACGGTCTCTCACAACTGCATCCATCACGCCGCCCATGCCGCCATTCTGTTTTCCGGCAATGATCACCGCATCGAATACAATGAAATCTATGAGGTGTGCCTGATGGCGGACGATGCCGCCGCCATCTACGCCGGACGGGATTACACCACCTGCGGCACCGTCATCGCCTGCAATCATTTTCACGATATCCGCAGCGCGGCCGAAAGCCACAGCGGCACCTACGCCGTCTACTGCGATGACAATCTGGGCGGCTGCACCGTCACAAAGAATCTGTTCGAGCGGTGTCAGGGCGTGTATTTCCTGCACGGCGGCCACGATATGACCTTTACCAACAACCTGATTTTGCACGGTACCGACAATTCCAACCGGGTGATCTATTTCTGCCGCTACGGCTACTGGGACGGCGACCTGTGGTGCGATGATCAGCCCCATCCAGACAGCGAGCACTGGCAGAAGTATACCGCCTTTGCCCGCGATGAAGCGGTGTGGGATGCCGCCTATCCCCACCTGAAGGAGTACCTCACCTGGGATCCGGGCACCGAACAGTGTTACCCGCACTACTGCAATATCTCCGGCAATGTCATCGTGGATCACAAGCCCTTCGATATCTATTTCGACGGTCTGAGCCCGCTGGATCCCCGCTTCCATAACCGCATGGAAAACAATATGATGCTCGCAACACTGCACGGCTGGGCTCCCTCTGCGCTGCTGCCCGGCTTTGAAGAGTTGCCCGTGACCGAAATGGGCCTGCGCCGCCCGAAGCAGTAAGGAGGAGCCATGCTGAATTTTCATACCTCGTCCACGATCTATCTGTCCCAGAGCGAGGGCTGCGATGACTGGACCGGCTTTTGTGATAAAGCACAGCCGCAGTACGGCATCGGCCCGGTGAAAACCTTTGACCGCGCCATGGAGCTGCTGGGGCGTATGCGAGCCTCCGGCAGCATCCAGCCCGTGACGGTGTGCATCATGGGCGATCATTATCTGGAAAAGCCGGTTTGTGTCGGCAGCCCCCAGTATGCCCGTATCGAGGGCATGGAGACGGTGCGTTGTCCCTCCGGCGGTGTCACCTTTGAAAGCCATCCGGAGAAAAAAGCCCGCCTGATCGGCGGCCGCCGCATCGAAGGTCTGTACGAAAGCAGCTTCAACGGGGTGCGCTGCCTGTGTGCAAAGCTGCCGCAGGTGGAGGCAGGACAGTGGAGTTTCACCGATCTTGTGGTCAACGGACGCCGCGCCGTGCCTGCCCGCTATCCCAAAAACGGCACGCTGCGGGCCGTCACCACCGAGCATCCCGCCATTGCCACCGAAAATGCTCCCATCCACGATACCTCCGGCGGCTCTCACTGGTTTGTCGCCCGCAAGGAGGATCTGCAGGGGATCTCCGGCATTGAAAACGCCACCGTCAGCTTTTACCACTGGTGGATCGATGAGCACTGTCCGGTAAAAAGTTACGATGCCGCAACCGGCCGCGTGGAGCTTGCCTGCCGCACCCGCTACCGCATCACTGCAGAGTATGAGCAGGACTACACCGGCAATCTGGAATATTATCTGGAAAACATCCCCTTGTGCATGAACGAGCCGGGCGAATGGTATCTGGACCATAAGGAGGGTGTGCTTTACTACATTCCGCAGGAGGGCGAGACTGCGGAAAACACCGAGATTTTTGCCCCCGTTGCGGATAAACTGTTCTGCATTGCCGGCAGGCCGGATGCCCCCGTGCGGGGCGTGCGGCTGCGCGGGCTTGAGCTGCTGTGCACCCGCGGCGATTACATGAGCGCGGATGAAAACGGCGAGCTGTGCGGCGCGGATGTGCAGTCGGTGCACGCCGCACCCGGCGCCGTCACCTTTGAATATGCCGAAAACTGCGCGGTGGAGGACTGTACCATGCGCGGTCTCGGTTTGCACGCGGTGGAGATCCTGCGCGGCTGCAGCGATATCCGGGTGGAAAACTGCCTGATGGAGCAGCTGGGCGCGGGCGGTGTCAAGGTGTTCGGCGCAGCGGCCGAACAGCTGGAGACCTCTCCCCGTGAAGCTACGCATCATATCACGGTGCGCGGCTGCCGTATTCTGCACTGCGGCCGCCGTCATGCCGCCGCCTGCGGTGTGCTTGTCTGTCACGCACACTCCAACGAAATTACGGAAAACGAGATCGCCTTTCTGGATTACACCGGCATCTCCGCCGGATGGGTGTGGGGCTACGGGCCCAACAGTACCTACGGTAATCTGATCAGCGGCAACCACATCCACCACATCGGCATGGGGCGGCTCTCCGATATGGGCGGCATCTATCTGCTGGGGCAGCAGCCGGGCACTGTGGTACGGGCCAACCGCATCCATGATGTCACCTCCAACCACTACGGCGGCAACGGCATCTATGCCGATCAGGGTGCGGGCGGTGTGCTGTTCGAGCGCAATCTGGTCTACCGCTGCAAAACCGCCGCCTATACCCAGCACTATGGCAGCTATAATGTGGTGCGGGATAATATCTTCGCCTTCTGCGGAAACTGTCTTGTCAATAACCACCACCGGGATGATGCCCTGCCCGCCCTGCTGCTGGAGCACAACATTCTGCTCACCGACGGCGAGCAGGTGTATCTGCCGCTGGTGGGCGGCCAGCGCAGCAGCCGCAATCTGGTGTGGGATGCCGCGGGCGGCAGCCCTGTCATGTGCCGCTGCCCCGCAGAGCTGAAACTGCCGGAGTGGCAGGCCGTTTTCGGTCGGGACGAGGGCAGCCTTGCCGCCGATCCCGGCTTTGCCGATGCAAAAAACGGCGACTTCACCCTGCCGGAGAATTCGCCGTTTTACACGCTGTGATGCAGCTGCATAAAATTTTTCCTGCCGCCTTGACCTTTTCGGTCGGGGCGGTTATTCTTATAGTAGAAGAAGGCCGGTGCAGCGGCAGCCGCGCCGATCAGCCCCGCCGGCTCACGGCATGGAAAGATATCTGCTTTTGTACTGCGAAGGTGCGCAGAGGTATCTTTGCCGGAAGCAGCGGCCGAAGGTTTTCGCATCCCGGAAGCCGCAGAGCAGTGCAGTCTCCTTGACGGAATGCCCCTGCAGCAAAAGCTGCGCCGCGGCGTGAAGCCGGCAGCCGGTCAGATACTGGTGCGGTGTCAGATGAACGCTCTGGTGAAACATCCGGATAAAGTATTCCGTGCTGTAGCCGAACCGGCTGCTCACCTGCGAAACGGTCAGCTCCTCCCGGCAGTGTGCCTGCAGATAGGCGATGATGCCCTCCAGTCTGCGCGGGTAGCTGTGCAGGTGCTTTGCCTGCAGATACTGCACCAGCGCCTCTGCCAGATAATGCAGGTACAGGTCAGTTTTTCCGGCATCCTGCATCTGCGCGATCATGGCGTTGAGCACAAAATACAGGCTGCTTTGCGGCAAAACAGGGATCTGCAGCAGCGAATCCACCACCGTCGGCAGAAAATCGATGTGCAGCCACAGGCATTTGATGCGATCTGCGGCCGTGTGCGAAATGCTGTAGCTGCGGCTTGCAGGAAAAATATACAGATGGCCGGTGTCCAGCTTTTGGGTGGTATCCCCCTCCCGGTAGGTGATGTCCCCTCCCAGCAGGTAGTACACCCGGCAGAAACCGCAGGGCTGGAGCTCGTTCACGCCCCACTGCGGTCTGTACCGGCCAAAGCCGCTGTCGATCAGGATCATACCCTCGCCCCCTTTGCTCCAGTGTAGCACACAGCAGCGGGGAATGTCAATTTTTGCGGCATGAAGGTCAGGAAAGGCACTGTTGTGCAGCCCTGCGCTGCGGTACAATGAAAGGGTAGCCGTGCGCCGTTTCCGGCGGCGGAAGAAATGCAGAAAAAGGAGCCGATACGCTATGAGTATTTTTGAAAACGACCGCAGGATCCTGCGCGAGCTGGCAAAGCAGTGGGCGCAGCTGGCAGCGCTGGATGTCCAGAAGGAGCACGAGGCCGCATGGCGCGCGCTGTACGGGCTGCATCCGGTGCGCCCGCTGATCGTCATCGATCAGATCTGCTGGAACGAGCTGGAAAGCCAGCCGGAGCTTGTGCTGCAGTGTACCGATCCCTTTGCCCGCGGGCTGGAAAATCAGCTGCGGCAGGTGCTGTACCGCTGGAAGCATTTCCCCTGCGATATGGTGGTCAAGCCCTATTTCCCGCTGAAAAAGGTCTGTCATGACAGCTGGTTCGGCATTGATACCGTCAACCGGGACGAAACCGGCCACGATGCGGCGCAGACCCATCTGTATGAGGATAATCTGCCGGACGAAGCCGCGCTGGAAAAGCTGAAGACCCCTGTCATCACCTATGATAAGGCCGTCAGCGAGAAAAACAAGGCCGTGGCGGAGGAGTATTTCGGCGATATCCTGCCGGTGAGACTGGTGGGCGATCTGCGCTGGGCGGCCCTGTGGGACCGCATCACCTTCTGGCACGGCGCGGAAAACGTGCTCTACGATCTTGCCGACCGTCCGGAATTTCTGCATGACCTGATGACAAGGCTTTGCGCCATGGAGATGGCCGCCATCGATCAGATGGAGGAGCAGGGGCTCTTTGAAAGCAACGGCGCTTACTGCCACTGTCTGGAGACGTACTGCGATGAGCTGCCAAAGCCCGGCTTTGATCCCGACCATGTGCGTGCGCAGGATTGCTGGGTCTCCGGTGCGGCGCAGATCTTCTCCGAGGTCTCGCCCGCCATGCACGATGAATTCGAGATCGCATATATGAAGCCCATTTTCGAGCGCTTCGGTCTTGTCAACTACGGCTGCTGTGAGCCGCTGCACCACAAGATCGATATCATCAAAAAGATCAATAATGTGCGGGCCATCTCGGTCAGCCCGTGGGCGGATGTGAATGTGGCGGCCGAGGCCATGGGCGCGGATTATGTCATGGCACGCAAGCCCAACCCCGCCTATGTGGCCTTTGAGCAGCTGGGCGAGGAGGCCATCATCCGGCAGACCCGCGAAACGCTGGAGGCCTGCAAACGCAATGGCACGCCGGTGATCTTCGCGCTCAAGGATATCACCACCGTATGCAATGAGCCGCAGCGGCTGGACCGCTGGCATGAGATCGTCAAAAACGAGATCGAACGGTTCTGAAAATAAACACAGACTGCAGCCGGAAAGGACGGTACATCTCCATGAGAAACGACGGCACAAATCTGGTATGGTACAAGCAGAGCGCATACAACTGGAACGAGGCACTGCCGCTGGGCAATGGCCGCATCGGCGCCATGGTGTTCGGCGCAGCGCGCAGTGAGCGCATCAGCCTGAACGAGGATACCCTGTGGAGCGGCTATCCCACCTATTACGGCGATCCAGGGGCGGCGGAAATTTACCGGCAGGCACGGGATCTGGCACTGCAGCGCCGCTATGTGGAGGCGCAGGAGCTGCTGGAGCAGAAATTTACCAATCTGTGGAGCCAGGCCTATCTGCCGCTGGGTGAGCTGCGGCTGGATATGGAGCACGCCGATGCGGTGGAAAACTACAGCCGCGGGCTGGATATGTCCACCGGTGTGCACACCGTGGAGTACGACTGCGGCGGCGTGCATTATACCCGCGAATGCTTTGTCAGTGCACCGGATCAGGTGCTGGTGCTGCGCATCGCCGCCGATGCGCCCGCAGCCGTCAGCTGTGCGCTGCAGCTGCTGCCCTCGCTGGATGCACAGGTGCAGTACGGCAGGGATTCCATCGCCATCGAAGGAAACTGTCCGGTGAACCATCGGGAGTTCGATTCGTGGAACGAGGAGCGCGGCGCACTGCGCTACGGCGAAACGGATGAGGAAAAGGGCGTTGGCTACCGCGCCGGGGTGTATGCTGCCGCCGAGGGCGGCAATATACAGCGCCGCGGCGGTCTGCGGGTGGAAAAGGCCGATGCCGTCACCCTGTATTTTGCGGTGCGCACCAGCTTCAACGGCTGGGATAAGCACCCCGTGCTGGAGGGCAAGCCCTATGCAGAGCCCTGCTGCGCCGATCTGGAGGCTGCGGCGGCAAAGACCTACGGGGAGCTGAAAAACGCCCATACCGCCGACCACGCCGCCTTGTATGACCGTGTCCGGCTGGAGCTGGGCGGCGGCGCGGAAAAGCTGGCCGCCACCGATGAGCGCCTGTATGCCCACGAAAACTGCGGGCAGGATCCGGCACTGTATGCGCTGTATTTCAATTTCGGCCGGTATCTCACCATCGCCGCCTCCCGCAAGGGCACCCAGCCAACCAACCTGCAGGGCATCTGGAACGACCATCTGATCCCGCCGTGGAACAGCAACTACACCGTCAATATCAATACCGAGATGAACTACTGGCCCACCCTGATGGTGGATCTGCCCGAATGCAACGAGCCGCTGCTGCGCATGATCGGCGAGCTGGCCGTCAGCGGTGAACGCACCGCGCGGGATTATTACGGTGCGCCGGGCTTTACCGTGCACCACAATACCGACCTGTGGCGGCTGACCACGCCGGTGGGCGCTCACCGGGAGGGCTGCGCCACGTTTGCCTTCTGGCCGATGGCCTCCGGCTGGTTCATGCGCCATGTTTGGGAGCATTACGAGTATACGCAGGATACCGGCTGGCTGCGTGAGACCGCATGGCCCATCCTGAAAAAGGCGGCGGAATTCTACAGCGCCACCCTGTCGGAGGATACCGACGGCACTCTGATGATGGCGCCCTCCACCTCGCCGGAAAACTGCTATAAAAACGACGAGGGCAGACCCTGTCCCGTCTCTGCCACTGCCGCCATGACGCAGGCCGTCATTCAGGATGTGTTCGGGATCGTGGTGCAGGCAGACCGGGTGCTGGGGCTGAACGATCCCTTTGCCGCACATCTCAAAGAGCTGCTGCCGCGGCTGAAGCCGCTGGGCATCGGGCGGGATGGCGAGCTGCTGGAATGGGCGGAGAACCCCGAGGAGTGGGAGATCCACCACCGCCATATCTCCCATTTGTACGCCCTGCACCCCGCGCGGCTCATCACCGTGGAGGATACCCCCGCGCTGGCCGAAGCCTGCCGCACATCCCTTGAGCGCCGCGGCGACGAGAGCACCGGCTGGGCTATGGGCTGGCGCATCAACCAGTGGGCGCGTCTGGGCGACGGCGACCATGCGCTGAAGCTGCTGGATATCCAGCTGCGCACCGTGGATGGCCGCAATCCTGCCCCGAGCAGCGCCGCCGTACAGGCGGATGCCGTTCCCAACTACACCAACGAGGGCGGCACCTACCTGAACCTGTTCGATGCCCATCCGCCCTTCCAGATCGACGGCAACTACGGCGCCTGCGCCGGCATCGCCGAGATGCTGCTGCAGACCGCGCCGGACGGCAGCCTGAAGATCCTGCCCGCGCTGCCCTCTGCATGGCGCAAAGGCGCGGTGTACGGTCTGCGTGCCCGCGGCGGCAAAAAGCTGGATATCGTCTGGGATCAGGATACCGGCAAGGTGGATGTCACCGAACGCTGAAGCACATGGCGTGAGGATCATGCTTTCATAACGCAAAAAAGGGCCTGCGCCGCCGTGTGCAGCGCAGGCTGACAGAAAGGAAACCATAGCTATGCAGGTATCGGAGCGCGAAAAAGAGCGTTATATGTCTATGAAAGGCAAGGGCGGCAGCAGGATCCTGCACTGGGAGCACTGGGCCAATCCCGATGCGGAGACCTACCTGACCGGCATTGATTATTACGAAAGACCCCGCGACTGCCGTCAGCGTATGGCGCAGCTGTACCCCATGCTGAATCTGCCCATCCCCGAAACAAACGAGCCGATCCCCCGTCCGGTCATGGATGGCGATACGGTATCCAGCAATGAGGAAAACCACTCGGTGCGCTGGGGCGCGGGCGAGACGGCCACCTTTGAGCACGGCGAAAAGTTCTTCAAAACCGAGGATGATGTCTACGCCTTCAGTCCGCTTGCCCATGCGGATATGCGGGAGTGGGGCTTTGTGGTAAACAATTTCGATTATTCCAGCGAGGAAGCCCTGTACAAATTCTTCCGTAATGAGCGTTTTGCATTTCCTGAGGAATGGGGCGATAAAGCGCCGGAATTTTCCGTTGCTGCCGCCGACCATTATAACACCATGATCATGTGGCCCATGCTGACCTTCGGCTGGGAGATGTTCCTTTCCACCTGTCTGGATGAGGAATTCGAGCCCATCATGGCGGAATTTGCCGAGCTGAACCGCCGGGCCTTCCGGGCGTATTCCCGTCTGCCCATCAATTTCTTTGTCAGTCACGATGATATTGCCGCCACCAAGGGCCCCATCTGCTCACCGCAGTGGATGAATAAGTACATCTATCCCCGCTACGAGGAATACTGGGGGATGCTGCGTGCCCGGGGCATCGATCCGATCTTCATGGCGGACGGCAAGCCGGATGCCTGTCTGGAGGATGTGTTCCGCTGCGGCGCACGCGGCGTGGTGACCGAGCCCTACTGCGATTTCAAGGCGCTGGCGAAAAAGCATCCGGATCTGGTACTGGCGGGTGAGGGTGACAACCGCATCCTGACCTACGGCACCAAGGAGGATATCCGCAAAATGGTGGAGAGCATGGCCGAGACCGGCAAGGAATGTGGCGGCTACTTTATGTGCATCGGCAACCATATCCCGTGGAATGTGCCGGGCGAAAGCATCAAATACTATCTGGATTATTCCGATAAATACGCATGGCGCTGACGCTGTGCAGATAAAAGCCCCGCCGCACCACAGGGTACGGCGGGGCTTTTTATGCAAAATACGCGGCGGCCGCGGGGCCACGGCTTTTTCGCTCAAAGCTGCTTTTTGGCCGGCGCAAGCTCGTTCCACAGGGTAAAGCCAAGGATCAGTGCGCCGCCCAGCGCCTGCCACAGGGTCATGTGCTCGCCCAGTACCAGCACGCTGATCAGCACTGCTACCAGCGGATCGATGTAGCTCAGAATGGCGGCCTTCTGACCGGGCAGCTCCTTCAGCGAGGAAAAATACAGGCAGTAGGTGATGCCGGTGTGTACCAGACCCACCACCAGCAGACAGCACCAGCCCGCTGCGCCCATGCCGCCCAGCGTTACGCCGCCGGTGGCCGCCACATAGGGGATCAACACGACGACTGCCGCCAGAAACTGCAGAAAGGTGCGGTGGATGCCCGCCACATTTTTGATGAATTTGTTCAGCAGGATGACCGCTGCATACAGCACCGCCGCGCCAAGACCGAACAGAATGCCGGTGAAATGAGCGCTGCCGGTGCTGACATCGCCGATGCCGGTGATCAGCACCAGACCCAGCGTGGACATCGCGAAGCACAGCACCTGCTTTCCGGTGAGCTTTTCGTGAAAAAGCACCGGGCACACCGCCGTGACGATGACAGGCGCAAAGTAATAGCTGAGCGTTGCCACCGATACGGTGGTGTATTTGTATGCCTCAAACAGTAAGATCCAGTTGAAGCCCATGGCCACACCGGAAAAAAGCAGCAGCGGCAGCTCCTTCCCAAGGGTGCGCAGCGACAGCTTCTGTCCCGTGATCAGCAGATAGCACCCGATCAGCACAGCCGCCAGAATGGCGCGGTACAGCGCCAGCTCACCGCTTGCCACCGGAATGCTGCGCACAAAGGGCCCCAGTGTGCCGAATACCGCCATGGAGCCCGCCAGCATCAGTCGTGCGCGGTTTTCTTTGTTCATCCCGATTCCTCTTTTCCATGCAGCGCCGCACTGCGGCGGTACAAACTGCATACAAAAAAGAATAGCACGCTTTGCCAGCGCCGTCAATAGTTTTGTCCTTGTGCAAAAACGATACAAAATGCCGGATATGCATATATCGGCCTGAAAAATGCGGTGCATTGTCCCGGGCAACCTTGCTGCCGCCCCTTGACCTTTTGGAGCGGGGCGGGTATTATTAAGGAAGAAAAAAGGAACAGTTCGTCTGTTCCGCCGCCCGCGCGAGAAAGAGAGGAGCACGGCATGAATATACTGGTCGTCAACGGCAGTCCCAAGGGACAGTACAGCATCACGCTGCAGACAGTGCGCTATCTGCAGATCCTTTACCCGCAGCACACCTTCTGTGAGCTGCACGCCGGTCAGCGCATCCGTGCGCTGGAAAACGATTTCTCCGATGCGGCGCAAAAGCTGCAGGCCGCGGAGCTGATCCTGTTCAGTTATCCGGTGTATACCTTCCTTGCGCCGTACCAGCTGCACCGCTTTATCGAGCTTGTCAAGCAGCACGGGGTGGATATCCGCGGTAAATTCGCGGCGCAGATTTCCACCAGCAAGCATTTCTATGATATCACCGCCCACGCCTATGTGCGGGATAACTGCATGGATCTGGGTCTTGCATATCTGGGCGGGCTTTCGGCGGATATGGATGATCTGACCCTGCCCGCCGGACAGAAGCAGGCGCGGGAGTTCTTTGAACATGTCCTGTGGCGTGCCGAAAACGGACTGGCCGAGCCCTGTGCCCCTGCGCCGGCTGCGGCGGTGCTTTCGACGGCCTCTGTGCCCGAGACTTCGGGCGAAAAAACCGGCGATGTGGTCATCATCACCGACTGTGAGCCGGAAAACACCGCCCTTGCCGCCATGATCGGCCGTTTTCGCGCCGTGCTGGGCCGCGCCGCCCGCGTGGTGAATATCCGGGAATACCCCTTTGCAGCCGGCTGCCTTGGCTGCTTCAACTGCGCCGCGGACGGTCGCTGCATCCATAAGGATGGCTTCGACACCTTCCTGCGGGAGCAGCTGCAGACCGCACAGGCCATGGTGTACGCCTTTTCGGTGAAGGATCACTCCATGGGCGCCCGCTTCAAGCTGTTCGATGACCGTCAGTTCTGCAACGGCCACCGCACCGTCACCATGGGTATGCCGGTGGGCTACCTTGTCCACGGGGCGCTGAGCGCGGAGGAAAACCTGCGCACCGTCATCACCGCCCGTGCACAGGTGGGCGGCAATTTTCTGGCCGGCATCGCCTGTGACGAAACGGATGCCGATGCAAGCGTGGATGCACTGGCAAAAACGCTGGAATACGCGCTGGATACCGGCTATGTGCCCCCCGCAAATTTCTGGGGCGTGGGCGGCATGAAGGTGTTCCGCGATCTGATCTGGCAGATGCAGGGCATGATGCGCGCCGACCACAAATTCTACAAAGCGCACGGCCAGTACGATTTTCCGCAGAAAAAATGGCCGCGGATGCTGGCTATGTACGCGGTGGGCGCGATGCTGGCCTCGCCGAAGCTCAAGGCAAAGATGGGCAGCGCCATGAATGAGGGTATGCTGATGCCCTATAAAAAGGTGCTGGATGCGGCAAGAGAAGCGCAGCAGAAGGCTCTGCAGGATACGGATACCCCCGCTGTATAAAGCGCCGCAGAGAACGCGGAGAGAGGAAAAAACGGGATGAAAAAGGATTACGCAAAAACCGACCATATGAATGCGTGGCTGCGCCACCCTGTGCTGGGCGATCCCTCGTTCGATACCTTCGAGCGTCTGGGCGATACCGTCCACCGCAGTGAGCCCCCCTACGAATGGGCGGTGAACGGCTCGCTGTTCTGCGATTTTGACGGCACATGGTATTATTATGCCGGCCTGTACGGCTACGGCTATCTGGGGGATCTGCCCAGCCGCTTCCGCATCTACCGTTCCGGGGATAAGGGCGAAAGCTGGGAGGATCTGGGCTGGGGCATGGAAACCGGCTTCACCTTCGAGGGCAACGATTTCCCCTCCGACGGCTGCCCGGATGTATTCCTCGTCTGGGATGAAAGAATGGGCAAGTATCTGCTCACCTATGATACCTCCACCAATGATATGACATGGGAAAAGGCCCACGATCCCAATGGTCATACAGCCGACAGCGGCGCTGCTATCGCATGGGCGGATTCCCCCGCCGGCCCCTTCACCCGTGTGCCGCAGCGGTTTCTTTCCAATCGGGCCACCTTCGGCACGCTGGGCAAATGGGGCCGCCAGTATGCCAGCTGCGTGGTGCCCCGCAAAAACGATTACATCGCCTTCGCCCTGACCGACAGTCACCAGCACTATGCATGGGCGCTGGCCGCTATGACCGCCCCTACCGCGGATGGCCCGTGGAGCCTGCCGCACATCATCCTCAGCTGCGATACCCCGGGCTACTACCCCTGTCCGCTGGAATTCTTCCCGGTGGAGGTGCGCGGCGATAAGGTGGCGGCCCATGCCACCTCTGTGGCAATGAACCGCAACTATCAGGTGATATTCGAAGCTGAGCTGGAGCGTGCCCACGACCCTGCCGCGTGGCAGCTGACGCAGGACGGCAATGTCTGGCACGCCCATGACCATCCGGATGAATTCGCCGGTATCTGGGGTCAGACCATCCACGGCTTTGTGGAGGACGGCCGCTATGTGGTGATGAATGCCAGCAAGGATGAGCGGGATTACGGCACATTGAATCTGGCGGTGCGCCCGTGGGATACCCCCTGGTCGGATGGCTTCACCTTCACCGGCCACGCCGGTGCATCCGTCTCTCCGCTGAAGGCCGCCTACGGCGCATTTGAAGCGAATGTGGAATTCAGCAGCAAAGGCACCGTTGATTTTGCCTTCAATTATGAGGGCGTGCTCGGTCCGGACAACAGCTGTGCCGACAGCGTGCCGAACGATACCGCTGTCAGCGGCTATATGGCGGTGCGGGTGTGCGGCAGCAGCTGCTCTGTAGTAAGCGTGCTGCCGAACGAAGGCCCCGTCCCCGCCGAAGAGCTTCCGCAGCAGACTGCCGCCGGTCTGCGCATCAGTGCGGCGCGTACCGTGCAGCCCAATACCCGGATCGTCACCCATGTGCACGGTGTTGCCGGGCAGGATATCACCGCACTGCGCATTCTGCGGGATGAAAAGGGCGCTTTGAGCGTGTGGGCCAACGGCAGTCCCGTGTGCGAAAAGCTGCCGCTGCCGTATAAGACCGCGCCGTTGGCGCTGGTGGCCCAGCCCCGCGGCCGTCTGGAATGCACCCGCTTTGAGGTGGAGGGTGAAGCCCGGCCCTATACATGGCAGTGGAATGCGGTAGATGCCATTCTCGGCGCAGGTCAGCTGATGCCGGAGGATGCGGTTCTGCACTCCGGTGATGAAGCCGCCCCCGACCGCTGGCACCGTATGGAAGGCGGCTATCTGGGCGAAGGGCGCATCGCCGCCAAGTGGAATGTGCACGGCACGGATTTTACCGTGCGCTTCCAGAAAGCCTCCGGCTTCGGAAAGGCCGGCATCTGGGCGGACGGCTGCTTCCTCGGCTGCGCCGACCTTGCGGGCGAGGGCGGGGCAGAATACCGGGTGACCGGTCTTGCCAACGGCCCCCACGCCATCCGGGTGGAGCCGCTTTGTGGCCGCATTGGCATTCTGGGCTGTACTGTGTGCGGCCCAGCCGCGGAATAAGCGCCGTGACGGCAAACACTCTGTATTTGTTATACCAAACCGCCCACCGGGTAGAAAAGAAGGCCGCTGCATTGCCGCAGCGGCCTTTTTGCATCACAGGAAAGTGTTATCCGGTATGGTTCGTTCTTCATTCGGCCAGCAGATCGCCGTATACGGCGCTGGTGATCACTTCGCAGCGCCACACACCGTCCACGCCTTTGACCAGCACTACAGGCCATTCCATGGTGTACAGGTGCTGATCATAGTCATCCTTATAGGTGGCAAGCTGGGTAAAGACGATACGCTCCTCGCCGCGGCCATCCAGCCGGAACTGCGTGTACTGGTGCAGAATGGCAAGAATGCTGCCGCCATCTGCATCCAGCTCGTACAGCTGATCGTCCACCGGATAAAAGCTGCCGCTCAGAAAAAGCCGCAGGGCGACATCCGTCACAAACACATCCCCAAGCACTGCGCACAGCCGGTCGTAGCTGCCCTGAAAGCTGCGGCTGCTGCAGTAGCGCAGGCCGTTGATCTCGCGGGTGTCGGCATGATTGCGGCCGGGGCTGCCGCCCACGGTGCAGCCATTATACAGCGAAAGCGCCTGCAGATAGCGGCACTGCTCGCTGGCGGAGAGAAAATCCGGCAGAGGGACTTCGCTGGCAGGGGTCAGGTATTCCAGCGCACACCAGCCGGTCTGGCCCAGATACACACCGTACACCCAGCCATCCTGCTGATGCAGCCCGTAAAAGCGGGAGCCGCTGCTGTAAAGCTGATCCAGTACCTCGGCAGAGATGGTCGGCTGCGCCCGCAGCCGCAGGGTGGGGGTATCCACCGATACCGCGTACACCGTGGCTTTTTCCAGCGGTGCGGCTGCCGCCAGCACGGCATCGGTATGGGGCGCGGAGGTCACGCCATCCGGCGAAAGCCCCTGCGCCAGTGCGGCGGCAGTGCCGGTACCTTCCGGAGTGCTTTCTGCCGCGGGCACATCGGGCATATCGCCCCATGCGCTGGGCGGCGCCTGCGTTTCGCTTTCGGCAGCGCCCTCGCTCCCGGCATTACCGGCATTCTCCGGCAGACTGTCGGACGGGGCAGAGTCACCGGCGGGCTCTGTACTCTCTGCCGATGTATTTTCGCTGTGCGCGGCGCTCTCACCCGCATAAAGCGGCAGACTGCCGTCCATGGGCAGTCGATACTGTGCGGTCAGCGCAAGGCCGATGCAGAAAACCAGCATCACCGGCAGCAGCAGGGGGATCCACAGCGGTCGTTTTTTGGGGGGCGGCGGGGAAACAGGGGTGTTCACCGCATTGAATTCCTGTGTGCTGAATGCAGGAGAGATCAGTGTCTCCTGCCGTTTTTTCTGCTGTGTGCCGCAGCGGGGACACAGCGCGGCATCCTCCGGCAGCTTGCTGCCGCAGTGCTGACAGTACATGGCACGGCCTCCTTTCCATCGGGATGATCCGGTTTCATTATAGTGTTTCCGGCGCATTGCGTCAAGCGCGGCTTATTTCGGCTGGGAAAACGGCGGTCTGCCGCCGGTAAAGATGCTGCGGGCAGGGGTTGCCCTGGGCGGGACGGAAGGCGCAGCGCCCTCTGCCGGAGCAGAGAACCAGAAGGTGGAGCCTGCCCCCACCGTGCTGCGTACGCCGAAGGGGAAGCGATGGGTGATCAAAATCGCCCGCACGATGGATAGTCCCAGCCCCGCGCCGGGCTTGCCGTTGGCCTGACGGGCACGGTAGTAGCGCTTGAATACATGGGGCAGCTCGTCCTTTGCGATGCCCTCGCCGTGGTCCTCCACCTCCACCGTCACCATGCCGTCGGGGCCATCCAGCACCCGCAGCAGGATCATGCCGTCCTCGCCCACATGAGCAATGGCGTTGGAGATCAGATTGTGCAGCACGCGGCTGATCAGATCCGGATCGGCGGCAATAATACGCTCTCCGGGGGTTTCCAGCTGCAGCCGGTAGCCGTTTTTCTCACAGATGTCCTCGTAGCGGTAGCTCAGCTCCTCGCAGAAATCGCTGATGTCAAACCGTACCGGCTGGAATTTTTCGGTGCCGGCATCCAGACGGGAAAGCTCCATCACGCTGCCCACCAGTCCGCCGAGGCGGTCGGCCTCGCTGATGATGATATCCAGCTGGGCATCACGCTTTGCCCTGTCGTCGCCGTTTAAATCGCGGATGGTCTCGGCATAGCCCTTGATCAGTGTCAGCGGGGTGCGCAGATCGTGGCTGACATTGGCGATCAGATCTTTTTGTACCGCATCGGAACGGGCGACCTCCCGCGCCATGGTATTGAAATCCTCTGTCAGCTGGCCGATCTCGTCCTTCAGCGTCACCGGCACCTGTACATCATAGTCGCCGCCGGCGATGCGCCGCGCCGCTGCGGAAAGCGCCTCGATGGGGCGGGTGAACCAGTGGGCAAAAACAAGCGCCGTCAGCAGCGATACCACCAGCAGCAGACAGCCTACCCACATCAGCTGGCGCTTGAGCACATTGACCGCGTGACCGATGCGCTCCAGACTGGTGCTCATCAGCAGCACGGTATCCTCATCCTCCAGATAGCGGCCCACCACCAGCTGGGAGGTAGCGTTCAGACCCTCCACCTCGGCGGCAAGCTTTCCTTCGTCACGGGTCTGCTCCCGCAGCCGCAGAACCAGCAGGTTGTTTTCGCTGCGCTTTTCGATCCACTTGGTCCAGTTGGATTCGATATGCTCATAGTGCAGTGCGCAGCGGGCAATACGGTCAAGTCCGCCCACATAGGCAAGCGTTCTGCCGTAGGAGATATCCAGACACTCGCCGTCCTCGATCAGGGGGTTGCCCTCCCGCAGCACGGCCTCGTGAAAATTGCGGCCGGTGGCATCCATCAGACCGTTTTCTTCAATAATAGCGGCAAATTTGTTCACCTTGCCCGCCAGATCCCGCCGCGTGGCGCCCAGATACGCGGGCTCCAGCAGGAACTGAGCGAACAGAAAGACCAGCCCGACCAGCACAAGGCAGATCAGGCTGACATAGGCCATCAGTTTTTGTTTGATGCTCTTCATACGCTCAGCCGATCTGCTCGGGATCGAACTTGTAACCCACGCCCCACACCGTGGTGATCAGATTGCGGTAGCTGCCCAGATGGCTGCGCAGCATTTTGACGTGGGTATCCACCGTGCGGTCCTCACCGTAATAATCGTAGTTCCATACCTTCTGCAGGATCTTTTCGCGGCTGAGCGCAATCCCCCGGTTGCTTGCCAGAAATACCAGCAGATCGAATTCCTTGGGGGTCAGCGCCAGCTCCTTGCCGTCGATGCGCACGCTGTGGCTGGCGGTATCCACCACCAGACCGCCAAAGGTGAAAAGCTCGGGGCTTTCCTCCTCCCGGGGCAGGGTGCGGTTCAGCACCACTTTTACGCGTGCCACCAGCTCCCGCGGACTGAACGGCTTGACGATGTAATCGTCCGCGCCGCTTTCCAGTCCGGCAATGCGATCGTACTCCTCACCGCGGGCGGTCAGCATGATCACGGGGGTATCGATGCGGCGCTTGCGCATCTCCCGCAGGCAGGTCATGCCGTCCACAAACGGCATCATAATATCCAGAATCACCATATCCACCCGGTTGGCGGAAAGAAACGCCAGCGCAGCGCTGCCGTCGCCCGCTTCACTGCAGGCAAAGCCCTCATGCTCCAGATGCTCGCGGATCAGCCCGCGGATCAGGGGCTCATCGTCTACGATCAGAATGTTGATCATCTGTTATACCACCTTTCGTGAACCGGCGCACGGCCGGCAAATCAACAGTGTTTCATTTTACAGTTTACGAAATTTTTGTGATAATTTTGTGAAAGCGAATTGACGGTTTCTTTATGATTTTGCGATAGAAGTATGAAAACCGCCCGCCGTATGCGGACATTTTGCGAAAAGAAAGGAGTTCGGGTCATTGGCAGCGGGGATCTCTCTTTTAAAAAAACGCCGCGCAGAAGTGTTTTCCCTTCATAAATAACGAAGGGATTTGCGTTTTTTCGCCGTTTGCATTAGTATATAGGGAGAAGTGATTCTCCCGCGCCGCCCTGCGCCGTGCGGAGAACCCGAACCGACCGGCGTAAAGGAGGCTGACGGACCGCCATGGATGACAGGGAATTGCTGGCTGCGCTGCGCACGCAGCCGGAGGAGGGTCTGTGGGCGCTGACACAGAAATACGGTGCACTGATCACTGCCGTTGTGCGGCGGATTTTGCCGAATGATGAGCAGGATGCCGAGGAGTGCGCCGCCGATGTGCTGGTGCGCATCTGGCACGACAGCGCAAAGATCACACTGCAGAACGGCACCATCCGCGGCTTTGTGATCTGGGCGGCACGCAGCGCCGCCATCGATCGCTACCGCAGCCTGAAGCGCCGCCGGCAGCACACGGCAGATGTGCAGGAGGAACAGCTGGAGCTGACCGCCGCGCCGTATTCCACAGCGGACGAGGCCGAGCGCACCGATGCCATGGCCCGGGTGGAGCGTATCATTCGTGCAATGCCGCCGCCGGATGACGAGATCTTTACACGGCGGTTTTTGCTGTGCGAGTCGGTGCCGGTCATTGCGGCGCGGCTGGGTATGCATATCAAAGCGGTGGAAAGCCGCATTCAGCGCGGCAGAAAAAAGCTGCGTGAGCAATTGATGCAGGAGGGGGTGATGCCGGAATGAGCAAGCGTGAAAACAAAGTACAGATAAATGAAAACGAAACGGTGCGGCAGGCACAGGCCCTGCAGGCGCGGCTGGCGGCGCTGCCCACCGATGCACCGCCCCTGACCCGGGCACAGCAGCGGGCCTTGTATGAACGGGCGCTGCAAAAGGCGGGCCTTGCGGAGAACTCTGCACAGACGGCTGCATCCGCAGCGAATCAGGTAACAGCGGAAGCGGCGGCAGAAACTGCAGCGGCAGCCGCTGAAAAGACATCCGAAGCCGCCGTGCCGGCAAAAAGCCGTCCGCAGCGCAGCCGCCTGATCCGCTGGCAGCGCTGGGCACTGGGCACGGCCGCCGCACTGCTGGTGGTGTTCGGCGGGGCAAGGCTGCTTTCAGGCGGTTTTTTCTCCATGAAGCTTGCCGCGCCGGAAACGGCCTATCAGAGTAATGCCTCCGTTGTGACGGAAGCGGAGCCGGGGGATGCTCCTGCCGAGCTTTACGGTGCGCTTGAGGATGCCCACAGCTATGATACTGCGTCGGGCGCTGCCGAAGAGCCTGCCGCGCATCAGCCCGCCGCAGAAATAGTGGAGGAAACAGCAGAGGAGACGGAGGAAGAACTCTTTGTCGAAGTCGAGCTCACGGATGAATCTGCTGTACAGGAAAAGAATACGGCGGGCGGGGGTACCGCACAGACGCCCGATACCGACCGGCAGCGGGACGAAGCGGATTCCGCTGTAATCGACGGCAGCATGGCAGAAGCGGAACAGGAAAGTGCCGTGCCGGATATGACACAGCTGCCGGTGGTCATGGTGCAGGGCCGGCTGTATTACAGTATGGGCAGTGTGCTGGCGGCGGAGCCTGCAGAGGGCGATCTCCTCGGCAGCATCGGCTCGACAGTTCCCTCCGGCACGCTGCCGCAGCAGGAGCTGCAGGCCAATTTCCCCTGCACGGGTGCGCCCTGCGCCCGCTACGGCAGCGGCATTGCCCTGCTGCTGGAGGATGGCTGGGTCTACTTTGCCCCGGTGGGGTGAGCGGATGCTTTTGCGTTTGAAAGGATAGCATAAACCTCTGCTCGCACCGGATTTCAAATACTTTACAAAAAACGGACCGTCCCGGCGGCGCAGCGCCTGCAGGGGTCGGTCCGTTTTTCGGTTATTCCAGCGCGCCCAGCAGGCAGCGCAGCTTTGCCAGCATCTCCTCTTTATAAGCGCCGGTGGTGTCAAAGGTATCGGTCACGGGCAGAGCTTCGCCCTTTTTGCAGAAGATATAGCGGCTGCTCTTTTCCGCCGGCCGCCATGCGGTATGGCCGCCCTCGCCGCAGCTGATCGCGGCAGGCACAAGTTCCCAGCTTTCGCAGGGCACGCCCGCAGCATGCAGCAGCAGCGGGGTGGACCACAGCCGCCGCTTTTCCGCGCCCTTTTCCGCCAGCGCAGCGGCATCCACCGCGCCGTCCAGATAGCGCAGATATTTCGGGTCGGTGCTTCGGGTCAGCATATACAGAAAATAGTTCTGCATACGGGCGGGCAGATGCTCCAGCAGCTCACGCTGGTAGATGCAGTAGCAGCTGCCGTACGAGCCGCTGCGCTCCGGCGAGATGCTCTCGCCGGCCTGTGTCAGGATGGTGTGGTAGCAAGGCGCCCAGTAAACGGGGCAGGGGGCATTCAGCACGGTGGTGAATGCCTCGGGGTGCAGCCGCACATTGTATTCCAATATGCCGCCGGGGGTCTCGATGCCGGTGCCTGCGGCAAGATAAATGCCCGCGCATTTTTCGCTGAAAAGCGCCGGCTGCTGCCGGATGGCCGCGGCAATGCTCTCCGAACTGCCCACCACGGTGAAGGTCACCGGCAGCGGTGCGGCGCGCAGCATGGCGCACAGCCGCTCGCCGGCAAGCTCCTCATCCCGCGGGGCGATGCAGGCGGGCACATGGCTGCCGGTGATCTCGTTGAGCTGCGCGGCGGCGCACAGCGCGGGATCGCCCACCCGGTGGGGCGGGGGGTAATCCATCACCACCTGCTCCAGCTGCAGCAGTCCGGCTTTGTGCAGCGCAAAGGCCAGCGCCAGATCGTAGTGATCGTCCGGATCGCCGTGGGGATGAAAAATATCCGTGATGTGAATGTGACAGGTTTTCATAAGTGCCTCCCGCGGAATGCTCCGCATATGCAAAGAGGACCTGCGCCGGCCCAAAAGCCCCCCGCCGGTCCTCTTTTTTTCATGCAAACAACAGCATCAGCAGCTGTCCGATGGGATACAGCCACCAGATGTACCGGCTGTAGGCCGTGATGTGTACCAGTGTGTCCAGCCCGATGATGACATCCGAAAGGAAAAAGCTGAATGCGCCCAGCGCGGTCAGTATGTGCACGCCTTTGGCGCTCCATGCCAGCGCAAACACATTCATCAGCATCCAGCCGATGATGCACAGATACCCTGTGCAGGCGGCCAGCAGCCGGAGATCGACCCCGGGCCGGCGCAGTGCGGCGATGACCACCGCCGTACCCACCGCCGCCGCCAGCAAAAGTGCCAGCCGGCCGCCGGGGTTAAAGACCGATGCGCCCTGCCGGCGCACCAGTCCGGCAAAGGCTGCGGCATAAAGGATGTGCGCCGCGATAAAGCACAGCATCCCCGCGTAAAAGGAGGGGATGGGCATGCGGCTGCCCAGCCCCCGCCAGTTGGCAAGGATCAGATCCCCCAGCGAGGAGCACAGCATGGCGGCGGCCATCAGCCAGCGCGCCGGCGTGCGAAAGACGAGCGCCATGCCCAGCGCCAGCAGCGAAAGCAGCACAGTCAGGACAAATTTGCCCTCCAGCCCGAACCACTCAAACCAGCGGTGCATACAAACCCTCCGCATCCATCGTTTTTGTCCGGTGCTCTGTCCGGCGGGCGGCAGTTATGCCTCCCAGCGGTAATCGCCCTCGGCGGCCACGGTCAGTGTCTCGCCGAAGTAATGGCGGGCAAGCTCCACCATGTCGGAAAGATCCTTTGCGCCCATGGTCTCAAAGGAGGCGTGCATGGCCAGCTGCGGCAGGCCGATATCCGCCATGCGGATGTTCAGATGGGTGGTGGCGATGTTGGCCAGCGTGCTGCCGCCGCGGATGTTGCTGCGGTTGGCAAAATCCTGCAGGGGCAGACCGTGCTTTTTGCACAGCGCCCGCAGAATGCCGTCGCTTTCGCCGCTGGTGGAATATGCCACCGCGTGCTTGAGCACCACGCCGCCGTTCATGGCGGTGCGGTTGGCTGCATCGTACAGCTCGCCGTGGGCGGGATGCACCGCATGGGCGTTGTCGGCGCTCAGCATATAGCTGCCGGCCTGTGCGGCCAGCAGGCGGCTGCGGCTCCAGCCCAGCGCCTCGCCGATGCGCTCCAGCGTGTCGATCAGGAAGGTGCCCACCGCGCCCTGACGGGTGGTGCTGCCGCACTCCTCGTTATCCATACAGGCCAGCATACGGATGCTGCGGCCCTTGTCACCGCTCTCCAGCAGCGCGGCAAGACCGGCAAAGCAGCAGGCGGCATCATCCAGCCGCGGGCAGGAGAGAAACTCCTCCCGTGCGCCCCAGCAGAAGCCCTGGCTGCGGCAGTAGACCATCAGCTCATGGGAAAGGATATCCTCCGCGGCGCAGCCGATCTCCTCAGCCAGCAGCTGTTCCAGTGTCAGCGAGGTATCCATCGTCAGCACCGGGCACAGATCGGCCTGCGGGTCGATCTTGACGCCGTTGTTGGCTTCGCGGTTGAAGTGGATGGGCACGCTGGGCAGCATCAGCAGATCACGGTCGATGTTCACCAGCTGCATCCGCACGCCGTTTTCGGTGCGCACGCCCACGCGGCCCGCCACCGAAAGCGGCCGGTCGCTCCAGGTGCCCCACAATCCGCCGCCGTAGGTCTCGGCATTCAGCCGCAGATACAGCTTATCCTCCAGCTTCCATGCGGTCTTGACGCGCAGCGCGGGGGAATCGGTGTGGGCGGCAAAGATCTGAAAATGCGTCCGCGTACAGTCGGCGGGCAGAGCAAAGGCGATCAGAGCACTGGAATTGCGCCGTACAAAATAGCGCCCGCCGGGGCAAAGCTGCCAGTCGGCGCACTCATCCAGCTCGGTGTAACCGGCGGCGGCAAGCTCGGCGGCGGCGTTGGCGCTCACATGCAGCGCGGTGGGACTGCGGCGGATAAAATCCAGCAGACGGGCATTCAGTTCGTTCATGGTCAAAGACCTCCTTGTGTCAAAAAGCTCATTTTCTCTATTCTACATGATTTGTCCGCAAAAAGAAAGCCCGAAACCATCCTTTGCCGCGAAAAACCTGTTGACAGAGAAAGTTTACTGTGGTAACCTGTAAATAGAAGATTACTACAGTAAACTTTTATGGATGCGAAAACGGAGGATACAGGCCATGGAAAAGGAAGAGTCGAAAATTCAGGATTCCGAGCTGGCAGTGCTGCAGGTGCTGTGGGCGGCGGGGGGAACGCTGCCGCTGGCGGAGATCCGCCATGCGCTGAGCGAGCGCTGTGGGTGGGAGGATTCCACTGTCAAGACCCTGCTGCGCCGCCTGATGGCAAAGGGCGCCGTCGCGCTGGAAAGCCGCGGCGTTTACCGTGCGCTCACCGCGCAGGAAAACTATAACCGGCACACGGCGCGGCATTTTGTGGAAAAGCTGTTTTCGGGCAATGCAAAGGAACTGGTGGCTGCACTGGTGGAGGATGGCGCCCTGAGCGCTGCCGACCTCGCCGAGCTGAGCGCCATGTTCCGCGTTGAGGAAGAATGATGAAGGACTTTTTGTTGCTGCTTGGGTGGCTCTCGCTGGCGGGTACGGCGCTGGGGCTGGCGGTGTGGGCCGTGGATAAGCTGTGGGGCGCACGGCTGGGCAGGGTGTTTTGCTGCGGGCTGTGGGCGCTGGTGCTGCTGCGGCTGATGCTCCCGTTCGGCGTGCCGGGCGGGCAGGAGAGCCCTGCCCTTTTCACGCAGCTGGAACGGAAGATGCAGCACGCCGAAGCGGCCGCGCAGGCCGAAGCCGAGGCCGCCGTGCAGCGGCAGCTGGATGCCATCCCCGGCGCCAGCCTGCTGGAACAGCCGCAGCCGCAGACCCTGCCCCGCAAAACCGGCATGGCCGCCTTTGAGATCGATTACCCGCAAAAGCCCGCTGCCGAAGAAAAAGCCGCGGTCAAAGCGCAGCAGCAGGCCCTCGCCGCGCAGCCGCCGGATTCTCTTGTGCGGCTGCTGGAGGAACAGCAGCAGGTGCGTGCAGGTACGGCGCAGCAGCGGCTGTACCGGACACTTTTTTGGGTATGGGCGGCAGGCGCGGGCGCTTTTGCTTTGCGGCTGGCGGTAAATTATGCACTGTTCCGCCGCCGCGTGCTGCGCGCGGCGCAGGATGTCTCTGACGGCGCTCACGCGGTGTTCGGGTGTCTTTATCACGGCAGCCGTCTGCGCATTATCGGCAGCACCGCCGTAACCGGCGCCATGGCGCTGGGGCTGCTGCAGCCGGTGGTGGTGCTGCCTGCGGGCAGCCCTGCCCTGCAGGATCCCGCACGGCTGACCGCCGTGCTGCGCCATGAGCTTACCCATTACCGCCGGGGCGATCTCTGGCTCAAATGGGCGGCAGCGCTCACCGCCTGTGTCCACTGGTTCAACCCGCTGGTGTGGCTGCTTCAAAAACAGATATCCCGCGCCTGCGAGCTTGCCTGCGATGAACAGGTGATCCGCACCATGACCGCCGCCGAAAAGCAGCACTACGGCGAAACGCTGCTGGCCTTTGCCGGCAGCCGCCGCGCCGCCGTGCCGCTGACCGCCGTCTGCGAGCGCAGACAGCAGCTGAAAGAAAGGCTGGTGAACATTATGAAGTATAAAAAGAAGGGCTTTTTCACCGCACTGCTCTGCGCGGTGCTGGCGCTTGGCCTGATCGGCTGCGCCGCCGTGCTCGGCCCGACAGAAAGCGGGAGCGTTCCTGTGACGGAGAGCGATGCGGCGGTGGATACTATGAGTGCCGGCAAGGAAGAAAGGGCTGTTGCGGCGCTGGTATCCGATACTGCGCAGCCGCAGTCAATGAAGACTGTAGCGACACAGTTCGGCGATTACATGGACTGGAGTGCTGAAGCCTACAGTGTGCTGATCGGTGACCGGTTGTGGACCTATGGCTACCGTTGGATCGATCGGCAGGCTGTAAAGACCCAGAAAACCATCGCCAGCGTGGGGCTGGACGGCAGCGATCCGCAGGTGATGGATATCGTGCTGCCGGAGCCGGATCCCGCGCTGGTGGAAAATCTGCCGGAGGGTCAATATCTTTATTTCCTTGTGGAACGTTTGCTGGATATGGGCGATGAGCGTCCATGGGCTATGTGGTATATGTATGTCCGTACCGGCGAGGGCGAGGATGTCGAAAATGTTTCCGGTGAACTGCGGCTGAGCCCCATTGATGAAAATGGCCGGGTGGGTGAGGGGATCCGCGTTGATTATACAATGACCGGCAAAATGAGCCTTACTCCGGTGGGGCACACCCCGGGGTTCCTCTGGCAGCAGACTTATGCGGGCTGGCCGCGGGATTTTTCCCAAAAAGAGCACCTGCTGGTATTTTCAACCGCAGACGGCAGTCTGGCGGCGGATATTGAGCTGCCGGAATGTACGGATGTCAGCGGCATTCAGGCTCTTGCAGACGGCCGCGTTCTGCTGCAGCTCTGTCCGCTGAATCCCATGGAAAACGGATACGAATTTCTTACCGGTGAATCCACCTTCTATATTCTTGAGCCGGAGAAGGGCAGCTTTGCTGTGAAGGAACCTTTCAGCGTGCCTTCGGATGAACTTCTGCCGCATGGAGGCGGAAACCTTTGGCTGCCGCAGTATCCGGTATCACAGCGAAGCAGCACCGCGTGCCTGAGCACATCCCACGGTCTGTATCGATGGGATGTGGACAGGAACGAGCTGACCCGTCTGTACGACTGGCAGGCTTCAGGTGCATCGGATTTCTTTACATCGAAATTTGATATTGTGCTGCAGGATGACCGGCTGCTGCACTACGAGGCAAATAAGAACCGTATCAGAATCGTATCTTTGGCAGAAAATGTACCCCTTTCCGATGACAGCCGCGCCGTTATCACCGTGGGCGGCACGAATGTGAGCGATTCCTTCCGCACCGCCATCGAGGAATTCAACCTTGCCAATGCCGATGTCCGGGTGGAGCTGCTGGATTACAGCGATGCCGCCGCCGAAAAGGCCGGCTTTGAAAGCGGTCTGGACATGCTGGGCCGTCACCTGATACAGGGCGGCGGGCCGGATGTGGTGCTTGCCGCCACCTCTGCCAGCAGCGCCGATCTGTATAACAAGGGGCTTTTTGCTGATCTGTATCCCTACATCGATGCAGATCCTGAGCTTTCCCGTGAGGATTTCTTCCCCTCTGTACTGAAAGCCTGCGAGCAGGGCGGCAGGCTGCTCACCGTTGCACCCTCCTTCGGGATCAAAACCGTGCTGGGCAGCGCCGAACGCTTCGGCACGCTCACCGGCTGGAATTCGCAGCAGTTTGCCGAAGCCACCGCCGGCTGTGCCACCCCGTTCTATGGCTACAGCCGCGATCTGCTGCTGTGGTATCAGCTCAATGCCGCCGGCAAAAGCTTCATCGATTATTCCGCCGGCAAGGCATATCTGAATACCCCCGCCTTTATACAATTGCTGGAATCCTGCGCCGCCTACCCTGCCGAAACGGATCTTACCGCCGATCCGAAACAGGTTTTTGCACAGGGCGAAGCGCTGCTGTATGCGGCAGATTATTTCACCTTCTCCTCGTTCCCCGAGGTGACCTACTATTTCAATGGCCCCATCACCTTCACCGGCTATCCTAATGCAGAGGGCGGCAGCGGCAGCTGTTTTGTGGCTGGCTGGCAGGTGGGCATCCGCAGCACCTGCGCCGATCCCGATACCGCATGGCGGTTCGTGCGCCAGCTTCTGCTGCCCGCCTATCAGGAGGCTCTGCTGGAGGATGCGCAGATGCAGCACCAGCTGCCCCTGCGGCAGGATGCCGTGCGCAAGCTGATCCGGCGTATGCAGAAGGATGACCGCACAAGCTTTTCGGTGCCCTCCGGCGTTCCGCAACCGCTGACGGAGGCGCAGCGCGCGTACTTCAGCCGCGCCATCACGCAGCAGGAATGCGATGCGCTGCTTGCGCTCATCGATGCCACCGATACCTTCTTCCGTTTTGATTCCACTGTGGTGGATATCCTCTTTGAGGAAGCCGATTACTATTATAATGGTATCCGCACCGCCGCCGAGACCGCCGCCGTCATCCAGAACCGCATCCAGACCTATCTGGATGAACAGGCGTAGGCGCTGCCCGCTTCCCTTTCCGGAGCAGAAAAGTAGATCCTTTCCAAGGGCCGGTGCCGCGGTGCACCGGCCTTTTGTTTACATCCCCGATACACAGGTTACAGTTTGGCGCGGGGGCTTGCGTCCGCCGCACCGGATGCGCTACAATACATACAGAAAGGAGTGATCCCCCATGAAGAAACCGTCCGTTTTCCGCTGCCGCGCAGCGGCGCTGGCGCTGTGCGTTCTTTTCAGCGCGGCTGTGCTGTGCGGATGCATGTCCGCCGGCGGCGATCTGCCCGAAAGTCAGCGTGCCCCCGCATCGCAGCCCTCCGAAGAGCTGCCCGATGCGGTGTTGCAGCCGCCGGTGCTGAATGCGCAGTTTGCCGGCGGGATCATTCCCAACGGGCAGCTGCCCTTTTCGGTGGAAAGCCTGAGCCTGCTGTATGCCGTCTGTCCCGGCGAGGACGGCGGGTGCACCCTTCCCGCCGCCGCCGGAAGCCTGCTGACGGATGCCCTGTGCCCGCAGGGCTGGCTGCGGCTGCAGGATGCCGATGCCGCCGCCGTGGGGGACAGCGTGCTGCTGGGCGCAAAAAATCCGCAGGGGGCGCAGCTTTTCTGGTGCGGCGGTGCGCAGGTGTATCTGCGCGGCGATTACAGCGGCACGCTGCAGTGCTGGGCCGTCACTCCTACCGAGGCACAGGCGCTGCAGCTTCTGCATGAGCAGCTTGCCGCCGCGGCAACGGGGGATGCATTGCAGCAGCCCTTCTGCGCACTGGTGACCGAGCGCGGTGATTTCGGCGAGCCGCTGGGCGCAGCCGCCGTCACGCCGCAGCAAAGCGAAGCGCTTTGGGCGCTGCTGCAAAGCGCCCCGTGGCAGCCGCTGTCAGCCGCCGCTGTCAGCTCCTCCTTGCGGGAGGCGGGCGGTACGCTGTACACCGCAGGCGGCTACGCGCTGGATGTGTGTATCGGCGGCAGCGCCGGTATCATCCAGCTGACGGAGACCTTGCGGGACGGCAGCCCCGCGTATTACGCGCTGGAGCTTTCCCTCTGGCCGCAGCTTTCCGGTCTGCTGAATGTCATCCGTTTTGCCCCTGCGCAGGGGCTTGCCTATGCCGGCTATGCCGAAGCAGGCGGGGATACCGCTTCTTTCTGGGAGGGCTCGGTTCTGGAAAAGCAGGCTCTGAGCGCCGAACAGCAGGCGCAGCTGTGCGCGCTGCTGCAGCCGGAGCGCTGGGTACAGACGGAAAACGCCCTTACCCCCGGCCAGTGGTATGACGGCGGCACGGTTTTTGTGAATGAGGGGCGCGGCCGCCTTGTGCTGCGGGGCGATGCGGCGCTGTATCTCTCTCCCAATAGCTGGCAGCAGCCGCTGGCATGGCGGCTGCCGCAGGGAACGGCTGCCGCTGCTGCGGCGTTTCTGGCTGCGGCGGCAAACAGCCCCGCTGCCGGCGCGGCGCTTTTTCCGGCGCAGCTGACGGATTTTACCGTTATCGGCATCGATACGCTGGGCCCCGCCAGCTTCGATACCCGCTTTGAGCTGACCGGCGCACTGCAGCAGCAGTTCTTCGATGCGCTGCACCCCGAAAGCTGGCAGCGTTACGAGCCGTATATTGAGGCGGGCTGGACGGTCTCCTGTCTGACTGCCGCCGCACCGGACGGCAGCTGCCTGAGCATCTACCCGCAGGGCGCAGTGGCATTTCTGGTGCAGGATGGCCGCACGGCGCATTTTCGCCTGCCGCCGCTGGATGCCGATGCCGCCCTCGCGCTGGAAAATGCACTGAGCGAACAGGCCGTGCAGGCGGCGCCCTCGCTGCCCTATGCCCTTGCGCCTGTCCGTGCGGGCGGCTTTGCGGGGCAGACGGTCTGCGGGGCGGCATATTCCCGCGCCGCCGGCGGCGAGCTTTTCAACTGGCTGGAAAACGGCGGCGGCTGGTACGCGGATGCAGACGGCGGGCTGGTGCTCACATGGCGCAGCGGTGCACACAGTGCACAAAGTCCGCTTTGCCTGTCGCCGGAGAATGCCGAACAGGCGGCAGGGCTTGGTGTATTCGTCAGCGAGACGGTCTCGGCGCTGTGTCTGCCCGCGGCGGATGGCGTGCAGATCGCCGTCACCGCCGATTGCGGCGCCAGCTGGCAGACCGCCGTGCTGGAGACCTCTGCCGCAAAGCTTTTCATCGGCTTCACCTCGGCACAGCACGGCTGGCTCGTGGCAGAGGATACCCCCGCTGCGGGCGGTGCGGCGCACCGGCTGTTTTTCACATCGGACGGCGGTGTCAGCTGGCGCGAGCAGCCGCTGACCGCCCCCGCAGCTCTGTGTGGTCAGCTCAGCGGTGCGGGTTTTGTGGATGAGAATACCGGCTTTTTGTGCGAACGCTACGGCAGCGGTCTGACCGTCCACGCCACCGACGACGGCGGCAGCACATGGCGCACGCTGGCGCTGGAGGGCGATGCCCGCACCGAGGCATGGTCGCCGGTAAAGGACAGCAACGGCACGATCCTGCTTCCGCTGGGTCAGCGGCAGGAGGACGGCAGCTGGCGGCTGCGCTTTGCCGTTAGCTTCGGCAGTCTGGACGGCTGGTGCTATGTCACCAATCCCTGAATAGAAAAAGTCCCCTTTCCGCACCGCCCGCAAAGCGGTGTGCCGGAAGGGGGCTTTTTGCTGTCTTATCGCTGAAAGAAGGAAAAAGGCTTTGCATTTATATGCCGCCGTGTGCGGCGCCGGTCACCCGGTAGCCGCCCAGCGGGGCGCGGCGCAGGGTCAGGGTCAGGGTGTTGCCCTCCGGATCGGTAAAGCCCATCCGGCACAGCCGTGCGGAAAGCGTCCGGAAGCTGCCGTCCGGAAAATACTGCCGCAGTGGGAAGCTCTCCTCCAGCCAGCGGCAGGCTGCGGCCAATGCTGCGCCCCGCTCACGCTCCGGCGCACAGCGGTCGGCTGCGCCGCACAGCAGCAGCGCACAGCCAAGCACAGCGGCCAGCAGGCACAGAAGAACGGCAGTATACCGTGCTTTGGTTTTCATGCAGCATCCCTCCCCATCCGGTTCTCTCATTTTTATAAACGGAGAAGCTTTTGTTTTTCCTTCAGCGTTTTTGCAAAAAACGGCAAAAAAGATTGACTGCCATGCAAAGCAGGCACAGCGCCGCCGCTGCGATGCATACGGCACGCACCGTATCCGCAATGGCGGAAAGATCCCCCAGCGCCGCACGCCGTGCCAGCTCAAAAAACTGGCACAGCAGCGCTGCCATGCAAAGACCGAAGCTGGCAAAATGTCCGCCGCCGCGGCGCAGGGCAAGCAGCGGCACTGTCAGGGCTGCCAGACCCAGCAGGATGCTTGAAATATTGTAATACATAACCGCTCTCCCTTTTTGTGTATTTTTGGCAGCGCCGGCGGGCATCCGGCGCCGCCGGCTTTTGCGGCATGGTGCCGCAGTGCGGAAAAATCAGTACAGGCAAAGCAGTGCAAAGCTGACTGCGCCCGCCAGCAGGCAGGGCCGCAGCACGCTGCACCGCGCCCATACGCGGCGCAGCCACCGGCACAGCGCCACCGCCAGCACCAGCAGAGCCCACGCCGCCAGCAGCCGTTTGGCGGTAAAGCCGAAAACCGAGATGTAAAGCCCCAGCTTGGAGGCCGCCGTTCCCCACAGCAGGATGCTCTGCACCAGGATCACTGCCGATGCCCCCTGCAGCGGGCGGCAGCCGTGCAGCGGCTTCAGGGCGAAGATCTCCGCCGCCGCCAGCAGGATAAAGTTCAGCAGGACCACCCGGCAAAGCTCGAAAAAGCCCTGCCGTGCATAGTTGGCCACCGTAAAGCCCTCCGGCAGCTTTCCGGTGAAAGCCCCCAGAAAATACCCGCTCTGGATACCGAAAAAAGCAAAGTACAGCACGGCGAATGCCGCCAGTACCCCGCACAGCAGTCCGACAGGCACCTGCCGCGCCGGAGCAAGGGCTTCGGCATAGACCGATACCGCAGGGCGGGGGTGTTCATCCAGTGCGCGGTGTCCCGCCACAGTCATGCCGTAGAAGAATGCGCCCACCGGAAACATGAAGATCAGGCTGAATACCACCGCAGGCTCCACCGAAAGATCCTTCCAGAAGATCAGTGCCTCCACCAGCTGCTGCAGCCGGTCGGCAAAGAGGTCGTCTGCACCGGCAAGCTGCTTTGCCGCCAGCATCAGCAGCACAAGGGCGGCCCCGATGCACAAAAGAGCGGGTACGGTGTGTCCGCTTTTACGGCGGGGGCGGCGGGGAAGTCCGGCGAAAAACGCCCATACATCCCGCGGCCACGCGGCCAGTCCGGCAAAGCCACGGCCGATGCCCCGCAGCACATCCGGCACAAAGGCCGGTCCGGTGCGCCCGCCGGTGAGCTGACCGGTGCGTGCCAGCGCCCACACCACGGCAAAGCCGTGGAATGCCAGCCACCCCAACGCCCAGCCGGCGGCGTTCAGCCGGTCAAAGCCCATGGCGGCGGCAACCGTCAGCAGACAGCCCAGCCACAGCGGGCTTTCGGCAGCGCCGCGTATGCGCCGCAGCCGGCACCACACCGTCACACCGGTACAGAAAACTGTGCACAGTATAAGCGGCATACAGTAAAGCCACAGACCGTTTTCGCCGCCGATGCGGATGTGATAGGGCCAGCGGAAATCATTCGGAGCAAAAAGAGCCAGACAGTAAAGATACCCTGCCCACAGCGCGGCGGGCAGCGCCCATTTGTCCGCCGCATGGGAAAAAGGCGAGGGGAGGGGCTTTGCGGCTTCGGCACCGGCCGCAGCGGCGGCGCCGGGCAGATTTTCTCCGTTTTTGGGTACAGCAAACAAAGGGGTGCGGTTTTCCGCATCCTGCAGGTGATCACACATATTCAGCTTTCCTCCGTTCGGGCGGCACGCAGCGGCGCCGCGGTTTTCATGTGTCGTGCGGATTCATTTGCGCGGGGGCGTTCTTCCGGGAATCATTCCTCCGGCACATATTCCAGCAGGTCGCCGGGCTGGCATTCCAGCACCCGGCACAGATCCTCCAGCGTGGAAAAACGCACCGCACGGGCCTTCTGATTTTTCAGGATGGAGAGATTGGCGGGAGTAATGCCGATGCGCTCGGCCAGTTCGCCGGCGGGCATCTTCCGTTTTGCCATCATCACATCCAGATTCACAACAATGGGCAATGCGCTCTCCTCCTTTCAGATGGTCAGATCCAGCTCGTCCTTCATGGCGATGGCGCGTTCAAATACATTCTTCACGATGCGCACGATCAGCGCCATAAAGCCGGCGGCCAGCGCAATGATGCAAACGCTGGGCCATTCCATGATGCCTGCCGCAAGGCAGATCGCCGCCGCTGCAGTGCAGCACCAGCTGATGCGCCGCAGCCGGCGGATGTTGTCTGCAACGAACACCTGTCCCATGCGTATGTTTTTCAGCAGCCGGTGCAGATCCCACAGCACGGTATAGGCGGCAGGGCTGCATACATACAGACAGCCCAGCAGGATATACCCGCCGGCAAGCCCGTGGTTGACGGCGATCAGGTGCTCACAGATATAGCGCACCACCCACCAGCCGAAGATATCCAGCGCCGCCAGTGCGGCAAAGAATACCCCCACCATCAGCTGTGAAAGCAGTAGACTGCGGCTTTCATTCCATTTCAGTTGTTTGAGCATGACAGTGATCCTCGCTTTTTGGTTTTGGTACCACTAAAATAACACAGATAAAATCGAAAGTCAATAGAAATTTATCGTTTAACAATAAAAAGTTATTGTTTTGTGGAATCTGGCTGCGGCGGCACAGTGAACACAAAGCAAAAAAGAAAAGCCGCCGCAGCGGCGGCAGGCTTTCTTCAGTTCTCTTTCACGATGAACACGGGGATGGGTACATCGCCGGTGCGGTTGGCAAAGCGGGTGACCATGACGGTGTATCGGCGGTTGTCCAGCTGCTCCAGATGGGCCAGAATGGCATCCCGCTCGGCGTAGCCGCTGCGTCCGCCGTAATACAGGCACAAGCTCAGCGCACCGCCGGGGCGCAGCGCCGTCAGGGCCGCATCAATGGCGGGCAGGCTGGTGGCCGGCGTGGTGAAGATACTGTGGTCGCCGCCGGGCAGCCAGCCGAAATTGAAGCAGATGGCGTCCACCGTACCGGGGGCAGCATACTCTGCCAGCCGGTCGTGGCTGCATTGGATCGCTTTGCCGATGGCAGCATAGCCCAGCTGCGCCAGCAGGGCGTTGGTGTTTTCCACCGCCTGCGGCTGAATGTCAAAGGCCAGCACCCGTCCGGTGTCGCCCACCAGCGAACACAGAAACGCCGTGTCGTGGCCGTTGCCGGCGGTGGCATCGATACAGAAATCCCCGGGGCGCACCCGCGCGGCAAGAAAGGCATGGGTCAGCCCCAGACTGTTCAGCGGAAAATCCATGTAAAACGCTCCTTCAAAAGATTTTTCGCCGCCGGAAACGCGGCGAAAAAAGCGGTGCATTGCAGTACCATTATGCGGCACACAACGGAACTTGTCAACCGTTCGGTTCTGTTTTGCAGGCATTAAATTCGTCTTTTTGACAATTTATACTGTTTTTATGCACAAATCTGTTTTCCACCCCTTGACAAAGAAGCGTACATTATTTATCATTATATCCATAGGAATAGTGAATATTCTGGGATCGGAATGCCGGGGGAGGGGATTT
This sequence comes from Oscillospiraceae bacterium, assembly GCA_017472965.1. Lineage (GTDB taxonomy): Bacteria > Bacillota > Clostridia > Oscillospirales > Ruminococcaceae > UBA1762. The sequence continues at coordinate 9,153 of JAFUNR010000014.1, read as the reverse complement.
TCCGTGCACATCGGATATCGCTGCCCCGCATGGCAGGAGCTGCCGGATCTGGGGCTGTATCTGGATCAGGTGATGCTGGTGCTGGAGCAGAGTTTCGCTCCGCTTTTGCCCGATCGCGGCGGTGTCAGCTCCACTATTATCAATAACTATGTCAAGCAGAAGCTGCTGCCGCCCACCTGCAAAAAGAAATACGGACGGGAGCATCTGGCCATACTGGTGATGCTGTTTTTGCTCAAGCGGGCGTTTTCTGCCGCCGAGCTGGCGCAGCTGCTGGCTGTGCTTTGCGAGGGCCGCGATACGCAGACTGCTTATGCGCTTTTCTGCGCAGGGCTGGAGCACCGGCTGAACGGCGATACCCCTGCGCCGCAGGGGATGCCTCCGCTGGCGGATGCGGCGATACAGACACTGGCCGGCAGACTCTGCTTTGAGCAGCTGCTGGAGCATTCTGCCGGAGAACCGGGTGCCCGGAAAACGGCAAAGGCTGACAGGAAAGATAAATCTCACAGGGAAAAACCGGCGGAGGAAGTTTTCGCCGAAGATAAAGGAGCACAAACAGTATGATGATCTCCAGTAAAGGGCGCTATGCGCTGCATGTTATGGTCGATCTGGCCCAGCACGACGGCGAGGGATTGATCTCGCTGAAATCCATCGCCGAGCGACAGGAACTTTCGCTGAAGTACCTGGAAAATATCGTCGCCGTTCTGGCGCATGCCGGCCTGCTGGTGGGTCAGCGCGGCAAGGTGGGCGGTTACCGTCTGACCCGCAGCCCTGCCGAATACACCGTGGCGGAGATCGTCAGTCTGACCGAGGGTGGGCTTGCCCCCGTGGCCTGCCTGCACTGCGGTGCCAAGGGCTGCGAAAAGGCCGCCGAATGTCTGACCCTGCCGGTCTGGCGCGAGCTGGATTCGCTGGTGACGGATTATCTCGCCCGCGTGACCATTGCCGATCTAGTCAACGGTACGGTGCCTTCCGCCCGGTTGCTGGATTGAGAATTGATTTCGATAAGGATCCGTGCTTTTCTGCTCAGAACAGCGCGGATCTTTTCATATTTGCAGGAAAACACAAAATTTTCCATAATTCCTATTGATTTTATGAGGAATAGATGGTATACTGTATCTGCAAGCTGAAAACGAAAGGAGCGACACCCGAATGCCGCGATACATATATGCCGATAATGCCGCTACCACCCGCACCGGCGAGGCTGCAAAAGCCGCCATGCTGCACGCCATGGAGCAGCAGTGGGGCAATCCCTCCAGTCTGTACACCCTCGGCCAGTACGCCAAAGAAGGGCTGGAGGCCGCCCGCACCGCCGTTGCCGCCGTCATCGGCGCCGATGCAAAGGAGATCATCTTCACCTCCGGCGGCAGCGAGGCGGATAATCAGGCCATCCGCAGCGCCGCATATGCCGGCGCGAAAAAAGGAAAAAAGCACCTGATCTCCACCGCCTTTGAGCATCACGCCGTGCTGCACACGCTGCAGACGCTGGAAAAGGAGGGCTTTGCCGTCACTCTGCTGGATGTGCACGAAAACGGCGTGGTCACTGCGGAGGATGTGGCCGCCGCCCTTCGCCCCGATACCGCTCTGGTGAGCGTGATGGCGGTCAATAACGAGATCGGCACCGTCATGCCCATCGAAGCCATCGGCAGCCTTTGCCGCGAAAGGGGCGTGGTGTTCCATACCGATGCGGTGCAGGCCGTGGGGCATATGCCGCTGGATGTACACGCCATGAAGATCGATATGCTCAGCGCCTCGGCGCATAAATTCGGCGGGCCGCGGGGCGCAGGCTTCCTGTATGTCCGCCGCGGCGTACCGGTACAGCCGCTGATCGCCGGCGGCGCACAGGAGCGCAATCTGCGTGCCGGCACCGAAAACCTTCCCGCCATTGCCGGCATGGCTGCCGCGCTGCAGCAGGCCGCCGAAGGAATGGTCGCCGAAGCAGCCCGCCTGACCGCTGTGCGGGAGCGCCTGATCGCCGGACTCTCCGCCATTCCCCACAGCCGGCTCAACGGCGACCGGCAGCAGCGCAACCCCGGCACCGTCAATTTCTGCTTCGAGGGCATCGAGGGCGAGAGCCTTCTGCTGCTTCTGGATGCCGCCGGCATTGCCGCCTCCAGCGGCAGCGCCTGCACCAGCGGCTCGCTGGATCCCAGTCATGTGCTGCTGGCATTGGGCCTGCCGCACGAGGTCGCCCACGGTTCCCTGCGGCTGTCCCCTTCGGCAGAGATCACCGATGACGAGGTGGAGCACATCATCGACTCGGTGGGCGCCATTGTGGCGCGGCTGCGGGCCATGTCCCCCGTGTGGGATGCGCTGGAAAACGGCGAGCGTCCCCATCTGATCTGATTTTGAAGCGATACGATAAAGGAGATTAAAATATGCTGTACTCTGAAAAAGTGATGGATCATTTTCAGAATCCCCGTAATGTGGGCAAGATGGAGGATGCGGATGGCATCGGCGAGGTGGGCAATGCCAGGTGCGGCGACATCATGCGGATGTATATCAAGGTGCGGGAGGGATGCATCGCAGATGTGAGCTTCATCACCTTTGGCTGCGGCAGCGCCATCGCCACCAGCAGCATGGCCACCGAAATGATCAAGGGCAAGCCGCTGGAGGAAGCGCTCACCCTCTCCAACAAGGCGGTGGTGGAGGCGCTGGACGGCCTGCCCGCCAACAAGATCCACTGCTCGGTGCTGGCCGAACAGGCGGTCAAGGCTGCCATTAAAGATTATTACGATAAAAACGGCATCCCCTATGACCGCGAGCTGCTGTGCACCGGCGACTGCGATGCCTGCCATATGCACCACGAATAAAATACGGAAAGGGCGCAAACAGCCGAAAACAGTTTATATATCGGCCCTGTGCAGCGTGTGCCGTACAGGAAAAAAAGAGGGCCGCAGCGGCAGGAGTGCCGCTGCGGCCTTTCTGGATACGGAACAGGAGCAGTGTTTTAATCCGCCCACTCCGCATCGTTCCGGCAGCGGGCGGCGCAGGCAGAGTAGCAGCGGCCGGTCATTTCATCGGCGGTCACCGTGATGCGCGCCGGGCAATGGGGCTGCGGCGCGGGGCGGCAGCGGTCGTACCGGTCGGCGCAGTCGGTACAGCCCTGTGTGCGGGGATACAGCGGACAGGCGTCGCCGGTGCGGCAGGCTTCCGGTGTGCCGTGCGAATGGCACGGACAGGGTGCGGCTTTTTCCCGACAGCCGTCAGTGCCGCGGCGGGCGGCTTCATTGCGGCAGCTGCAGCCGGGGCATCCTTCGGTGCAGCGGCAGCCCTCGGCGTGCTGTTCGCCGTATGTACCAAACCGCACCTGTCCGGTCTGCGCCCAGATGTCTGCTTCACTGCGGCGGGCGCTGCTTTGGTCAGCGTATTCCTGCGGCATGGTCTGTTCCACCGCGGCGCGGCCGTATACCAGCACCGTTTCGGTCGCGCCGCCGCGGAGACTGCGTTCAAAAAGCAGTGTCACGCTGCTGCCGGCGGCCAATGCTTCCAGCAGGTCACCCTCGTGCTTTGCGTGCAGCTCAAAGACGGGGATGCACCCGTCCATGCGGCAGCTGCAGCACAGCGGCACCACATAAGGGGTCTTGCCGTGTACCACAGCCACATGACAGATCCGGCTGCTCTCGATCACCTGCAGCATCCGTCGGTAACTCAGTTCCTCGTATTCCATGGCGATTCCTCCTTGCATATATTCCGGTGGGTTCCCGGTTCATCCTATGCAGCGGAGGGCGGCCTTGACAATTCCGCCGCGGTGCGGTATACTTTTTACAGAAAAAAGAATACTGCACTGCCACCGGGTAGTGGATGCCGCAGGCGTCCGTTCGCACATCGTTAGGTCCTTGAAGATGTGCGCAGCGGGTGCCGTTTTTGTTTGCCGCAGCGGCAGCGGAGAAAGGAGTACACATGAAATTCATCCAAAAAGCTGTGGCGGGCTTTTCAAAATTCGAACTGGCGCTGTGGGGCGGCTCGGCGGGGGCGGTGCTGCTGGCATTCGTATTGTTTGACCGCACCGACTGGCTGACATTGACGGCCTCACTCATCGGGGTCACCTCGCTGATCTACAGCGCCCGGGGCCATGCCTTCGGTCAGCTGCTGATGGTGATCTTCAGCCTGATCTACGGCGTGATCTCCTGGCGGGTGGCCTATTACGGCGAGATGATCACCTATCTGGGCATGACCATGCCCATGGCGCTGGCTGCACTCATCAGCTGGCTGCGCCATCCCTATGCCGGCAATCATGCGCAGGTGGCGGTGAACCGGCTGTCCCGTCGTGAGCTTCCGCTGCTGGTCGGGCTGACCGCTGCGGTCACAGTCGCCTTCTATTTTATCCTCGCTGCCTTTGATACGGCCAATCTGACCGTCAGTACTCTTTCCGTTGCCACCAGCTTTGCGGCAGTGTACCTCACCTTTCGCCGCAGCCCCTTTTTTGCGCTGGCGTATGCCGCAAATGATGTGGTGCTGCTGGTGCTGTGGACCATGGCCGCGCTGCAGGATACCGGCTGCCTTTCGGTGGTGGCGTGCTTTGCGGCGTTTCTGGTCAACGATCTGTACGGCTTTTTCAACTGGCTGCGGATGCTGCGCCGCCAGCACGGCTTCGAGAACTGAGACGCAGACAAAAAAGAACCGTTTTTCCCGGGCGGACAGATACGCTGCCGGAGAAAACGGTTCTTTTTATGCGGATGCGGGCCGCTTACGGTGCGGCTTCCTGCGCGGCGGTGCCGCCTACGATGTTGTTGATCCACACGCCTTTTTTTACCATAAGGAAGCCGAACAGGCATTTGGTCAGATCAAAGGCCTGCACGCAGACATACATCCACAGGATGTTCATGTCGGTGAAGTGCGCCAGACAGAATGCCAGCGGCAGGTTGCCCAGGCAGATGAAGGCACAGTCAAAGATAAAGGTGATGCCGGTCTTGCCGCCGCAGCGCAGCGTGAAATAGCAGCACTGCAAAAAGGCGTGCATCGGGGTGAATATACCGATGATGACGATCAGACCGCTGGCCATCTCCCGTACCTGAGGGGTGGTATTGTACAGCAGCGGGAAGGGCTCTGCAGCCACCGCCAGCAAACCGCCCACCGCAGCGCCCACCGCCACGGCAAAGGCGATCATTTTGCGGTCGGTATCCACCGCTTTTTCCATATTCCCCTCGCCGAGGATCTGTCCCACCACAATGCCCAGTGCGCTGCCCAGCGAAGCCGAGATCACGGTGAAAAGCCCCGCGATGGTGTTGGCGATGTTGAAGGCTGCCACCACCGTCAGCCCGCGCATGGAGTAGCACTGGTTGATGAAGGTCAGCACAACGGTGTACAGCAGCTCGTTGACCATCAGCGGCATCCCTTTGACGGTGATATCCGCCGCCAGACGCTTCGGCAGCCGCAGGCTGCACCAGACTTTTTTGAAGAAGGGAAAACGCTGCGTGTGTCGGTGTGCCCAGAGGATCACGATGCTCATCTCCACAAAGCGGGAGAGTACCGTGGCCGCTGCCGCGCCCACCACGCCCCAGCCGGCGCCGATCATGGTGAAGGAAGCGCCCAGAATATGCAGGGTGCGGGTGGGGTAGATCAGCAGGAAGTTGAAAACCAGATTGACAAATACCGCGGTGATGCCCGCCTTCATGGGCACCCCCGTCTCGCCGGATTCGCGCAGCGTGGTGGCGTAGGCCTGGGTGACGGCAAAGGGCAGGATACCCGCCTGCATCACAGCAAGGTAGCTGCAGCCTGCCCGCAGTGTCAGCGCAAGATCGCCGCCGTCGGCGCTTTCGTGCAGAAAAAGCCCGATGAGCTGTTCATCCCATACCGCCAGCAGCACCATGGCTGCAGCGGAAAGCCCCGCGCCCAGCAGCAGCTTGTAGCGCAGCGTATGGCGCACGCCGTCCGGATCACCCTTGCCGTAAAACTGTGCGCCGAAAATGCCCGCGCCGCCGTTGCCGCCAAAGATGCTCATATTGTAAACCAGCAGCAGCTGGTTGGCGATGGCCACGCCGGACATCTGCTCGGTGCCGGTCTGCCCCACCATGATATTGTCCAGCAGGCCCACAAAATTGGTGATGGCATCCTGCAGCATCATGGGCAGCACCAGCGCCAGCACCATGGAATAAAACGCCTTGTCGCCGATGAATTTGCCCAAAAATCCCCGGCGCAGAGAAAGTGTGCTCATGGATGGCCTCCCAAAAAGCGAACGGTGTACAGCGCTTTCGTCACTGTGCGGGCGCGGCATCTTTGCTGCCGCCTACGATGTTGTTGATCCAGATGCCTTTTTTCACCAGCACAAAGCCGATGATGCATTTGACCAGATCCACCAGCTGCACCGCCAGATACAGCACGCGGATATCCACGGCGGTGAAATGCGCCAGACAGTACGCCAGCGGCAGGTTGACACAGCAGATGAACACACAGTCAAACAGGAAGGTGACCACCGTTTTGCCGCCGCAGCGCAGCGTGAAGTAGGTGCAGTGCAGGAAAGAGAACATCGGCATCAGCAGACCGGAGCACATGATCAGGTAGCCGGCCAGCTCCCGTACCTCGTCCGTGGTGTTGTACAGCAGCGGGAACAGACCGGAAGTGACCGCCAGCAGACCGCCGATGATCATCGACATTCCCACGCCAAAGGCGATCAGCTTGCGGTCGGTGTCCACAGCCTCGTCCATGCTGCCCTGACCGAGCAGCTTGCCCACCATGATGCCCACCGCGTTGCCCAGCGACATGTACACCACATTGAACAGATTGGAAATGGTGGAGGCGATGTTGATGGCCGCCACTACCGCCAGACCGCGTACCGAGTAGCACTGGTTGATGGCGGTCATGGAGAAGCTCCAGATGAATTCATTCACCAGCAGCGGCATGCCCCGCAGGATGATATCCCGGACAAGGTGCCCGGGCAGCCGCAGGCTGCGCCACACCTTTTTGAAGAAGGGGAAACGCTGTGTATGGCGGTGCGACCAGATGATGACGATGGCAAGCTCCACAAAGCGGGAGAGCACCGTGGCCGCTGCCGCGCCCACCACGCCCCAGCCGGCGCCGACCATGGTGAAGGAAACGCCCAGGATATGCAGGGTGCGGGTGGGGTAGATCAGCAGAAAGTTGAATACCAGATTGACCAGCACCGCGGCGATGCCCGCTTTCATGGGCAGGCTGGTTTCGCCCACCTCGCGCAGGGTGCCCACATAGGTCTGGATAATGGCAAAGGGCAGCAGGCCGAAGATCATCACCCGCAGGTATTCTCTGCCGGAAACAAGCGTCAGCTCAAGGTCGCCGCTGGCACTGCCGTCATGCAGAAAAAGCCCGATCAGCGCAGCATCGCACAGGGTGAACAAAGTGATGGCTGCGGTGGAAAGCAGCAAAGAGAGGATCATCTTGAAGCGCATGGTGTAACGGATGCCGTCGGGATCGCCCTTGCCGTGGAATTGGGCGGTAAAGATGCCCGCGCCGCCGTTGCCGCCGAACACGCACAGATTGAAAACGAAAATCAGCTGGTTGGCAATGGCCACGCCGGACATCTGCTCGGTGCCTACCTGACCCACCATGATGTTATCCAGCAGGCTGACAAAGTTGGTAATGGCGTTCTGTACGATCATCGGCACGGCGATGGTCAGCACCATGGCATAAAACGCCCTGTCGCCGATGATTTTGCCCCAGAAGCCCCGGCGTAGAGAATGTGTTGCAGTCATAAAAAAAGACCTCCGCAAAATGCTTGTGGCATAAAAATAATATTTAAGTAGTATTATAGCGGATAACCTGAGTGAAATCAAGTGGCGGGAAGCCGGCAAGCTCACAGATGCGGTACAGCGGGGGCGGATGTTGCGGATGTACAGCTTTGTCGAAAGGTTTTTACTTGACAAAAACGGCTTTTTTCGGTATTCTAATAGAACACGGGCCATTAGCTCAGTGGTTAGAGCTGCCGGCTCATAACCGGCTGGTCCGGGGTTCGAAACCCTGATGGCCCACCAACAAAAAAGCACCCCTTGCGGGTGCTTTTTTTGTTGGTGCGTGATCCGCGCTTGAGAACCTCCGAAAGCTGCCGGGAAGCAATGTGCCAAACACAGCCTTTGCGCAGCTTTCGCAGTAAGGCGGCCGCAGGCCGCCGTCTGCAGAAACCCTGATGGCCCACCAACAAAAAAGCACCCCTTGCGGGTGCTTTTTTTGTTGGTGCGTGATCCGCGCTTGAGAAGCCGGCAGGTCATCTGCCGGGAGCGTTCTTGTAACTTTTGTAGCCGTGTGATAGAATAGACCAAACAACAGTCAAACTTGAATTTGACGGAGGTATAGAGATGAGCAAAATTTTCAATGTTAGAAGATTCCAGAATAGTGATGCAAACGAAGTGTCAGCGTTAATCATTAAGACACTCAGAACAACGAATGTTAAGGACTATTCGGAAGAATACATTGAAAATGATGTTAAAATGTTCAGTCCAGAGGGTGTAATCGAGCGGGCTGCATGGACGCATTTTTATGTTGTTTGCGATGGGAATGTGATTGTTGGATGTGGTGCAATTGGTCCATATTGGGGCAAGGAAGACGAAAGTAGCTTGTTTAATATTTTTGTGCTTCCAGAATATCAAGGCAAAGGTGTAGGCCGTAAGATAATTGAAACATTAGAAAGTGATAATTACTTTTTACGCGCAAAGCGTATCGAAATTCCTGCATCCATTACTGCCTGCCCGTTTTACAGAAAAATGGGGTACACGTATAAGAATGGCATTGATGTTGTTGATGAAGAACTGTTATTCCGTTTAGAGAAATTCAGATAAATTCCAATAGGTCGAACAGTTAGGAAAATAAGAATTGGTAGGTGAGGAAATGCTTGAATTGTATGAACCTCAGGTTGAGGACTTGTGGTTTAAGGAAAAAATGATGGGCGATGAGCAAACCATGTCTTACAATCACGCCTACGGAGGTATAATTCCATTTCCCAAAGAATACTGGGCAGATTGGCATGACAGATGGATAACAAACCACAATGGCAAGCGATTTTACAGATACATCAAGGATAGGGACACTTTTGTCGGCGAGGTAGCATATCATTTTGACGGAGAAAGAAAGATTTATATTGCTGATGTGATTATTTATGCTCCGCATCGTGGGAAAGGATATGGTCGCACTGGATTGTTGCTTTTATGCGAAAATGCAAAATCGAATGGCATAAAGGAACTCCATGAT
>JAFUNR010000045.1 GCA_017472965.1 Oscillospiraceae bacterium | reverse complement strand
TGCATTGGCCGGATAACCGCCATTTGCCACACGCTGCTCGATACTTTTCAGTAATCGGATTGCTTCTATGTTAGCCGCAAACTTCGCCTTAGGACCGGCAGGAACCTCCGGTCGGTACGGGGCAGTGTAGTTGATCGGCTCATTCTGATATGGCTCCGCCAATGCTTCAGCATCTGCCATAACCTGATCAACAAAAGCATCGCCCAGTTCGTCATCCGGCAGCGGCTCTGGCGGCATTGCCTCAATAGCGGCTACAGGGCTTTCTGACTGCATATCGACCGGAGGCGGGACCAACCCTTTGTTACGCTCATCTCGCTCCAGAATCCGTGCAAAATCCCTCCTGTTGATGGCTCTGCTGATTAACGGGAAACTTTCGTCTCTCAAACGGATATCAAACATGCCAATATCTTCGAGCGTAAAGACTGCCCCATCTTCCAGATAGACCCTGTCACCCGGTTGGTAGATTCGGGCACCTTCTTTGATGCGACGAAGATAGGTCGCCGGCAGCACATAGAATACCTTTTCCGACGGGGTACCAGGGGTAGTGTCCTGCACATTAACTGTGCCGTTATCGTTGATGCGATCAACAAGGAAATCTCTGCCGGCAATGGGAAGAATCGTTTCGCCGGGTATGAACACTTCTCGCGCATAGGTTACCGGCGCAACTCTATCGGGATATCGCTTGATGTAGCAGCTCAACGCATCGTCTGTGAAGTCACTCAGTGTTGCTTCTTCGAGTTCATGGTCACAAAGTGCGTTAACATTTGGGTGCTGTGTATAAGAGTATTGACCTCCGTCAACGGTATACACTATCTCGTGTCGGATCAGATTTGCATAAACCTGCAGCTCATGCGCGCCATCTTCTGTCGTGGTATAGGCCAGCGGGATCTCCTTCAGATTTGAGAAGTCCGGAGCAGACAAGCGCTCCCTCTCGCAATATTCGGAGATGAGGCGCTTGGCTCGTTCCATGGATGCTGCATATGCAGCGTCCTTTTCCAGCTTTTCGGTGATCCACTTTTCATACTTTTCTTTCCCAGCCTCTCCAAGATAACGATCTGTTTCGATAAGGAGACGAAGTCGTTTGTCCACCTCAGACCATTTCAGAAGTTTCTCATAACGATTGGGATCACCGTAATTTCCATACGTGATTTTGATACCCTTACTGTCATGATCGACCCAACCGTGTGTTCCGTCCAGAAAAGTCCAGGAGCATCCGCCAGTACCGTACTCTTTTTTCAGAAAGGCAATACTTTCCTTTTCTGTTACAAGTAACGGTGCAGTGTAAAAGTGATTGATCCGCATCTTTCCTTCGCTGAAACCACTTCCACGACACAGCGCATAGTTGATCTCAGCATCTGTAATAACGCTGCCGTCCTCATCCTTCTTGGCTTCAGTCACCTTAAAACGAGGACTGGCAGTGTTCATTCGATCGATCGCTTCGCTTTGCTTCTCGGGACTGGGCAGACCGAGTTCTTCAGCCAATCCATCCGGAACAATGCCGTCACCGACAGAAACCGGCAGGTCTTCCGGCACGATCTCTGCAACCAACTCTTTGCTACGGATCAGATCAACAAATCTGTCCGTAACAGAATGCCACGAATACTGTTTCTGTGAGGTTCTCGTCAGGAAACTGCCTTCCCAAACCAGCAGGCCGCTGTGTTCTGCATGATAGCCAATTCTGCTGCCATCCTGTGCAATGACCTCAGTCCACACATTCTGATACGCACTGCGGGTATACCGGATGCGATCGATCAGGCTTGGATGCGACTCATAGAATTCGATGAGTTCTGCATTTGGTTTGCGGGATGTATCCGAAAACAGGATATCCTTCAGATAGGTCTCATCAAACTCCGGCAGGTCATCTTCGATGGGAGTATCGGATAAAGCAACAGCGGAGGATGGCTCTTCATCCTCCGCTGTCTGTTTGGTATTCAGTTTTACAGGCTGTACAGGGATGGCATCGCCAGTTCCTCGGCCTGCAGCTTCAGGTCGTTCATCCACTGTGTCCAGCCCAGCGGATCGGTCTTGCGGTCGGGGGCTTCGCTCTGTCGTGCCAGCTGCTGCATCGTCTGTTCGATCTGCCGGCGTACCGCGTCCTCCACTTCCAGAAGATGCCGGTACAGATTCCCGCTGACCGTCAGTTCCTCGAATGTCATCGGATCGTTCTCCCGCAGGTATTCCCTGCGCAGGCTGCCGTACTTGCCGATCGGCTGCATTGGCTGTTCGTTCAGTGTCAGATTCGGCACCAGATATCCGTTGATGTTCGTGTACTCCATGCTGCACCTCCTTGGCGTCAGTCGTTTGTGGTTTCTTGTGTTCGTTCACATGATACGCGCTTTTCTCTTGCCTTGCAACACCGTCGATTTCCTGTACGCTTCTTTTGATATCCAGCATCATTGCACGACTGACCTGCTGCGTCATAGATCCCAGACAAATGGATGCAGAAAAGGTATCAAAATCAGTGACACGCCTAAGTGTTAAATAGTCAATGAAATCTTTGTCTACTCCACACCTTTCTGCTGCCATATAGCAAACACTGCTAATGATAATACTCTCCAGCACTTGAATCTGTTCTTCAGGAGGACACCATTCCAGATTGCATCCGATGACTGCTTTCTGCAGCGCAGCTTCGATCATCTGGTGCCGTTCCGTTACCAGCATTGCCGCCTTCATACGAATGGCGCTCTGGATGCTGTCTGCTTCCTCGGTTGAGATAAACTGTGACCAGACTTCTTTTTGATTGCGCAGACTCACTTCCCAAGGAAGTGCTTCGGGGATAAACACCTTGGGAAAGGTATCCTTGTAATCAAATACATACCGCAACCGGCTTTTGGGCGCTTTGGTATCAATGATGGCAATGCCTTTGATTCCGCGACGGCCCCACCGGCCTGCATGGTTGTTCCAGTAATCCAGTGTGGCCACCGCCTTGACGCCGGGGCGCTGACAATGGATGAGTAACTGGTTGCTGTAGGAATAATTGTAGGTATATGCCGCAGAGTTCAGAAAGACCAGCCAGTTCTCTGCGCTCTTGGTGGCATTAGTCACTAGATTTCTTGCCAGTTCCCGGATGTCATTATACTTCGGCATGGCCATTCACCTCCTATCTTTGACGGTCCTCACCTAACCGAATTCCTTGCTTGAGTCGCTCTGACTTTAGAAAGTGAGCAAATGACCGTAACTCTTTGAAACCGATATCATCCACATAGTAAGCGGTAGATTTCCCATCTTTATTCGAAACTATGATATCGCTTACAGAAAGGGATCTCATTTGCCGACTCATCGGTCGGTCGTTTGCGTTGTAGATCCGAAACAAATCGTCAAGAGTTGTTTTCTCGCCGAGCATTCCCGCGCACACAAAACGATAGTCTTTGGACGAAAGCGTCTTTTTAGCTTCGTCATAATTCCGGAACGCATAATTACACGAACAAAAATCTCTTACTTGATAGATTTCGTAAGTGTTTAGTTGTTCGTCGTTCCGGCGCTGTAAGGGTTCAATGGTAATGCTTTGATTTCTACAAATTTCAGCAAACTCACAAATGTGATACGTGTTGTGTCCAAGTTTGAAATGATATCCGTCCGGATGCGCATAGCACGTTGCATCTTTTGTCATCCCGTTGGGATAATGCATCGTGAGCATTTCGCCATCGTTGAGATAAAACAGCGTATCATACTCCGGTGTGATAAAACGAACCTGCAGCTTTTCTGCAAGATCAATATTCTCACAGATATATTCGACCGCTTCCTTTACTTCAGGATTGTTCCAAGATGGAATGCGAGAGTTCTCGTTGAGCAGAATATCCACACCACTTTTGCAATGGACAAAGTCCATAGAACCTGGTCTGTTCTGTGTGTCGGTCATACCCAAAGCTTTCAGCTTATCAGTCGGCAGCTCCTTGTATGCACCAACGGCTGCTTGAATTGTGTCAAACTTTCTGACATCCAAAGAACCGCGGACACCCAAGTCAGGGATGACATAGAAGTGATCAATGAACTCTGTCGGCATAGGTACCTCCTTTATTTCTGTTTTTCATATGCGGCAATAAATCCGGACGGTAGCGTTTCAAAAAATCTTTTACTTTACAACACGCTTCCTTTCGATACTGTTCATACCGAATCCCCTTAGGAAGAAAGCCCTCATCGCCTACCCATCCCAACGAAGGAAACATGGTCTTACCCCTTGCATCTTTGTACAAGACCAAAACAAGGGGAATCCCGTAGTAAAGATCATTCAAGACATCATGTCGAAATTGTTCCGCATCATCGTATTCACACGAGCCATACGCGATTCCGTTTGGAGCCAGATACTCGATGCGACCTACGCAGCTTGCTCGCCCGCTGTACGGTTCATCGATCCAGTCCTGATAATGATCCAATCGGCATCTACCGCTTTCATCCATATCGACTTCTTCCGCCATGATAATCGTTCCATAATGACCGTTCGTAATCCGTGGAGCTAATTCAATCGGTTCACCGGAATACTCATCGCCTCTCACATCGTATCGATACAGCCCTTTTGGAATCGAGCAATCATCCAGCATTACACAGGTAAAGAGCGCAGGTTTGCCCAAAACGGTGATCTCATTGAAATCCTCAAACATAGCATTGTAGCGTTTCACCTTACTTCCTCCGTTTTTACCGGTTGCGCTGCATCTTTGCGGAATCTGCCATCCGGTTCATAGTTCCTTGGATCCGATGCAGGGCAGTGCCATCCAAACATCGATCCAGCTTCCATCGCCGCAGCCTGAACTTTTGTAATGCCACTGGTTTCATTCAGATAGTCGACAATCTCCTCTGACGGAACACCGTCATATCCGCTAGTTTCCCATTTGTAGTAACCAGATTCGCCATACTTAAGAGCAATTACTTCGTCTGTAGATTTCAGTCTGCTCCAGCAGACAAGAGGCAGTCCTTTTTGCTTCCGCAATACTTCCATGAGTGCACGCTTGTCATAACAGAAGAAATAGAAGTTGTAGTCTCCTTTACTGGGAATGCACCGCAGGAAATATGTATGGTGATCTGTTTCCACTCGAAACGCCATTTCTTTTCGCCATTGTGTTTTGATAACAGCATCGGGGAAACGATTGCATCGAGCGTTCATAGTTCTTAAATCTGACAGCAATCCGTTATCTCTCAAACCAAAGACGATATTTTCAAACTCTCTTTTGAATGCTGCCGAATTGAGTAATGAATTCTGATCAAACCAACTCGTATGATACGGACCTTCAGTATCTCCAAAATAACCACGCAAATAACCAACACAAGCTTGCTGGACAAGCGGATTGTCATGTGCAAAGCAATATTGATGTTCTTCTTCTGGTGCAGGAACTAATGTAAACTTCGTTTCTCTCGTGGTTAAAGTCAATTTATCCATCACCTTACTGCTCCTTTCTGCCGTTCCTGTGCAATGAAGAGTCTCGCATTCTCTATGGCCCACTTCGGTGTTTCCTGCGGTTTAAGAATCCCCAGAACGTTATAGCGAGAAATCTCGACATTCTCTCCGGTCCACAGGTCTCTTCCAAAAATTTTTCTTCCGCGAGCGTTAGGCTCTACACCAAAGCCACACTGCCTCAACACAAGCTGATGCTCCTTAACACGGAATTCCGGAGGCATCTTAGCTGCGTCAACTACCAAAATCTGACCTTTGTAGTTTCTATCTGTGCTGCTCTCCAGACAGGCGGCTTGGTCAAAAGGGATTCCATCACTCTTTCGTTCTTTACGGTCAGAGCGCACCCATTCCAGTTCTTTATTCTGACGATTGATAAACTCTTGCAGTGCTTCCAAATAGTCTGCAGTTACACCCACATTCTCATAAAAATAGCCGCCCATTAACGGGCGGCTGTCTGCAATCATATAGGGATCTTCGCTTTTCTCATCGACTCCGATCACAAAACGCTTTCTGCCGACTTCAACAACCTGTTGGATCTCATAGTTGCCAGCATATTCTTTTTCATCCTGATACATCCATGTCACCTCTCCCAAAATTTTGGCCTTTCACCAAATCTCTCATCTTTTGGTCGAACTTTTGCCACCGGAAAGTCCCCGTCTTTCATTTCCAAACTCTGTGGCTGAAAATACAACCGGCAATATCGATCAGCCTGCTCTTTACTAAGTCCAATCAATTTATCACCGTTCATTCCACAAATCAGGAATCTTCCATACATAAGATCGCCATCCTCACCGATTACCCGATTAAACCGCAACCCATCTTGATACATACTACAGACAAGCCCAATTTTTCCCGTACCGAACGGAAGCAAAACTTTACTTTTTCCAGTAATCACCTCGCTTACAGCTTGCGGCACCGTATCAAATATTGCAATGTAGGGACAGTATCCCGGTTCCACTACCAGTAATCTGACCACAAAATCACCTCACCTACTGTCTCGATGTCGGTTACGATGAAATGATTCCAACAGCTTCAAAATCTGGTGTGTCATCTGTTCTGACGTCCATCCTTGGGGGAAATACTTTTCCACCTTTGAATACGAAATCACCAATTGCTGTTCTCTTGGCGCTACGCTCGGAGGTTGAGCACACATGATCAACTCCATCTTTTTATCTGTTAAGGAACCTTCCTTACTGGCCTTTTTTAGTCGTTGCGCTTGAGAGAGAGAAGGAGTACAGCTGTTACTATCAACATACTCATAAAATGCTTCCTGTTCTTCTGGTGTCAGATAAGAGATTTCAACAGCTGGATTAAACTTCAACTTATTGGCGTCCACCATTTCCTGAAGCTCAGGGATCAATTCATTAAGCCTGATATAGCGATGAACTTGTCTTTCACTATCTGCAGTTCCATCGGCAACCTTTCCTACGCTTAACAACTTCTCGCCAAGTTGGCGAGAAGTTAAATCACTGCGTGCGCCTTGGCGCTTAATTGCTTCTATCTTCATCTGATATGCCTTTGCCTTCTCACTTGGAAGAATGTGTTCGCGCTGGCAATTGGAATCGACCATGAGAATAATCGCGGTATCGTCATCCATCTCGCGGATAATGCAAGGTAGTGTCTCCATTCCAGCGCGCATCGCTCCGTGATGGCGCCTATGCCCAGAGATCAGTTCATAGCCACCTTCCGGTCTCGGACGAGCGATTGCCGGCGTCATAACACCATACTGCTTGATGCTATCCACCATCTTATCCATTTCTTCATCATCACGAACTTGGAACGGATGCCCCTCAAATGGATACAATTCGGAAACTGGAATGTTTTGTACTTTCTCCAGTTTCGCATCCTGCCGTTCTTCCTCTGAGGAAAACAGATTATCTAAGGAGGGAAGTGCTATATTCGTCCCGTACATGCTTCTGTGCATTCGCCCGGCCATGCTCCAAAACCTCCTTTGCAAGTTCTCGATACGCAATGCTCGCAGCGCCACTTGGATCATAGCTCAGCTGACTGTGACCACTAGCCGGACTTTCAGCAGTTTTAGTGCTGATGGGAATATCCGTCTTATACACATGAATCTTTGAGCCGTAGGTACGTCTTAATGCTGCACACACATCTAATGAAAGGTTTGTTCTGATATCAACCATCGTCATTACGATACCGTCCAATTCTAGTCGAGGATTGATGCGCCGCTTTACCTGATGGATACTCTTACACAAAGACACCAAACCTTTCATTGCAAAGTGTTGTGCTTGCACCGGGATTATCACCCGATCTGCCGCAACCATTGCAGAAATCGTAAGAATTCCTAAAGATGGCATGCAATCAATCAGACAGTAATCATAATTATCTTTGAAAGGTTCAAGAGCCTGCTCCAACACACGTTCATGGGCCATAACGTTGACCAGACGCACTTCCATGTCTGAAAGCTCAATATCCGATGGAATGTAATCAACACCTTCTTCATGATGCCGAATTGCATTGGATACAGGCCGGTCTGCTATCACGTCATTAAGCATAGTGCTCAATGTTCCTTTCACATTATCCAAATCATCACAGCCAAGGTAGCACGACAAATCACCCTGTGGGTCTGCATCTACCAGAAGTACTTTGTATCCTAATTCTGATAATGCAACCCCAAGGTTAACTGTCGTCGTGGTCTTTCCCACGCCGCCCTTCTGATTGGCAATTGCGATTGTCTTCATTCAGCATCCTCCTCTTCACACAACTCACAAGGATAATGAGGGCATTCAGAACAATTTCTACTTTCAACATCACTCTGCGACGCAACCTCTCCAACACGTGCTTGATACTCGGAAGCACTGATCAGATCATTGTCAAACAGCCAATCATCCCATTCCTCCATGTTGTCATAGATATACAGTGAAACGCCGAATGCAAAGAACTTGCTGTACTTCATATATGCATGCTGCTCATACTGACGCAGGGTCTCGGGAATGATTTCGCCCATACTACGAAAGAAACAAGGTAGCATCCTAACATACTCACTTGCCTCCATCAGCTGCTCCAAATGGCATACTGCGCAGAGAATCTTCATTGCGTCTCTCTCCATATCCTCATTCAGCTTTTCTCCCTCACCATCAACCGCAGCCATCTGAACTGCAGCTTCCATGAGAGCTTCTCCCACAGTCAAACCATCCTGGTACGCTTTTGCCTCTTTAACACGCTTAGTCATTTTGTTTACCTCCATAATAAAAATCAGGCAGCGCGATTACTCGCGTTCTGCCTGTCGGAACCTAAGATGCATTTCATGTACAAGTTGATCATTATAATCTTTTCCATATTTGGGTGGACAATCGAAAACCTTGTATCCCTGTTCTACCAAATGGCGACTCAACTTTTCAGCAAATTCTCTTCCTCTTTTGTCATTGTCTAAACACAATCGAACTCTTGCTATTGGATGTGTCTCCAGAAAATAGTCTAGAGGCTGATAGTTCAAACCACCCAACGATAAATAATACACGCTCCTCCAATCTTCTCTTTTGTGAACTTGACGAAGAGTTGCTCCGGACATTGCGTCAATTGGTGACTCATATATCTCGACAGTATCACAATCAGGATCTTTAGCTGGGATACAGAATCCGTATTTCTTCTGACTTCCAACTGAGTCTCCACGCCAAACACCATTACAGCTTCTGACAAATGCTGCTCTTGGTTCTCCATCTACATCCAATCCCAGAAACACACAGTTTTTATATTCACCTCGGGTAGTTTGATATAGAATGCCGGCATCGTTGCAGTATCGAAATACTCTGTTACTGATTGCACGCCGAAACAAATATGCGCGTATTGCATTATTTCCGCAATCAGGTGTTGGACAGACAAATTCCCTCTTTTCAATCTGCAAAGGTGTATTAGAATTTACTATCTGAAAAGAGGAAACGGTAGGCCGATGCTCATTCAATAACCTCACTGCACTAACAAAGTCCATGCGTTTAACTTTAATGAGATAATCTATCGCATTGCCTCCACCCAGCCCAGTACTAAACCAATGAAACAATCCATTGTCAGAGACCACCAGACTATCATGTGTCTTTGTTCTATAGTCGCGTAATCCCACCCGAATAAGCTCGCCTGGTTCATATTCTCGCAAGTAATCCAATACAGTCACTGATCTTGCAGATTGTATTTCTTCGACGCTTAATTTCGCCATGTTGTACCTCGCTTTCTTCCAAAACAAAAAGCACCCTTCCGATTGGTTAATCAGAAGAGTGCGGCTTACCTAAAGGATATTCTCTTTTCAGATAGCAAAAGCTTTTTAGTTAGTGGGGGGTTGTAGGGGGGTAACCGAAAACAAATCCAGTCTGAAAATAGATACACTTCCCCCCTTGTGTTTTTTGCTAATAAAAACAGAAAAAGCGCCCTGTTTTTTCAGGACGCTTTTTCCTCTCGCAGACGTAAGTCTACGAAATTCTTTATATATCTACGGATGATTGGCGTAACATTGGCGTAAAGTGGTATACGAAATGAGCCGATTTTGCACGGAAAACGCCGTTGTTACGGGCTTTTATCAATCTACAGGCTTCATCGTGGGGAAAAGCAGCACATCGCGGATGGAGGCGCTGTCGGTGAGCAGCATGACCAGACGGTCAACGCCGAAGCCCAGGCCGCCGGTGGGGGCAAGGCCGTACTCCAGTGCGGTGACATAGTCGTAATCCACGGCGGCGGGGGTATTGGGGTCCTCCTCGCGCTTCTTTTCCAGCTGGTACTCAAAGCGGCCCTTCTGGTCGATGGGGTCGTTCAGCTCGCTGAAGGCGTTGCCGTACTCGGTAGCGTTGATGAAGTACTCGAAACGCTCGGTGAAAGCAGGATCCTCCGGCTTGCGCTTGGCAAGGGGGCTGTTTTCCACGGGGTAATCGTAGATGAAGGTGGGCTGGATCAGGTTCTCCTCCACATAAGCATCGAAGAACTCTGCCAGAACGGTGCCCCTGGTGGCATTGGCGGGCACTTCCACATGCTTTTCCTTGGCGGCGGCGCGGGCATCCTCGTCGGTGGCCCAGTCGTAATAATCCACGCCGGCATACTTCTTGACCGCCTCGGCCATGGTCATGCGCTCCCAGTGACCCATATCGATCTCTTTGCCCTGATAGGTGATGACGGTGCTGCCGCAGACATTCTTTGCCAGACGGGTGTACAGTTCCTCCACCAGATCCATCATGCCCTTGTAATCGGTGTAAGCCTGATACAGCTCAACACTGGTGAATTCGGGGTTGTGCTTGGTATCCATGCCCTCGTTGCGGAATATGCGGCCCACCTCGTACACGCGGTCCATGCCGCCCACGATCAGGCGCTTGAGGTACAGCTCGGTCTCGATACGCAGTGTCATATCCAGATCCAGCGTATTGTGATGGGTGCGGAAGGGCTTGGCAGAAGCGGCGATCTCCATGGGCAGCAGGATGGGGGTATCCACCTCCAGGAAGCCCTTGCTGTCCAGATAGTCGCGGATCTCGCGCAGGATACGGCTGCGCTTGACGAAGGTATCCTTGACCTCGGGGTTGACGATCAGATCCAGATAGCGCTGACGATAGCGGGTATCGGTATCCTTCAGGCCGCTCCACTTGTCGGGCAGGGGCAGCAGGCTCTTGGAAAGCAGGGTGACGCTCTCGGCCTTGACAGAGATCTCGCCGGCCTTGGTGCGGAACACCTCGCCGGTGACACCGATGATATCGCCGATATCGTACTTTTTGAAATCGGCATAGCTGTCATCACCGATCATATCCTTGCGGACATACAGCTGGATACGGGCGGTATCGTCCTGCAGATCGCAGAAGCCCGCCTTACCCATGCCGCGCTTGGTCATAATGCGGCCGGCAATGCTGACATGACGGCCGGGGGTCTCGTCACCCTCTTCCTTATCCACGAAGTTCTCCTTGATCTCGGCAGCGTGATCCTGCACCGGGAAGCTGGTGCGGGCAAAGGGATCGCGGCCGGCAGCCTGCAGCTCTGCCAGCTTCTCGCGGCGGACGCGAACCAGCTCGTTATAGTTGACCTCCGGCTGCTGGGCCGGCTGGTTATTGTTTTCCTGTGCCATATTCAAATTCCTTTCCTGCCGGACTTCCGGCAATTCGTCGTACAGAGTATATTCTTTTACATATATAATTTATTATATTGCATCCACCCGCTCACCGTCAAGTGCAAGTTGCGCAGAAATCCGCTTTTTTATCCGTTTTTCCGGGTTTCATTCCCTGATTCAGCCGGTTTCTGTTGAAAAGCGCACAGAAGCTGCAGAGAAAAAAACAGGCGAAAGCTGTTGTTCAAATTCACAGCTTCGCCTGTTTTCTTTTGAAATTACTTACGGGTGACCTGCTTGATAGTGATCTTGCTGGTGCGGCCGTTGGGCAGAACCACATCCACCTCGGTACCGGCGCGCTTGCCCAGCAGAGCGGAACCGACAGGGCTCTCGTCGCTGATCTTGCCGGCCAGAGGGTTAGCCTCGGAAGAACTGACTACCTCATAGACCTTCTCGCGACCCTTTTCATCCACCGCAGTGACACGGCTGCCAATACCCACCACATCACCGGGCATAGCATCGTCATCCACGACCTTGACGATCTTCAGGATGCTTTCCAGCTCTGCAATGCGGCTCTCTACAATACCCTGCTCGTTTTTTGCCTCGTCATATTCGCTGTTCTCGGAAAGATCGCCGTAGCCGCGGGCTTCCTTGATCTTCTCCGCTACTTCCTTGCGGGTGACGGTCTTGAGCTGCTCCAGCTCCTGCTGCAAAGCAACCAGACCTTCGCTGGTGACGACATACTCTTTTGCCATGTTGTCTCTTTCTCCTTCTGACGGCTTTTAGCCAAAAACCGTTATGTTCGCCCTTTGCGGGGCGCTTTTCCTTCCGGACATAAAGAAAACAGGACCGCACACAGCTGCCGCTGCGCCGGACGCCCTGCCCATTGGAAAAGTTCTTTGTTATTATAGCATAAATACAGGATTTGTCAAGGGATTTGACCCATATTGTACCATCTGCCGCAGGAGGCATCGCCGCATTATATGCCGTGGCTTCTCTGCAAGCACTCACTGTTACGGCACACATTTTTTCCGATCAGAAAACGGCGCACGGTGAAAACACCGTACGCCGTTTTTGAGGGAGGAGATTATTCTTCCACAGAGATGTTGCCAAAGATCTTCTTGCCTTCTTCGATGACCTTGGCTTCCAGCATGGAGGGCAGCGCCTCATAGCGGGTGAACTCGAAAGTATACCAGCCGCGACCCTGGGTCAGCTGGCGCATGAAAGTGGTAAAGTCGGACATTTCGGACTGGGGAACCTCAGCCTCGACCAGCTGCAGGCCATCCTCAGCAGAGGACATACCCAGCACACGGCCGCGGCGCTTGGTAACTTCGCCCATGATATCACCGGTGTTGGTATCGGGCACATAGGCATTCAAAGTGCCGACAGGCTCCAGCAGCATGGGGCTGGCCTGCTCCAGACCGGCCTTGTAAGCCAGACGGGCGGCAATTTTGAAAGCCATTTCAGAAGAGTCAACGGGATGGTAGGAACCGTCCACCAGAGTGGCCTTCAGGCCAACGACGGGATAACCTGCCAGAACACCGTTCTTGACGGCATCCTGCAGACCCTTCTCGACGGCGGGGAAGAAGTTCTTGGGCACGGAGCCGCCGAACACATTGGTCTCGAAAACCAGACCTTCGCTCTCGGTGGGCTCGAACTCGATCCACACATCACCGAACTGGCCGTGACCGCCGGTCTGTTTCTTGTGGCGGCCCTGGGTCTTGACCTTCTTACGGATGCTCTCGCGATAGGCAACACGGGGCTTCTCCAGCTCGACATCCACGCCGAACTTTGCCTTCATCTTGGAAAGCACGCTTTCCAGATGCTGTTCGCCCAGACCGCTGATGATCTGCTGGGTGGTCTCGGTGTTGATGGTGTACTTCAGGGTGCAGTCTTCCTCGGTCAGACGCTGCAGAGCATTGCTGATCTTGCTCTCGTCACCCTTCTGCTTGACACGCAGAGCCATGCTCATGGTGGGCACGGGGAAGACAGGCGGCGCAATATGCAGCACATTGCCGGCGGCGCACAGGCAGTCACCGGTACGGGCATTGGTCAGCTTGGTGATAGCACCGATATCGCCGGCAATGATGGCGGCGGTATCGATCTGCTTTTTGCCCTTCATAGTCAGCAGCTTGCCCAGACGCTCGGGTTCGCCGGTGCGGGAGTTGACAACAGCGGAATCGCCCTTCAGCTCACCGGAGACCATCTTGATGTAGGACAGCTTGCCGACAAACGGATCGGCAACGGTCTTGAACACATAACCGAAGATGGGACCGTTGGGATCGCAGGCGACCTCGACGGGTTCCTCATCGGCGTTCAGCGCCGTGATGCCGGCGGCGCGGTCGGCAGAGGGCAGCAGACGGCAGCACATCTCCAGAGCCAGATCGGTGGCAGCCATCTTGGTGGCATTGCCGCAGATGACGGGAGTAATGGTGCCTTCCTTAACGCCCAGACGGACGCCCTTGATCAGCTCATCGCGGGTGAAGGGCTCGCCCTCGAAATATTTTTCCATCAGCTCGTCGTCGGTCTCGGCAACAGCTTCAGACATAGCGGCGATCAGGCCGTCCAGACGGTGGCCGATGCTGGGCACGGGCACCTCACGGGGGGTGCCGTCGGCAGCGTAGGCAAAAGCCTTGTTGTCGATCAGATCCACATAAATCAGACCGCCGGCCTGATCAACAGGGACAACAACAGGGCACACGCTGGGGCCGTACTCGGTCTTCAGCGCTTCGAACACCTTATAGAAATCGGCATTCTCCACATCCACCTCGGAAACGTAGAACATTTTGGACTTGCCGTACTTTTCGGCCAGACGGTATGCCTTGCCGGCACCGACCTGCAGACCGTCACGGGCGGAAATGCAGATCAGGGCAGATTCCACGGCGGGCATGGCTTCATACAGACCCAGCTCGAAATCAAACAGGCCGGGAACATCGATAAAGTTCAGACGAACGCCGGTATAATCCACCGGGATCATAGCAGCCTGCATGGACGCGCGGCGCTTGATCTCATCGGGGTCATAGTCACTGACGGTATTGCCTTCCTCAACACGGCCCAGACGGTCGCTGCCGCCGGTACGGTACAGCAGTGCCTCTGCCAGAGTGGTCTTGCCGGAGCCGGAATGGCCGGCCAGCACGATGTTGCGGATTTGATCCTGAGTATAGCTCATTGTGGGGTTCCTCCTTTGGTCGCTGCCCGCCCCAACGGCGGGGGTTGACATATTATACAAAAAATATTACCACATTATCCGGAAATTTTAAAGGGTTTTCCTGCGAAAACTTCACCGGACAGATGTAAAATATCAAGGCTCTCCTTTGTGCATTTTGGCAAAAATTCCTGTTTCAATTGGCCAAAAGCCATCGATTTGTCAAGGAAGAGCTTTTATCTGCACACTCCTGCATCCGCAGAATAAAAAAGAACCGCCGCTGCAATGCGGCAGTTCTTCTATACAAATAAATCAGTACTGTCTTGCCAGAGGAAGCATCAGGATCAGCACTGCCCACGCCAGCTGATACAGAAGTACGGCGGGCAATCCCAATGCGCCAAGGCCGCCTGCACAGGTGAGCACCAGCACCAGAAGGGCGCTGAGCAGCACCGAAACCATCTGCAGTGCGGCAGCGGTTTTCTCCATTATGGCGCCGTTTGCGGCAATACGGATACCGGCGATAAAGCCCTTGAAGGAGGTGGCATGCGCCATGGCACCCTCGCAGCGGCTGACATAGGTGGTGTGCGCCGCCAGCTGACGGCTCTCGGCCTCGCCCAGCACCTTGATGCAGCCGGAGGGAATGCCATACAGGGTGTCGATCTTTTCACCCGTCAGATTGAAATCGTCACTGGTGACCAGCAGGGAAAGACCGCTGACATAGATCTCGTCCAGCATCTCCTTGACCTCGGCATCGGGACGATACCCAACGACAAACATGGCATACAGCCGGCCGTTGACCGCCAGATACACCGGGCAATAGCGGCCCTCTTTGGTATAGCGCAGCTCATAGTCCACAGGCGGCACTTCCACGCCGTGGGCGATCATCATGCCGCGGTTGCCCACCAGCAGATGACGATTTCCGCTCCAGCCTTCAAAGCCGCAGCCCACCTCGCGGTGCAGATTCTCCACCTCAGGCAGGATCTCGGTACGGTCCTGAATGATATTGAGGAACACACTGCGCAGGGTGGGACAGTTGGGCACCAGCAAAGCGGCGGCATACAGAATGGCAAGATCGATGCGCGGCTCACCGAACACCTTCAATCCCTTGAGCAGCACGCTGCCTGCCGGGAACAGGTCACTGGCATCTGCAACCACCACATTGGCCTGCCCCAGCTCCTCCAGAGCATCGGGGCCGGGCAGCACAGAGCCGTTGGCTTCGGCACTGCGATTCATCAGCGCCACCGGAACAGCGGCATTGAGCACCTGTGTCAGCGGACAGCCAAGGCAAAGCACGCCGGCAAGGGACTGGATCAGGCTGCCCTCAAACATTACGGCGAGCAGACCCGCCAACAGGGAAAGGCCTATCAGTGCCTGACACAGACGCTGGGCGCGGCGCTCACCCGGACGGGGTGCAAAGCTCTTGCTCATAAAATCGCTGAAATATCCGGCAGGGCGGCTGACCAGCAGGCAAGGCTCGCTTTCACCAAGGCCGTGAGTCAAGCGGCGCACCAGAGATTCATCCTGCAGCAGGGCAGCAACGGCATACTGCTGATGTGCACTGCTCAATCGCTCAAAATTGCGCTGCACGCCGCGCACCAGCATCCGCTTGCCCAGCGCATTGGCCAGCAGGGCCAGCAGGGCGGGCGCGGTGTAGAGCATCTGTTTTTCAGGCACATAGCCGCCGGCATTGACCAACAGAGCCAGCGTCTGCACCAGGGCACCGATGCAGCCAAGGGCAGCAAAGCTGTCCTCTGTGGGCTGCTGCCACAGGCCGGTAAACCCGTTTTTCATCACCGGCCAGCTGACAGCGCCGCCAATGAGCAGGCTGACAAGGCTGACCAGCAGTGCCAGCAGACCCTCATTTTCGGGGGCAGCCAGACCGGTAGGCTGCGGCAGCGCCGGAATAGCGGCGGCAAGGCCGAACCAGACCGCAGTAAGCGCCAGTACCGCAAGAATGGCAGCGCGCAGTGTCAGCGAGGTGATCATCACGCGCAGACCGGCGGCCATTTCATCCTTACGGACGGCATCGGTATAATTTTCTTCATCTGTATCGATCGGAACATTGCCGGCAGGCTGCTCCCTGTCGACCCCCTGTTCCACCGGTTCTTCCGCTGCAGGCGGAGTCGACTGCTCCGGCTGTGCGGCTGTGCTTTCAAAGATCTCCTCGATCTCTCCCGCAGACGCCGCGGGAGACTTTCCGTCAGCTTCCGGCTGGCGAACAGCATCAAAAACCGTCGTCGCCGCAGTCGGGGCAACCGCAGCCTCAGCGGCCGACTCTGTCCGGACGGGCTCGAAGATCACGGTTGAAGATGCAGGCGTCTCCCCGGCAGGAGCGTTCGGAGGCATTTCAAAAATCACCGTACTGGCGCTTGCGCCCTCCGGCTGCGGCGCGGGGGCGGTGCGAACATACTCCTTCACATCGTCTTCGGCAGCTTCCGCAGCGGGATCGATAGCGGATCCGGCAGGATCGACAGAGGGCTGCTCTGCGGCAGCCGCAGCAGGGGGATCCGCAGCCCCGGCTGTCTCCTCAGTCTCTTCGCCGTCCTCCTCCCCTTCCTCCACGGCAAACACGGAACGCAGCCACTTCACCAGACCGCGTTTTTCGCGGGGAGCGGGCATGGGCAGGTCTTCCTCTTCCTCCTCTTCGGGAAGGACAGGCTGCTCCGGCAGCGGGCCGACCGGCTCCTGCCCGTGTTTTGTACGGTGCAGAAAAGAGTGTGCGCTGTGGCCGCGCTGCGCAGCCAATCCCGTCTCCGTATTGCTGGAAAACAGGGCATCCGGCGTGACGGAGGTGGTGAAGAACCGACGGAAATCCTCGGTAACAAGGGGGCTGTCATCCAGAGCAAGAGGCGCCGCAGAAGTAGTAAACGGCTTGCGCTGCTGCTCGGGAATGGCCGGGGCAGCATTCTTCGGCGGTTGTCCTGCGGCGGGTTTCACCGGATGCGCGGCGGGTGCGGCGGGCTGTGCAGCGCTCCGGACAGGCTTTGCCGCAGCCGGTTCGCCAAAAAGACCTGCGGCAGGCTGCGCAGCGGCGGCCTGCGGCTGCACCGGCTCAAAAACACTGCCGGCAGCGGCCGGTTTGCCCAGAATGTCCTGCAGTGCGCGATCGATATCCTCATCTGCCGGCTTTTGTGCAGCAGCGGTATCCAGTTCCTGCAGCAGCCGATCCAGATCATCGGCAGAAAACGCGGGTTTGGATTCGGACATTGCTCCGTTCATCTCCTTTCGGTGAGACTGCTCATTCCTTTTCCGCACGCACAGTGCGCTGGCGGTCGATCTCATACAGCAGCATACCGGCTGCCACCGAGACATTGAAGCTGTCCACTCCACCGCAATCCGCAGCCATCGGCAGGGACAGCGTGCCGTCGCACAGCTTCTGCACCAGCGGTGAAACGCCGCGGCCCTCGCTGCCCATCACCACGGCGATGGGGCCGGTCAGATCCTGCTTGTACGGAGTCACGCCGCCCATCTGGGCGCAGTAGACGAACACATTCTGCTCCTTGAGCCATCGGACGGTCTGACCGATGTTGGCCACGCGGGCCACCGGCAGGATGGAGACCGCACCGGCGCTGGATTTGGCAACGGTGGGCGTAATGCCCGCACCGCCCCGCTTGGGGATGATGACGCCGTGCGCACCGCACAGAAGTGCGGTGCGGATGATCGCACCCAGATTGTGCGGATCCTCCACACCGTCAGCCAGCACAAGCAGCGGATCCTCGCCTTTTTCGGCGGCGGCGGCCAGCATCTGCTCCGGCTCGGCATATTCGATCGCAGAGGCCCAGCACGCCACACCCTGATGGCTGTCGGTACCGGTCATACCGCGCAGCTTGGCGGTGTGGACACGCTTGACCACCGCACCGGCATCCTTTGCCAGCGCAGTGTAATAGGCGGCCACCTGCTCGGCCATGGAATCCGCCACAAAAACAGTATCCACGCCGGCACCGCTTTTCAGAAGCTCTGTAACTGCATTTTTGCCGTAAACAAGGCTTGCGCCGGGGATATTGTTCTCTTCGGCTTCACGTTCGGGCAATTCTTTGCGCACGGCACGGCGGGCAGCTGCCTCCGCATCACGCGGAGCACCTGTACCGCTCGCTTCACGGAGGGGACGGCGGGTGCCGGGATTCTTTTTTCTTCCGGGATCGTATACCATGGGAAACCTCATTTCCAAAGGAATACACCTGCGGCGTATTCCCGATTTATTTACAGTCATAATCAGTATAACAAATATGCGGAAGCATTTCCAGTCATCCCGGCATATTTTTTACAAAATATCCGCGCCGGACTGCCGGAACGGCGACAGTCCTGTACAGTTGCGAGGAAAGCCATTTGACATTGCGAGGAAAGCCATTTGACATTGCGAGGAAAGTCATTTGACATTTTGTACAGTATAGGCGTTTTTTCTTGTCAAGTGCAAGGCCGGTATACTTTATGTAATTCTTTTCCTGTTTGAACAGTTCTCTGCCACCTGTTGAAAACTCTGTTGAAAATGTTGATTTATTGCGTAGCTTCGGGCTTTTTCGACTGGCAGAACCTCATTTCGGCACACTTTTCAACAAAATGTTGAAAACTTTTTTCGTCTACAAGCTGTTATTTTCCAGTGTTTGTCCATTGCTCTTTTTGACGAAAATCAAGAATTTTTTCCAGATATTTTCTCTGTTTCCACTTTTCCACAAAAGCACTTTTTTCTTTTACACTGTCACAAAATCAAAGATGTGGGTCAACTGATAGATTTTTCACATCATTTTCGCCGAAAGGTTTGAGCAGATGGACGATTGTAATTCATTGCCAAATGGTGTATACTGTTATGCGGTAAAACAAATATTCTTTATTCAAGGAAGGAAGAAACAATATGCTCGTCAATGCTGCTGAAATGCTGAACAAAGCCCGCGAGGGTCATTACGCTGTCGGTCAGTTCAATATCAACAATCTGGAGTGGACCAAATCTGTTCTGGCCGCCGCACAGGAAATGAACAGCCCCGTGATCCTAGGTGTTTCCGAGGGTGCCGGCAAATACATGGCCGGCTTCCGCACGGTGGCCGCCATGGTGCGCGAGATCCACGACTTCATGGGCATCACCGTGCCTGTTGCGCTGCATCTGGATCACGGCTCCTACGAGGGCGCCAAGGCCTGCATCGATGCCGGCTTTACCTCCATCATGTTCGACGGTTCTCACTACCCCATCGAGGAGAATGTCGCCAAGACCACCGAGCTGGTGAACGCCGCCCACGAAGCCGGCCTTTCCATCGAGGCCGAGGTCGGCGCCATCGGCGGTGAAGAGGACGGCGTGATCGGCGCCGGCGAAGTGGCTGATGCCGCCGAGTGTGCCCGTATCGCCGAGCTGGGCGTGGATTTCCTGGCTGCCGGCATCGGCAACATCCACGGCAAGTACCCCGCCAACTGGAAGGGTCTGGATTTTGAGGCTCTGGCTGCCATCAAGGCTGCCACCGGCGATATGCCTCTGGTGCTGCACGGCGGCACCGGCATCCCCACCGATATGATCAGAAAGGCCATCGATCTGGGCGTTTCCAAGATCAACGTCAATACCGAGTGCCAGCTGAGCTTTGCCGCCGCCACCCGTGAGTACATCGAGGCCGGCAAGGATCTGCAGGGCAAGGGCTTTGACCCCCGCAAGCTGCTGGCTCCCGGCGCCGCTGCCATCAAGGAGACCGTCAAGGAGAAGATCGAGCTGTTCGGTTCCGCCAACAAGGCCTGATCATCCGTCTGTTCTTCGCGAAATCAAAAATCTGCCGCAAAATCACTGTATTTTGCGGCAGATTTTTTTACAGATGAACGGTTATACCGACAGTCAAGATGATTTACCGTGTATTTTTGATGACCGGAAACCCGGCATGACGGTAACTGCCGCCCCCTGTCGTGATCCAAAAAGAAAAGAGGATGGCGAAGAAAAGCGCAAACAGACCAGCTGCTACGATTAAGTCCAACAACCGACACACAAAAAAGCTGCTGCATTTCCTTCACCCGAAGGAATGCAGCAGCTTTTGTTTTGTCAGAATTCCGCCATCGGGAAGCCGTTTTGCTGCAGGAATTCATTCATGCGGTGCACACGCTCCGGGTTGTAATCGTAGACGCGGTGACCGTCAAAGCCTACCGCAAGGCGGATGCCGCTTTCGCGCACGATAGCCTGCTCGGCCTCGTCCGCAAGAAAGCGCAGCACATACGGATGCTCGCGCCATGCATGAATGGAGTCAAAGCTGACATTCATCTCCCAGAAGATATCGTTTTCGGCAAAGCGGCGCAGGAATGCCGCTGGCTCGATCCCCTGTGTCTTTGCCATGGCGATCAGGTCGGTGTGGGCGATACCGAATCTGCCGCTAAAACGGCGGCGGTATTCAAACACATTCATGCCGACGGAGCTGTCCGCATGGTCGATATGCTCCAGCAGGCAGTAATCGTAGCCGATCAGCTTTTCCGGCTCTGCCACGCCCAGCCCGGGCACCGAGGCGATCTCGATGCCGGTGAGAATGCGCATTCTGCCGGCATACTGCTGCCGCAGGGCGGCGAGCTCCTGCTTATATTGCTCCTGCCGCTCACCGATGCCGTAGTTATGGTCGCACACGCCGAACAGTGTGATGCCGCCATCGAATGCGGCCTGTGCAATGGCTTCGGGCTCATCGATACCGCAGTTGCTGTAGCGGGTATGGGAATGGATATCCATCACTTGCATGGTTCCGGCTCCTTTACGCGTTTATATCTGATAAATATGATACCAGATATCCCTATCGTTTGCAAGCGAATGCGATTTAAGAAATTCTTAAGAGTTCCCTGTATTTACATCCTGCGCAGTACATGATATAGTATATTTATATTAAATACTAAAATAATGGATTTTCACTGCCTTTGACACCCCGGGCAGAGAGCACAATGAAAGGCAGGTGCCTATGAAGCCGAAAAACAAACAAATACATAAGAAGAAAAGCCTGACCGGCTGGCTTTTTCTTTCACCCAGCCTTGCAGGCGTGGGACTGTTTTTCATCGTACCGTTTCTGGTGGTCATCTACTACGCCATGGTGGATAACCCGGTGCAGCACAATTTTGTATGGTTCAAAAACTTTGCATCGGTGCTGAAAAACACGGCGTTTCAGGATGCGGCGCGCAACACCGCTGCATTTTCGGTGGTGGCCGTGCCGCTGGCTGTGCTGCTGGCGCTGGGGCTGGCGCTGCTGCTGGAGGCAAAGATCCCCTTCCGCAGCCATTTCCGCACCTTTTTCCTCAGCCCCATGATGGTGCCCACCGCCAGCATCGTGCTGATCTGGCAGGTGCTGTTCCACCAGAACGGCGTCATCAACCAGTTCACCGAAGCCTTCGGCGTACAGGCCATCGACTGGCTGAAAAGCGATTACAACCAGCTGGTGATCCTGACGCTGTTTCTGTGGAAGAATCTGGGCTATAACATGATCCTTTTCATGGCGGCGCTGGGCAACATTCCCAAGGAGCTTATCGAGGTCTCCATGCTGGACGGCGCGGGCAGCTGGCGGCAGTTCTGGCGCATCAAGCTGCACTACATCTCCCCCGCGCTGCTGTTTGTCACCATTCTGTCGCTGATCAACTCCTTCAAGGTGTTCCGCGAGGCCTATCTGCTGGCAGGCGATTATCCGTATGAATCGCTGTATATGCTGCAGAACTTCATGAACAACACCTTCCGCAGTCTGGATTACCAGAAGCTCTCCTCCGCGGCAATTCTGATGTCCATTGTGATGGTGGTCATCATCGGCGCACTTTTCATCGCGGAAAACCGCTTCGGAAAGGATGTGGAAGAATGAAAAAGAACCTTTCCGGCACCGATGCGCTGCGGCGCAGAGACCTTATGCGGCGGCGTGGACGGGAGGCACGGCTGCTGCTTGCCCGCTCGATGCTGACGCTGATCGCCGGCTTCTTTGCGCTGGTCTTTCTGCTGCCAACAGTGCTCACCTTCACCAACTCGCTGATGTCCGGCACGGAGCTGTCCTCCAACTACGGCATGGTGTTCTCCAACATCACCGCCTCCGGCTCAGGCAAGACCTTTATCGCGCAGGATATCACCCTGAAATTCATCCCCGACATGGTCACCTTCCAGCAGTATCTGGACTCCCTTTTCAAAACGCCGGAATATCTGCTGAAATTCTGGAACTCCGTCATACTGGTCGTACCGATCGTGGTGTTCCAGCTGCTGGTCGCCGCCTTTGCCGCTTACGGCTTTGCCCGATGGCGCGGCAAGCTGCAGGCCATCATCTTCTTCCTGTATGTCATCCTGATGCTGATGCCCTATCAGGTGACACTGGTGCCCAACTATCTGGTGTCCGACTGGCTGAACATTCTGGACACCCGCTGGGCCATCTGGCTGCCGGGCATCTTCTCCCCGTTCAGCGTATACATTCTTACAAAATATATGCGGCGCATTCCCTCGGCCTACATCGAGGCCGCCAAGCTGGACGGCGCCAACGAGCTTCAGATCTTTGCCCGCGTGGCGCTGCCGCTGTGCCAGAGCGCACTGTACTCGGTGGCCATTCTGGTCTTTATCGATTACTGGAACATGGTGGAGCAGCCGCTGATCCTGCTCACCGAGCCGGATCTGCAGCCGCTGTCGGTATTCCTTTCGCAGGTGAATACCGGCGATGTGGGGCTTGCCTTTGCGGTGGCAACCATCTACATGGTACCCACGCTGCTGATGTTCCTGTATGGCGAGGATTACCTGGTGGAAGGCATCGCCTATGCCGGCGGCATCAAGGGCTGACCTTTACACTGTCTGACGGATTTTGTATCGAAGCACAGAAAGGATTTTTCTCATGAACGAGACTGTAACAAACAAGCGCCGCGAAGCGATCAAGACGGTCGCCATCATTTTTCTGGCGTTTCTGCTGGTGCTGACGCTGTTTTCCAACACCATCCGCAACCGCTCCCTGCCGGAGGTCGCCGTGCAGTACACCACCAGTGATACCGTATCCAACGGTGTACGCGTATCCGGCACGGTGAACGCCAGCAAGAGCTATAACATCATTCTGGACGAGACCCGTACGGTGGAAAGCGTGCTGGTGCGCAACGGCGACGAGGTTGCCGCCGGCGACGTGCTGTTTGAACTGGAGGACGAGGAGAGTGAGGAGCTCACCGCCGCCCGCAAGGCACTGGAAAGCCTGCAGCTGGATTACGACCGCGCGCTGCTGGGCGTGAGCACCCCCGACACCGATGCCGAGACACAGGCTCTTGCCGCCGCACAGGCCGCACATAATGCTGCCGTGGCCGAGCTGAATGCATACAAATCGGCGCTGCCCGCCTCTGCCGAGCAAAAGACCGCCGATGCGGCGCTGCGCGTGCTGGAAAGCATGAAGCTGTGGATGGGCGAACAGTACAACGCTGCCCTGCCCGGACTTGACCGGGAACTGGCCATCGCCTACTATGCATCCTTCATCGGCGTGGGCGCAGACGAGCTTTTTGCCGCCGCACCCGCACCCGATCACAGCTACGCCAACCTGAAGGATGCACACAAAACCGCACTGGCTGCCATTCTGGCTGATGCAGCTGACACATCCTTCGATGCCGCCGCCCGCACTGCTCTGACCGACTGGGCTGCCGGCACTGCCCCCCTTGCAGATGAATATTATGCGCAGCTGACCGCCGTGCTGGGTGCTGCCGATAAAAACGATCTGTTCAACGCTGCTGCGTGGGATGCCCGCGCTTTCGCCGCGCTGAAGCCGGAGCACGCAGCCTTCAAAGAGCGTATCCGTGCCGCTGCCGAGGCCGATGTGAACAGCGCCAACTGGACACTGACCACCCTGCTCAATCAGTATCAGGCCGCGGTGGACAGCACCCAGCGTACCCTTGCCGCCGCCCATGCGGCGCTGGCAGATAAGCAGAACGCCAATACCGTCAGCGGCAAGCTGACCGAAATGGAGCTGCAGGAAAAGCGCGATGCCATCGCCGATGCAAAGGAACTGGTAAATGAACTGCTGGTCAACACCACCGATGCGGTGGTCACCGCCAGACAGTCGGGCGTTGTCACCGAGCTTGCCGCCGTGGCAGGCCAGAAGCTGGAGGCAGGCTCCACCGCCTGTGTCATTCAGCTGACGGATACCGGCTACACCGCCGAGATCTCGGTTTCCGGCGCACAGGCAGCCCGCATTCAGGTGGGCAGCACCGCCACCGTCAGCGGCTATTACTGGGGCGAAACGCCCCGCGCCGTGGTGGCCGGTCTGCGCAACGATACCGCCATCCGCGGCAACCGGATCGTCACCCTGACGCTGTCCGGCAGCGTGGAACCCGGCTCCACCTACAATTTCATTCTGGGCGAGACCAGTTCCATGTATGATACCGTGGTGCCCAAGAGTGCCGTGCGTGAGGACAACACCGGTACCTTTGTGCTGGTGATCACCGAAAAAAGCTCGCCGCTGGGTACCCGCTACTATGTGACCCGCACCGATGTGAGCATTCTTGCCAGCGACGATACCCGCTGTGCGGTATCCGGCGAGTTCACCGGCTGGGATTATGTTGTCACCTCCTCCAGCGCCCCCATCGAGGCCGGTGATCAGGTGCGTCTGGCCAACTCGTAAGGAGGGCCGCCGATGAAAATCAAACTGAAGCCCGCCGGCGCAAACCGGCTGCGGTGGCTGATCGGCGGCGGCATGGCCCTGCTGCTGGTGCTGCTGGCTGCGGCGCTGCTGCTGGGCTGCTCCCGCATTACCGACCGCAGCGATCAGCAGGCGGCACGGCGCTGGGCGGCAGATGACACCGCTTTTGCACAGATCAGTCTGTTTTTGCCGCAGGGCTCGGCGCTTTCCCCGCAGGAGCTGCTGCGCATCCGCGCACAGACCGACAGCCGGCTGACGCAGGCCTCGCTTGAGCCTGCCAATGAAAATGCCAGGCTGTGGCTGGATGCCGCCAGCACAGAACTGA
This sequence comes from Oscillospiraceae bacterium, assembly GCA_017472965.1. Classification (GTDB taxonomy): domain Bacteria; phylum Bacillota; class Clostridia; order Oscillospirales; family Ruminococcaceae; genus UBA1762. The sequence continues at coordinate 29,305 of JAFUNR010000045.1, read as the reverse complement.
CCGGCACAGCCTCCACCGACCGGGGCAGTGCAAGCGTGACTGTCACCGCTGTGGACGGCGACTTCTTTCATTTTCACCCGCAGCAGCTGAAAAGCGGCAGCACCTTTTCCGGCGCGGACGAACGGCGGGATACCATCCTGCTGGATGAGCTTGCGGCATGGCAGCTCTTCGGTTCGCCGGATGTAACGGGCCGGCCCGTCACACTGAACGGCAGGCTCTATTATGTGTGCGGCGTGACCGCTGTCGCAGATGACAGCGCCGCCGTGCTGACCTACGGCGAACGCCCCCGTGTATGGATCTTTTACGAAAGCCTTGCCAACGCCGAAACGCTTGCGCTGACCTGCTATGAGGCAGTACTGCCCAATCCTTATACCAACTTTGCTCTGCAGCTGGCAGAAGAAATCTTTGGCACCGAAAGCCGGGACTGCGTGCTGCTGGAAAACAGTGTGCGCTACCGTGCATCCGGCCTGTGGAGCACGCTGAAGGACATCCCCCGCGCTTCCATGCGCACAAGCGCCGCTATCTTCCCCTGGTGGGAGAATGCCGCCCGCTATCAGCAGACCCGGGCGGCGCTGTTGTTCGGCGCTGCGCTCGTCTGCCTTGTATGGCCGGTGCTTTTCGCCGCCGCTGTACTTATCCTTCTGTGGAAGCGGCGCCGCTGGCGGCTGCGGGATGTGCGGAGTCTGCTGGAACGCGCCATTGACCGCCGCCGCACCGCCGCATGGAACGCATCACACCCCGCCGCTGCATCGTCCGGATCTGCCGCAGAGGATGCCGAAGGCTCCGGATACACCGCCGATACATCCGGCGGATACAATGATATTACCGCTCCGGCCGCTGTGCCGGAAGAAACAACCGAGGAGGCTGCCCCATGAAAACATTCAAACGACTGCTTTGCCTGCTGCTTTCGCTGTGCCTTTGCGCCGGCCTGCTGGCGGGCTGCGGCTCTGACAAAGGCCGTCAGGAGGCCGTTCTGCACGTCTACGACACCGAGGATACCGATGTCGGCATCGAAGAGATCGTTGAAGGCTACAACGATGTGATCTTTGCCGGTGACCGTCTGTATACCATTGGCTACACCTACACCGACAACGGTACCGATAACAAGCTGATCAGCGTCAAACCCGACGGCACCGATCTGCAGGAGCTGCCGCTGGTGCAGCGTGAATTCGATCCCGAAAAGGGCTGGGGCAGCATCCAGAACCTGCTGACAGACGGCAGCGGCACACTGTACACGGTGGAGTACATTTCCCAGTCCTCCGGCGATGAGGAGGATTGGAGCTATACCGAGCAGTATTTCATCAACCAGCTGGCCGCGGACGGCAGCGTTGCCGCCAGTGTGGAGCTGGAGATCCCCGAGGACACCTGGGCAGACACCTATCTTACCCTGTGCACCGGTGAGGATTTCCTGATCCCCTGCCAGAACGATCTGCTGCAGGTGAATATGGACGGTACGCACCGCACCATTCAGGTGCTGACCGACGGCAACGGCTACATCAACCGCCTGTTCCGGCTGGCGGACGGAACTGTCGTCGTTTATTATTACGGCGGCGAAGACTGGACCCCGCACTACACCAAGCTGGATCTTGCCGCCGGAAAGCTGGGCGAAGAACTGGCTGTGCCGGAAGAATTCACCAACGGAACGCTGGTTTTTGATCCCAACGGCCAGATGTATATGTACGATGTGAGCGGCATCTACCGCTGCGATCTGGAAGCCGGCACCATGGAGCTGCTGTGCAGCTGGCTGGATTCCGACATCGATTTCGATCCCATCACCGGTCTTTTCGCGCTGGAGGACGGCCGGTTTATCGCCGTGAGCCGGGGCGAGGAATGGAACAAGATGATCCTTTCCACCATGACCTGGGTGGATCCCGCCACCCTGCCCGAAAAGGTAGTGCTGACACTGGCGTGCAGCTACAGCTGGGAGATGCAGCGCGCCGCACTGAAATTCAACCGTGCCAGCGATACCACCCGTATCACACTGGTGGATTATTCCAAATACAACACACAGGAAAACGAATGGACCGGCGCCGTCACCCAGATGAATACCGATATCATCACAGGCAAGGTGCCCGATCTGCTGCTGGTGGATTCCAGCCTGCCTTTCCAGAACTATGTGGCCAAGGGCCTTTTCACCGATCTGTACCCCCTGCTGGATGCGGATGAGGATCTCTCCCGCGAGGATCTGGTGCAAAGCGTACTTACCGCCTGCGAGGCAGACGGCAAGCTGATGTCCATCGTGCCGGGCTACGGCATCGTCACGCTGGCCGGCCCCGCCGGTATCGTCGGCGACAAGCCCGGCTGGACATGGGATGAATTCTTCGCCCTGCTGGAGCAGTATCCCCAGTGCAAAACCGCTATCCCGTATTTTGACCGTGCCAGTATGCTGAATGTGGCGCTGATCCTGGGCGGCACGGAATATGTGGATTATTCCACCGGCCGCTGCAGCTTTGATTCCGAAGGCTTCATCCGTCTGCTGGAATATGCGGCAACCTACCCCGAAAGCGTGGACTACGATGAGTATATCAGCGAAAAGGAGCTGTTTGCCGATGGCCGCGCTCTGCTGATGCAGATCTGGATGAGCAGCTTTGCCGATTACATCCGTGAATACACCTATATGATGAACGATACCGTCATCTACAAAGGTCTGCCCACCGCCGACGGCACCGGCTGCGGCAGCGCTATTTCGCCGAACCTGCAGCTGGCGATCTCGGAGGCCTGTCCCGACAAGGCCGCCGCATGGGAATTTGTCAGCTACTTCCTCAGCGAGGAATACCAGACCGAGGAAATGCACTGGCAGCTGCCGCTGCGCCGCGATGTGCTGCAGCTGCGCATTGAAGAGGCCATGAACCCCGAAAACGACGACTACGGCATTGCCATGCCTGCCATTGATATCGCTGTGGAGGAGGCTGTCGTTGAGGAGACCGTCGTTGAGGAGACCGTTGACGGGGAAGCCGTCGAGGAGGATACGGAGGATGCCGCCGATGAGGAAATCATCGTGGATGACGGCATCGCCGATATGCTGCCCGGCGAGGACATGACCGAGGAAAACTACTGGAACCGTCCCATCACGCAGGAGGAGATCGACCGTGTATTGGCGCTGATCGATTCCACCACCACCCTGTACCAGTGGGATTCCAGTCTGATGGATATCATTCTGGAAGAGGTCGAAGCCTTCTTTGCCGGTACCAAGACCGCACAGGAGACCGCTGCCATCATCCAGAACCGCGCCCAGACCTACATCAGCGAGAGCCGCTGAGCACATCCCCTTACCGCCAAAGCCTCCCCGCGGCACCCATACCGCGGGGAGGTTTTTCTATGGATAATCTTAAAGAAATCTTAAGGTTTTCTCCCTGTTTTCTTAATTTTTCTTCTGTTATACTGAAAGCACAAAACCAAGGAAAGGGTGACCTGCCGTATGAAAAAAACACACCGTCTGCTGCTCCTTCTGCCGGTGCTTTGCCTGTGTGTCTTTGCTTTATCCGGCTGCAGCGATGCGCCTGACGCAGCCGATCCCGCCGTACTGCTGCCGGCACTTGTATCGGAGCAGGATACCGGGCTTGGGGAGCACCTTGTCTACTGCACCGGTGTCACCGCCGCCGGCGGGCAGCTGTACATCACCGGCACCGGCACCTATCCCGCCGATGCCGACAGCAGCATCACCGAAGGCGGCAGCTGGGGGGATCTGGTGATCTGCGCCGCCGCAGACGGCAGCGGTGCCCGCTGCATTCCGCTGCAGATGCCCACCCTTCCCGTGCCGGAGGAGCTGGACGGCCGATGGGGCGTATCCCCCGGACTGGACCGGCTGCTTGCCGACAAAAACGGCAGCCTGTACGGCATCATCCATGCCAGCTACACCAACCTCGACAGCTCTGTTTACGAGCCGGAGACCCGTCCGGATAATGCCGCATGGCTGGTGTGCTGGAACGGGGATGGCGCTGTGGAAACGGTACTGCCGCTTGCCGGGCAGATCCCCACAGACAGCTTCGGCAGCTTTCCCGAGAGCGCTGCAGCCGATGACAAATATCTGTGGCTTTGCAGCGGTACACAGCTGCTCCGGCTGGCAAAAAACGGCAGGGAGCAGGAACGCTTCACCGCCCCGCAGGGCTACTGGGATTCCCTGCATCCGCTGGCCGACGGCAAACTTCTTTTGCTGGGTTTTGCCGTACAGGAGGGGGGCTTCAGCGCTGCCGACCGCATCGCCTGTATTTTTGATCCTGCAGCAGATGCGGCCAATGAAAGCATCCCCGTGCCGGAGGTGCTGAAAACCGGCTTCACTCTGCGGCCGGTGCTGCAAAGCGGCAGTACAGCCGCAAGCATCCTTGTCTGGAACGAAAGCGCGCTGTGGCAATGGGATACCGCAACAGGCACTGCCGTGCCGCTGGTACGCTGGCTGGATTCCGGCATCCCACACGAGGAGCTTCATGCCGTACTTGCGCTGAAAGACGAAAAGTATCTGGCGGTGCTGCAGGCACAGGCCGATCAGAGCGCTCCCTGTCTGCCCGCCGGACAGCCGCTGCGGCTTTACACACTGACCCCTGCGGACAGCTCCATGCTGGAAGGCCGCACCCTCATTACGGTAGGCTGTACCGGCAGCGCCGCCGAAAGCATTGCCGGACAGGTACTGGCCTTCAACCGATCCAACCCGGAGGCCTACGCGCAGCTGATCGACTACGGCAGTTTTGATTCCGAGGTGAACAACTGGAGCGGCGGGGCTGCCGCGCTGGAAAATGATATCATCCGCGGCGCTGCGCCGGATATCCTGTTTTTGCCCAACGGCACGAACAACAACAGCTTTATCCGCAAGGGGCTCTTCATCGATCTGTACCCGCTGCTGGATGCGGATCCCGGACTGACACGGGAGGATTTCTTTGAAAACCTGCTGCAGGCCTGCGAATTCAACGGTGCACTTGCCACAGTTGTGCCTGCCTACCGCATCCACACACTGGCCGCACCGGCGGATAAGGTCAGCCCCGGGCAGGGCTGGAGCTGGCAGGAATACGAGACGCTGCTGGCTCAGTATCCGGATACCGCTGCACCCATTGCGGAGATCACCCCGCAGACAGCATTGTGGTACACGGTGCTGCTGGGCGGCAGCCGCTTTATCGATTACGAAGCCGGACAGGCGCATCTGGACAGCGCCGAATTCATCCGCGCCATGGAAAACGCCGCCAAATGCGGCGGCAGCGCTAATGACACCGTCACCGACTTCAAGGCGGAGCTCTCCCTTGGCCGCGCCGTGCTCAAGGACTGCAATCTGTGGAGCTTTACCAATATGCGGCAGCTGGCTTACGAATTCGAAAGCGGCGTGGTCTTCAAAGGCTATCCCAACGGGGACGGTAGCTGCAGCAGCGCCATGACGCCCGACCTGCGCATTGGCATCACAAAGGATTGCCGCAGCCCCGAAACCGCCTGGCAGTTTGTACGGCAATTCCTGCTGCCGGCTTTCCAGAACAGCCTGCAGCAGCAGACTTCCGGCAGTCTGCCCAGCTTTCCCCTGCGCAAATCTGCTTTGGAAGCTGCCGCAAAGGCCGCCGCTGTTCCCGCACGCAATATCGGATGGCATCCGGCGTATCTGGATATGAAAAGCCTGACCGGAGAGCAGCAGCGCTACTGGAAGCGGGGCATCACACAGGCGGAGTGCCAACAGATCACAGAGCTGATCGGCAGTATTGATACCGTTTTTCAGTTCGACGGCAGCCTGTACGATATTCTTTCCGAGGAAGCCGCCGTGTATTTTGCCGGTCAGCGCTCCGCCGCCGAAACCGCCGCGATCCTGCAAAACCGCGTCCAGACATGGCTGGACGAGCAAAGCTGATACCCATTTCCTCCCTCCTTGCTCCGGATGCTTGCAATTTGCATCCGGAGCTTTTATAATGTATATAAGAATATTTCCCCGTGGCCGGGGCTCTCCACCCGGCGGAAAGGACATATGCTCATGTATTACCGCCCCGATGAAAAAGCCGCCTGCGGCGATGTGATCCCTTTTTACAAGGACGGCACCTGGTATCTTTTCTATCTGAAGGATTTCCGTGATATCGAGCACTGCGGTGAGGGCGTGCCATGGAATCTTGTCACCACGCAGGATCTGGTGCATTACACCGAGCATGGTGAGATGCTCCCCCGCGGCACAAAAGATGAGCAGGATCTGTATGTCTTCACCGGCAGCTGCATCGAAGCAAACGGCAGGTATTACATCTTTTACACCGGCCATAACCATCTGCTGCCGAAAAAGGAACGCGTGCTGCTGGCGGTAAGCGACGATCTGTACCACTGGCGCAAATGTCCCGATTTCGTACTGGATGCGCCCGACTGGGCAGCAACGCAGGATTTCCGTGATCCCTTTGTTTACGAAAACCCCGACGGCAAGGGCTGGTGTATGCTGACCACCACCCTGTATACCGGCAGGGACGGTCTGCCTGTCAGCGCCAATCTGATCGCATATTCTGACGATCTTTTACACTGGCGCTTTGCCGATACGCCTTTTTATGCCCCGGGTACCTTTGCCTCGCCGCCGGAATGCGCCGATCTTTTCCGGATGGGCGACTGGTGGTATCTGCTTTTCAGCGAATACTCCGACCGCGGTGTTACCAGCTACCGCATGAGCAAAAGCCCCAACGGTCCGTGGATCACCCCCATCGAGAACAGTCTGGACTGTGCGCTGCATTACGCGGCCAAGACCGCCAGTGACGGCAGCCGCCGCATTCTGTTCGGCTGGAACCGCACCAAAGCCGGCAACAGCGATACAGGCGACTACCAGTGGGGCGGCAGCATCGTCCCGCACGAGCTTTTCCAGAATGCGGACGGCACACTGCGCATCGGCTGCCCCGCCGAGATCGCCGCGCAGTTTTCCGCCCCTGCCGCACCGGCAGAGGCCGCCCCTGCGCGGGGCTGCAGCGAAAAGCTGCCGGACGGCTGGCGCATCGGCAGCGCCGACGGTAAATCCACCCGGCTGCTGGGCACATTGCCCGCACGCTGCCGCATCGAACTGGATTTCTCCGCCGAAAGCAGAAACGGTGAATTCGGCCTGCTGCTGCGCACCGAAACCGGCACTGACGGCTATGCGCTGCGCTTTGAGCCGCGCTTCAGCCGGCTGGTCTTCTGGGATAACCGGCTGTACCATTTTGAGGGCGAACGGTACATTCCCATCGCGCCGGACGAAAAGCATCACCTGACCGTTATCATCGAGGGCAGTGTGCTGGAGGTCTACATCGACAATGCCGTTGCGCAAAGCAGCCGGATGTACGATCACACCGGCACAGGCTGGGGACTTTTTGCCACCAACAACACGGTGGATTTTACCGGCATCCGTCTGTATCTCCCAGAGGAATAGGCATTTCTTTTTGCAAATCCATATAGCAGGAAAGGAAAAATCATTATGCAGCCTACCGAACAGCAAAACTGGTTCGCCAACCGCAAATGGGGCGTTTTCTGCCATTATCTTTCCGCTGTGCAGAACGCCGGCGGCAACTATCACAATACCAGAGGTTATGCCACCGGCTGGGATGAATGCGTCAATGAGCTGGATGTAGAGCTTCTGGCCAGGCAGCTGGCACAGGCAAACGCCGGATATCTGGTTTTCACCCTTATGCAGGGCACCCGTTATCTGTGCGCCCCCAACGAGACCTACCGCCGCTATACCGGCTTCGCCCCCGGTGAGGGCGACAGCACCCGCGACCTGATCGCCGATTTGATCAGGGCGCTGGACAAATATGATATCCCTCTGTTCCTGTATTACACCGGCGACGGCCCTCACAAGGATCCCAAGGCTATGCTGGGTCTTTACGGCGCCGAGGTGGATATCGCCGCAGGCAAAGCCCCGGTGACGGATGATTTTATCGAAAAATGGGCTGAAGTGATGAAGGAATATGCCCTTCGTTACGGCAATAAAATCGCCGGCTGGTGGCTGGACGGTGCCTACCCCGCGCTGGGCTATACCCCCGAGCGGGTGAAGCCTTTTGCAGACGCCGCCAAAGCAGGCAATCCGGATACTCTGTTTGCCGCCAACTGGTACGGCTGCTTCAAAACCGGTCATGAGGTACAGGTGCCGGGGCTGAACCGGCCTGTCATCATGGGTGATTTTTACCATGAGATCGCACCGCCCACCCCGTACTGCGATTACACCGCCGGTGAGGTCGTTTCGCTGGATGTATACCCCGAAGCGCAGCTGGTGGATGGCGCACAGGCGCATATCCTCTCTTTTCTGGGCATTCCCAACCACCCCATCGAAGTATATGACGGCTGGGGCGCCCGCGGCTGCAAATATTCCATCGAATACCTGATGAAATACATCAAGCAGGTGAACACCTGCGGCGGCGTGGTCTCGCTGGATGTCTGCCTGTACCGCGACGGCCGCATCGATCCCGACCAGCTGCGTGTGCTGAAAATGCTGGCCGGTCTGCGCCGCGCACCCGGCGTATAAATCAAATCCAATTTTACTTTCCGTAAAAGGAGAACAGACTATGTCGAAAAAAGATCGAACCGCTCCTGCCGGCTTCTGGCTCCTGGTATGGGGGCTGGGTCTGGCCGGCCAGCTTTGCTGGAACATGGAAAACCAGTGGTTCAACACCTTTATATACGCCCGTATCGCCAAGGATCCCACCATCATCGCGTGGATGACCGCGGTTTCCGCTGCCGCCACCACGGTTTCGACCTTTGTGTTCGGCACCGTTTCCGACCGGCGCGGCAGCCGCAAGCCGCTGATCGCATGGGGCTACATCCTGTGGGGCGTTTTTACCATTCTGTTCGGTATGACCCAGTTCATCACCGGCGGCGGCGCAGCGCCCGGCACGCAGACACTGTTGGTGGCGGGCTTTGCTGTGGTGGCTGCCGATGCCATCATGAGCTTTTTCGGCAGCATGGGCAACGACAGCGGCTTCAACGCGTGGATGAATGACCACATGACCGACAAAAACCGCGGCCAGCTGGGCGGCGCTATCGCTGTGCAGCCGGTGATCGGCACCATTGTGGGCACTGTTGTCGGCGGTATGCTGGTGGGCAGTGATGACAACTATCTGCGGCTTTTCTGCGTGATGGGCGGTGCGGTGATCCTGTTCGGCGTATTTGCGCTGTTCTTTATGAAGGACTCTCCCGCGCTGCAGCCGCATAAGCAGGGCAGCTTCTGCCGTCAGCTGCTGTATGCCTTTAATTTCAAACGGTATTTTGCTCTGCGGGAGCTGGTGTGGGTCAATCTGCTGCTGGCGGCGTATTTCATCGCCTTCAATATGTATTTCACCCATCTGGGCAATTACATGATCTATTATCTGGGCTTTGACGCCGGAACCATGGGGCTGATCGAGGGCGTTGCCCTGCTGGCGGCCATGCTGGTGGTGATCCCCGCAGGCGGTCTGCTGAACAAAGGCCTTGCGCCGCAGCTGTGTGCTGCGGGTATTCTGCTCAGCAGCATCGGCACCGGCGTGCTGGGACTTTTTGTCCGGCCGGAGAATGTGGATCCCGCCACGGTACTGAATCCCGTGCTGCTGGGCGGTGTTTTCCTGCTGGGGCTGGGGTATATCCTTTTCCTGCAGGCGGTGACGGTCTGGAGCAAGCAGCTGTATCCCACCGATGCCCGCGGTCAGTTCGAGGGTATCCGTATCCTGTTCTTTGTGCTGATCCCGATGGTGGCAGCGCCGCTGCTTTCCAATCCCATCATCAAGCGCAGCGGCGAATATGTGGATGAAAACGGCTTTACCGCTTATCTGCCCACCCATACGCTGCTGCTGGCGGGTGCAGGCGCTGTGCTGCTGAGCCTGATCCCCCTGTTCTTTGCCGCACGGCATAAAGCCAAACGCGCTGCGGAGGCCGATGCATGAAAACCTCCGCTTCCCTTTTGAAAACGCCGCACATCCGCAGCATAAAGCTGCTGCGGGCATCGGTTCTTTTTCTGGCAGCGGTACTGGCGGGTCTGGTGATGTACCTGTTTGTGCTCTCCTGTGACCGCGAGGCACTGCTGCTTGCCCAGCCGGGTCAGGCTGCAGTTTTCGCCGCAGTGCTGTGCTTTGCCGCCATGCTGCCGCTGATCACCGAGCGCAATACCGATGCAGTCACCCTGCTTTGCGGAGCGCTTGCGGCGGCAGCGCTCATCTATGTGCGTGTATGCCTGTTTTACTACCGCTCCGGCGATTACAATTCTTTTCTGGTGCACTGGGTGGAGGATATGCGCCCGCTGAGCTTTTCGCAGACGGTGCGCTCCGATATCGGCAATTACAACGCCCCGTATGAGATTCTTCTGTTTTTGCTTTCCCGCACAGACTGGAACAGCCTGTACGCCATCAAGGCTCTGAGCTGCCTGTTTGACATTCTGGGGGCATTCTACATGAGTCGGCTGTGCAGCCTGTACATTCCCTCTGTACCGCTGCGCACGGCGGCCTACCTGATGACACTGGCGCTGCCCACCGTTTGGCTGAACAGCAGCTTCTGGGCGCAGTGCGATATGGTCTACGCTGCGCTTTGTCTGGGCATGCTGTACCATCTGCTGAAAAAGCAGGGCGGTGCGGCAGTGATCCTGTGGACACTGGCCTTTTCCTTCAAGCTGCAGGCGGTGTTTGCGCTGCCGGTACTGATTCTCGGTCTTTTCACCCGGCGCATACGGCTGCGGCATCTGGCATGGGCGCCTGCCGTCTTTTTTGCCATGCTGCTGCCCGTGCTGTTGGGCGGACAAAGCCTTGCCGCCTGTCTGCAGGTGTACACCGATCAGGCAGAGCTTTACCCCCAGATGCATCTGAACGCACCCTCTGTCTGGGTGCTGCTGGGTCATGTGGCTATCGAACCATTTTCGCGCGCTGCGGTTTTTCTGGCAGGCGCAGCCGTGCTGCTGTTTTTGTATCTGTGCTGGCAGCTGCGCACCGGTTTGAACGAACGGCTGTTTCCGATGCTCTTTTATGCCTGTGTGCTGCTGGTGCCGTTTCTGCTGCCGCATATGCACGACCGGTATTTCTTTCTGGCGGATCTCGGCAGTTTGCTGGTATTCCTGCAAAACCGCCGCCGCTGGCCGCTGCCGCTGATCACCGTGCTGGCATCCTATTCCTGCTACCGTAATTTTTTAATGAACGAACCTGCGGTGGTGGATATCAAGTGGCACGCCATCTCGCTGCTGGCAGTGCTGTGCTGGGTGCTGTACACCGTTTTTGAAGAGATGCGCAGCAGCGCATCGGCAGCCGCCGAGCCCTGCAAGCCCGCCGCAGAAGAATGATCGAATCATACTGAAACAAAAAAGAAGGCCTGCGCGGCCTTCTTTTTTTGTTTCAGCGTTTTTTGCGGCGGGGATCTTCCTGCTCCAGTTGGCGTTTTTTGTTGGCGATAGCCCTGTTCCGGTCACGCTTTTGCCGCATGGCGGCGCTGCGGTCCTCACTCCAGAGAGCCTCGCGCTGCAGAATCTGCCAGCTGTGCCAGCGGGCGGCATCCAGCTCGCCGGATTCGATGGCGGCACGCACGGCGCAGCCCGGCTCGCTGCCGTGGCGGCAATCGGCAAAGCGGCAGCGCCCCAGATACCGCTGCACATCGGCAAAGGTGCTTTCCACCCCCTCAGCGGATTCCCACATTCCCAGCTCCCGCATACCGGGGGTATCGATGATGCACGCACCACCGGGCAGCACCAGCAGCTGGCGGTGGGTGGTGGTGTGGCGGCCGCGCTCGTCATCCGCACGCACCGCACCGGTGGGCATCAGCTCTTTTTGCGCCAGCGCATTGACCAGACTGGATTTGCCCACGCCGGAGGAGCCCAGAAACACCAGCATTTTATCCGGTGCAAGATACGGTGCAAGCTGCTGCAGGCCGTACCCTGTGTGTGCACTGACTGCATACACCGGCACATCTCCGGCAACGGAGTGCGCCAGAGCCAGCTTTTCGGGGGTATCGGCGGCAAGATCCGCCTTGGTCAGCACCACCACCGGCTGTGCGCCGCTGGCTGCCGCCTGCGCCAGATATCGCTCCAGACGGCGCAGATTGAAATCCCGCCCCAGCGCCTGCAGAATAAACACATAGTCAAAATTGGCGGCAACGGCCTGCCTGCCGCGGCCAAAATCCGCTGCTTTTCTTTCAAAATACGATTTCCGCGGCAGGGTATCCACGATCATGGCGTCCCCGGCGGGATTCGGCTCAATACACACCCGATCCCCCACCGTGGGCCACGCGGGCGTCTCGCCCTGCGACGGGTAGTATACGCCCGCTTTCAGCCGGGCAAAAATTTCCCGCTCTTCACAAAACAGTGTCCAGCGCTCCTTGTGGACGGCTGTCACCAAAGCGGTCTGCAGTGTGATCTGTTTTTCCAATGGTATTCTCCTTTATTCGATGATATCTGAATTTTTGAATAGATACGAACAGTTTTTTCATAACACACCACTCCTTCCTTTTTTGAGGTGACCGCCGTCCGCCGCTTTCGGGCACACAAAAAGACCGCAAAGGCAGCCTTGTTCATTGGCTGTGCCCGTGCGGTCCTGCAGCAAGCAGACAGTTATGACGAAAGGTTCCCCTGTTTTCGGCACAGCAAAGCAAAGGGCTCTGCGCCCATGCGTTCTGCATTCCTGTGCCCGTATGCGGTTTTAAGGCAGAGCCACCTCAAACATAAAAACGACCGACATCAAAACAGCTCCTTTCTTTTGCCGCCGTGCAAAAACAGAGTTTCTCCGGCAGCGGGATATCTTTTATATACACCGAATGCCGCAAAATGTCAAGGATCTGTTGCAAAATTGCAACAGATCCGTCAAATTTGATTTGGCGGCCCAGGCGTGGCCGCCATTTTGGCTCTTACAGAGCCAAAATCATCAAATATTGCAGCAAATTCCTGCGGTTTTTACACGCGAAATGAAATTTCGCGTGTGGCGTGTTGTAAAATTTTCATTTTGCAACACGCCCGAGAATTTCAGGATTGCTCATCCAGATAGGTCTGCACCCGATCCTGCAGGATCGCAGCGGTCTGCTGTGCGGTGCGGCCGCCGGCAAAGAAAACGGCGGCCTCTTCATTGACAATGGCAGAGATCTCATCATCAAACTGAAACAGCGTTTCGGTGGATGCAATGAGCTCCATCACCATTTGTATTTCCTCATCGGTGACGCCGCGCTTCCAGTAATCCAGCTGCTCCTGCGGCCAGTCAACCGCCATTCCCAGATAGCCGGGTACGCCCGTAAGGCCTTTATCCGGAATTTGCGCCGCCTGTGCCATGGCCTGCAGTGATTCCGTATTGATGGGAAAACTGCTTTCGAACATGTTCTTTCCCCGCCACAGCCGGTCCTGATACTGCTTTTGCAGGAACATACGCAGGAACTGCCACGCAAGCTGCTGCTCGCCGCTTGCGGCATTGATGCCGATACGCAGATTACCGCCCAGCCAGCTGCCGTTGGTCCCCACATCGTTGGGGTATCCCTTGAACACCGGCGCATTGTCGTATTCATACATGATCTCGCGCATGCACTTGAAATCCTGAACCACGGTGAACTGCAGCAAAACGGTGCCGTCCGCATATTTCTGCTTGGGATTGCCCTCGTAATCGTTGACCGCCTGTTCCGGATAGCCGGCTATGGTTTCCAGCAGGGCAATAAAACGGGGAGAATTCAGATTTGCCCTGCCGGCTGCGTGATCGATAAAGGCTTTGCCGCCGTTTTGCAGCTGCCACCAAAGCTCCTCTTTGCGGCCAATATAGCCGTTGATGGGCGTATCCGTACCGACGGCGGCGACAGCGGTCTCAAATTCCGCATAGCTCCAGCCCGGCTCGGCGCCGATGATCCCGGCATTTCCCGTTGCTGTGCTGATGTTGAAATTCGGCAGCAGCGCGGGCAGACAGCCCTCCGTTTCCAGCGCGGCCAGAATGTTCGGCAGAATATCCGACCGCGAGAGCTCTTCATCCGCATCCAGCAGCGGGTAGAGATCGGCAAGCGCGCCGTGACGGGTCAGCTTTGCGGCGCTTTCCGCCCGCAGGAGCAGGATATCCGGCCCTTTGCCCATGATGATATCCCGTTCCAGCAGCGCGCTGCCATCCGCAAGTCCCGCTTTCTTTCCCGCCTCATCACTGTAGTCCATAAGCTCCACACGCACATCCGTATGGCTCAGGTTAAAATCCGCGATCATCCCCTGAAGATCAAAGGGAATGCCTGTTGTCCAGCCGCCCACGGTGATGACCTGCCTGCCGTCCTCCGTGACCTGCTGCGCATCCTCCGCAGGGCGCAGCGTGAGCAGGCGCAGAGAGTCCTCCTGCTGCTGCACGGCAAACAGGGTGCCGTCCGGCAAAAGCAGATAGTCGCTTGCCGCATTTACGGCGATAAAACGCATCACGCGCAGACCGGCTGCGGCCCAATCGTATATTTTGACCAGAGCGGTATCTGTGATATCCCACACATAAAGCCCGTTATGATTGTACAGCGTCACATTTTCAGCGGGCTGCTGCACCGGAAAATCCGCCAGCATAAATTCACTTTCCGCAGTAAAGCTTTCGGGAAGCTCCAGCGCACGGCCAAACGCAGGCTCTTTCTCGACCAGATCCAGCAGACAGAGCCGGCCGGTTTCGCGCAGATACATAAAACCGCCGGAATCGCCTTGTTCAATATCGCACAGATGCACCGCAAGGCGATTATCTGCCAGCGGCTGTACCGACACGATCGCTGTGGATACCGGCACGGGAATATCGTACAGCACAGCGCCATCCGCCGTGGAAAGCCCCAGCAGCCTGCGCGGCTGTGCGACACCCAGCGACCAATCGAAGTTTTCGACCCAGAGCACGCCGGGCGAGCTGCAGTGGAAAAGCAGCACCTCGCTGCCCTGCGGCACATACTGCATCACCGTGTCGCTTTCCAAAACACCGTTCGCGCCGATTTTTCCCAGACGGTATTCCATAAAGATACTCTGCGCGCCTTCCCCGTAGCCCTGATAGTGCATGTGAGCCCGAAGCAGCGCCGGGTATTCCTCTCCGCAATCGATCAGCTGCTCCGAAACCTGTATACAGTACACATCCTCCGGCAGCTGCAGCAGCGAGTCCTCCTTTTGCTCGTACTCCTCATGCAGCACAGGAAAATCGAACGGGATGACCTGCGCCTGTCCGCCTGCCGGATCCATTCCAACGAGCACCCTCTGGGGAGCATCCTCTTCCGTGCGGTCGATCCCTTCCTTCCACAGCCTGCCGCCGCACAGCACATGGTTGCGCACCAGTTCGATCGCCTCCGGCAGCTCCAAAGGTGTAATATCAACAGCCGCTTTCTTCGTCTGATCCTCAACAATCACAGCCTCGCCGGCGGCAGGGCCGGTATCCGCAGGCCCCATAGCCGCCGCGCAGCCGCACAGCAGCGCCAGCAGGCAAACGCAGGCGAAAACCGAAAGCAAACCCCGTTTTTTGTATCTCACAATATGCACCAGCCTTTCCCGAAGCATCTGTTTTTCTTCACAGATCGCCGTCACCGGTACCGCAGCACGCTTCTGCCGGCCCGCACAGGCGATCAGAATATCGCCGTACTGCATCTTCTCCTCCTGCGTCATGGTGCGGATGACCGCCTCGTCACAGGCAAGCTCGCAGGCATGCGCCACCTGCCGCCACATAAACCACACCAGCGGGTTGAACCAGTGGATACACTCTGCCAGCGCGGCGGCCCACTTCAGCCACAGGTCACCGCGGCGGTAGTGGGTCATCTCATGCAGCAGAATGGCTCCGGTCTGCGCTTCTGCGATCCCCTGCACCGGCAGGATCGCCACCGGCCGAAGAATGCCGAATACCATGGCCGAATCAACCGCCGTACTGCGCACCAGCTTCAGCCGTCGGCCGCCGTACACTTCTGCCAGCAGAGCAGCATCCTCCGGTCGGGCAGGCTGTGCACCGCGCAGCACCCTGCGGCGAAAGCTGCCGTAGCTGACCAGCAGCCACAGCAGCCGCAGCGCAGCCACCGATGCCCACACCCAGAACAGAACCGGGATAAGCATACTCTGCCGCTGCGGCGGGAGCTGCTGCGCGTCAGTGATCTGCGCCAGCGGAAGTAGCTGTGAAGCTTCGGTCTCCCCCGCTTCTGCGCCGGACAGCGCAGAAGCCTCGGGAAGAGAGCCGGTCGCCTCTGCTGGATCTGCCGACAGATCCGCTGTATTTTCCTCTGCCGCCGTGCTTTGCGGCGCGGCTGGCTGTTCCGCCGGTGTAGGCCCCTGCTGCAACGCTTCCATACGCTGCTCCCAGCGCACCTGCCGCAGCTGTCGCTGCAGCAGGGCAGCCGGTGTGTGCAGCTTCAGCCCGCCCGGCACGCCGAACGGCAGTACCAGCCGCAGCAGCACCAGCACCCACAGCCCGCAGCAGAATGCACGGCTCAGGCGCCCTTTGCTGAAGCGCCCCACCGCGGCCACTGCCAACGCCAATACCCCGCCGGACGCAGAAAGCCAGCCCAGCAGGATGAGAAATTCTTTCATTTTTTATCCTCCGCATGGAACATGGCGTACAGCTCATCCACATCCGCCTGACTGAGAGAACCGTCCCGCACAAGCGCTGCCACCAGCTTTCGGGCACTGCCGGCAAAAAGCTTATCCACCAGACGGCGGGCGGTATGCTGACCGTAGGCATCCTGCGTGACGGCAGCCGCATAGACCCCGCGGCTGACCAGCACCACTGCGCCGCGCTGCTGCAGACGGCGCAGCAGTGTACGCGTGGTGGAATCCGCCCAGCCGCAGCGGCTGTTGAGCTCGGCACACAGCTGTGCCAACGGCACGGGCTCTTCTTTTTCCCACAGCACCTGCATGATCTCCACCTCTGCGCCGTGGATCTTATCCTTCTGTTCTTCCAACTTCTGCTCCCTCCGAAAATTTACTTTTGTAACTTTCCTTCAGTCTATCACACAGGGATGGGATCTGTCAATCCGCTTTACTCTAAAATTTTACAAAAGTAACATTTTATCAAAAAAAGAAAAGGCGCAGTCTGTAAGTACGGTTCGTACCTCAGGCTGCGCCTGTTGTCTTACATTTTACAGCGCCATCACATCGGCAATGAAGGCGTTCACATTTTCATCCGTGGTGGCCCAGCTGGTGCAGACGCGCACATTGGTGTGCTTATCGTCCACACGGCCGATATGCTCCAGCACATATTTTTCCTCCAGCTGCTTGAGCGCGGCGTTGGGCAGGATGAAGAACTGCTGGTTGGCGGGCGCTTCCGCGCTGCAGGCAAAGCCCTTTTCCAGCATGGCGGCCTTGATGGTCATGGCCTGCTCCACCGCCTTGCCGCAGATGGTAAAATACAGGTCATCCTTCATCAGTGCCTCAAACTGCAGACCCAGCAGCCGGCCCTTGGCCAGCATGCCGCCGCGCTGCTTGATCAGGTAGCGGAAATCCCGCTGCAGGTTGCGGTTGGTGATGACCACCGCCTCGCCGAAGAGCGCGCCGCATTTGGTGCCGCCGATGGTGAACACATCACACAGAGCAGCCAGCTCCGGCAGGGTCAGATCGTTTTCCGGTGCGGTGAGCCCGTAGCCCAGACGGGCGCCGTCGATGAACAGCGGGATGTTCATCTCCTGACAGGCGGCGTACAGCTCGGTCAGCTCCGCTTTGGAATACAGGGTACCCACCTCGGTGGGGAAAGAGATATACACCATACCCGGCTGCACCATATGCTCGAAAGAGCCGTCGCGCCAGTGATCCAGCACGGCATCCCGCACCTGCTTTGCGGTGATCTTGCCCTGCTCGGAGGGCAGCGCCAGCACCTTGTGGCCGGTGGCTTCGATGGAACCGGTCTCGTGCACATTGATATGGCCGGAATCGGCGCTCAGCACACCCTGATGCGGGCGCAGAATGGAGGCGATGACGGTGAAATTCGCCTGTGTGCCGCCCACCAGAAACTGCACATAAGCCTCCGGCTGCTCGCACTTTGTCAGGATCAGCTCACGGGCGGCCTCGCAGTAAGCGTCGTTGCCGTAGCCGATGGTCTGCTCAAAATTGGTCTCGGTCAGGCGCTGCAGCACTGCGGGATGTGCGCCCTCGTTGTAATCACAGTTGAAATAGATCATGGTATGTTTTCCTCGTTGTATCTTCGCCGGTACCCCGGCGCTGTTTTTCCGCAATTGATTTCATTATACCTTTTTTTGATACAAAAAACAAGGAACAAATCGTTCAAATTGCACAAGCTGCACATTTTGATTTTGTGAAAACAAACAAAGATTTTTTCCGGTATCGTTTTCATAAGGCCGCATTTTCAACTATGCCCGCAGCCGACTGCGCGTCGCAGAGGTGCGCCCTCTTCCGCGCAGCATCTTACAGACGGCGCTCTGCAAGACGGAACACCCCCATCACCCCGAAGCTGAGCACATACCACAGCGCGCTGAACACAAGACAGATCTGCCCCAGCAGCTGCACCCGCCAGCCGGAGTAATCCCATACATTCCACCCCAGCAGCAGATTGACCACGCACCCCACACAGAATTCCGCAGCCGTGATCAGCACCGCCCCGGCCAGCGCCTGCAGCGCCAGCGGCAGATGACGCAGCCTGCCGTGCAGTACATAAAGACCTACAAGACAGGCACCGCCTGTCAGACCCATGCTCCAGTGGGTATGGCCCCGCCACAGAATCTCCAGCAGACAGTATCCTGCTGCGCCGATGCCAAAAAGTGCCGCCGTGCGCGGCAGAGTCATTCGTTTTTCTTTCATATCCCGTCTCCTTCCCTTGTCTGTGCTAGGGTGTGCGGGATACAGTCGCTTATGCAGCAGCGGCGGTTTCGGTGCTTTTTCGCGGTTTTCCCACAGAAAAAGTGCAGCGAAAGCAATGACATTTTGCCTTAACTGTGGTATACTGGATGATGGAAAAGAATAACCGTGCGCCGCTCTGCGGCAGCATAGCAAATGGAGGTCCGTTATGGCTCGCTACAACTGTCTGCTCATCGATCTGGATAACACTCTGCTGGATTTTGATGCCGCCCAGCGTATGGCGCTGGAAAAGCTGTTTGCTGCACACGACATCCCGGTCACGCAGGAGAATTTTGACACCTACGAAACCATCAACAAGGCGCTGTGGGCGCAGTTTGAGAAAGGCCAGATCGGCAAAGCAAAGCTGCTGGTGCGCCGTTTTGCCCAGCTGCTGGAGACACTGGGTCTTGAGGGCAACGCCGCCAAAATGAACGACGAATACCTGAACAATCTTTCCAAATGCGGCCCCATCATCCCCGGTGCGGATGAATTTCTGGAGGAGATCGCCGAGGTCGCCACCATTGCCGTGGCATCCAACGGCGTTTACAAGGCGCAGAAGGGCCGCATTGCCGACAGCGGGCTGGAGAAATACTTTGATGCCGTTTTTATTTCAGAGAAAATGGGCTGCCAGAAGCCTCAGCGCCGCTTCTTTGATTCCGCACTGAAAAATCTGGGCATTTCCAACAAGGCCAAGGTGCTGGTGATCGGCGATTCGCTGGCGGCGGATATCCGCGGCGGCATCGATTCCGGACTGGACACCTGCTGGTTCAACCCCGGCAGTGCCGAAAACACCACCGAATGGCAGCCCACCTACACAGTACACGGTTACGAGGAACTGAAGCCCATCATCTACGGAGAGGACGGTATGCCGGATGAAGAACGAAAAGACCGACATCGCGATGGCCGCTGAGGCCCTTTGCATCGAAACAGCCGAATATCCCGCTGAGGACGGCAGCTGCACCGTGGTGGAGTATCCCTCCTCCAACGGTGCGGATATCGTTGCGGGTTATTTCTACGAAGACCCTGTCATACCGCCCAAAGCGATCGTACAGATCTCACACGGGATGCAGGAGTACATCCGCCGCTACGCACCACTGGCAAAATTCCTGAACAGCTGCGGCTATGCCGTATGCGGCAACGATCATCTGGGTCACGGTGCGACCTCCGGTGAGGATGGCATCGACGGCTATTTTGCCGAGGAAAACGGCGCGGAATGCGTACGGGAGGATCTGCATATCATGTCGCAGCTTGCCCGCCGCCGCTGGGGAGACCTGCCGCTGGTGCTGCTGGGGCACTCCATGGGCAGCTTCTTTGCCCGCTGGTACGCCGAATGCTGGGGCGATGAACTGGCCGGTCTTATTTTGAGCGGCACCGCCGGCCCTAATCCCGCCGCAGGCGCCGGTATCGCACTGACAGGCTTTCTTTCCGTGCTCAAGGGCTCCACAGCGCACTCGTCGCTGGTGGAAAAAATCGCCTTTGGCGCTTACAACAAACGCTGCAAAGGCTCCACCGGCAAGGAATGGGTGACGAGCGATCCCGACGCGCTGGCCGCCTATGCAGCCGACCCGAAATGCAGCTTTGCTTTTACGCTGAACGGCTTTCATGAACTGATGCGGGTGCTGGATATCGTCAACCGCAGGGAATGGGCCGCCACCCTGCCCAAAACGCTGCCGGTTTATCTGTTTGCCGGCGAGGAGGATCCCGTGGGCGATTACGGCAAGGGGGTCCGCACGGTGTATGACCGCCTGTGCATCGCACAGCTGCAGGATGTGAGCATCAAGCTGTATCCCGGCTGCCGCCATGAGGTGCATAACGAGCGCCCCGCCGCCCGCGCAGAATGCTATGCCGATCTGCGCACATGGCTGGATGCCCATATCCGTTAAGCTTTTTTGAAGAACACGCCGCCTGCCGAAGGCACTTCCCCGGCGGGCTTTTCCCCAAAAGTGCGCATTCTGCCGCACCGACCCATCTGTACTGAAGGAACACTCCCATGATACTTTCCATCAATCACGTTTACAAATTTTTCGGCACCGACTGCATCCTGCGGGACATCTGCGCCACGGTCGAGGATGACGACCGCATCGGTATGATCGGCGTCAACGGCGCGGGCAAATCCACGCTGCTTCGGTTGTTGACCGGCGAGCTGCTGTGGGATGACGACGGCCACGGCACACCGGCGGAGCTGACCCTCGCCCGCGGGAAAACGCTGGGCTACATGGAGCAGCTGAGCGACCTTGCCAGCACCCACACCGTTTACACTGAGGCACAGCAGGCCTTTGCCCCCGTGCTGGAGGCCATGGCCGAGGTCAAGCAGCTGGATAAACAGCTGGCTGCCGACCCGCACAACGCCGCGCTGCTGACACGCCACGGCGAGCTTTCGGCCTTTGTGGAGGCCCGCGACGGCTACACCATGGACAGCCAGATCAAGAAGATCCTCAACGGCATGGGCTTCCCGCCCGAGACCCACGACAAGCCGGTACGGGTGCTTTCCGGCGGCGAACGGACCCGCCTTGCGCTGGCCAAGCTGCTGCTGCAGAAGCCGGATCTGCTGATCCTGGACGAGCCCACCAACCATCTGGATTTCGTCACCATGGAGTGGCTGGAGGAATACCTGCGCGGTTACACCGGCGCAATGATCCTTGTCAGCCACGACCGCACCTTCCTTGATGCTGTGACCAACCGTATCTGGGAGGTGGAAAACCATACCCTCACCGCCTACAAGGGCAATTACTCCGCTTTTCTGCCGCAAAAGGAAATGGCGGTGAAGCTGCAGGAAAAGCAGTACCGCGCCGATCTGGAAAAAGCCGCCAAGCTGCAGGATTACATCGACCGCAATCTGGTGCGCGCCTCCACCACCAAAATGGCGCAGAGCCGCCGCAAGCAGTTGGAAAAGATGGAGATGACCGAAAAGCCCCAGAGCTTTGTCACCGATGTCAAGCTTCATTTTGAATACGATGTGGAACCCTACAACGAGGTACTGACGGTAAAGGATCTTGCCGTCAGTGCGGGCGGCCGCATGCTGGTGGAGCACCTGAGCTTCGGGCTGCTGCGGGGAGAACGCCTTGTGGTGGCCGGCCCCAACGGCACCGGCAAATCCACCCTGCTGAAGGTTCTTTCCGGCCTGACCCGCCCCGCTGCGGGTGCATTCCGCTTTGGGCCCGGTGTCAAGCTGAGCCGGTTTGAGCAGCAGCAGATGCGCCGTACCGGTCGTGTCATCGATGCCATCTGGGACAAATACCCGAAATTCACCGAGCTGGAGGTGCGCAGCCTGCTGGCACGGTTTGCCTACCGCGGCGAAGAGGTATTCAAGGAGGCCTCCACCCTTTCCGGCGGTGAGCTGGCGCGTCTGCGCTTTGCCGAGATCCTGCTGGAACGCCCTAACTTCATGCTGCTGGACGAGCCCACCAACCATCTGGACATCTATATGCGAGAAACACTGAGCGAGGCGCTGGCCGAATACACCGGCACGCTGATCCTTGTCACCCATGACCGCTATCTGATGCACCAGCTGGCCTGCCCCATTTTGTATCTGGAGGAGGATAAGGCCACCCTGTTCCCCAGCTATGAAGCACTGATGGGCCGTGCCCCCGCCGTGGCTGCGCCCGCCCCCGCTGTGCAGAACACAGCTCCCCGCCCTGCGCAAAATGCCAAGGAGCTGCGCCGCCGCAAGGCCGAACTGCGCGCCGCAGTGAAAGCCGCAGAGGAACGCATCGAGCAGCTGGGAGCGGATATCGTGGAGATGGAAAACCGGCTGAACGATCCCGCCGTACTGGCCGACCATATGGCTCTGCGTGAGCTGTGCGACAAGCTGGATGATACCCGCGCTGAGCAGGATGATCTGTATACCCGCTGGGCGGAGCAAACCGAAGAACTGGAAGAACTGGAAAGCGAAGGGGAATAAAACCCTTTCGCACAAATCCGAAGAAGGTCTTTTCTATGGAATATCGACTGCACACCGCATCTCTGCACGGCAGCTGCCGTATCGAAAACGAAACGCTGTATTTCCGCGCAGCTGCCGCTGTCGAAAATGCCTTTTTCACCCTGACGCTGGAGCCCGGCGCATGGGAGGAGGATTGCTATATCTTCTCCCCCGCCTGCGCCTACAACGGCAATCGCATCCGCCGCGTCGTGCGCAGCTATCCGCCCATCTACACGGCAGCGGATGTGGGCGAGAATTTTGAGCCGCTGATGACAAATGTTCCCGCGCTGGAGCCTGACGGCAGCGGACAGATCCAGGTGACCGCCGGCGATATGGCCACTCCCTGCGCAGGTATCTTTTTCCGTCATGCCAAAAAGGCTCTGCTGCTGTTTTTTGAGCAGGAGATCAAGGGCCGCAACATCGGCTGCACGCTGGAAAAAGGCCGTATTACCCTTTCCTATCCGTCTGACCGCAGCGACAGCTACCGCTTTTGCACGCAGCACGATACCGCACCGGAAGCCGGCATTCCCATGGCCGCCGGTGAGGAGATCTTCAGCCGCTTCAAAATTTTCACCTTCGACTGCGACGGCATCCCCGCCTTTTTCCGGGAGTATTTCCGGCTGCGCAAATGCCTGATGAGCAGTCCCCGTGCCGTCTTTGGCTACACAGAGGAGCTGTGGCAGCTGATGGAACAGCATTTCAACGAGTGGAACTGGAGCGGCGAATACTACGCCGAGATGAGCAAGGTCTGGCAGTGCGGCTGGGTGGGCGGCGGAATGTCCACCGTGCCGCTGCTGGAACGCGGCAGTGAGCTTTCCCGTCTGCGGGCGGAAGCCACACTGGATTTCATGACTGCACACCAGACCGATGCCGGCTTTTTCCACAGTGTGGTGCGGGAAGGCAGGGTTTGCTCTGACGGCTTTGAAAAAGCCGGTCTGCCCAATCTGCATCTGATCCGCAAAAGTGCGGACGGACTTTATTTCCTTTTCAAAAACTTTGCCGTCTTTCCCCCGAAGCCGACATGGGAGCAAAGCGCCCGCCGCTGTGCCGATGCCTCTTTGTGCGGCTGCTTGAGCAATACGGCCATTTCGGTCAGTTCATTGATAACGAAACCGGCAGGATCTTTGTGCCGGGCAGTGCAAGCGGCGCCATGGCCATCGGCGGACTTGTCAAAGCTGCGGAATATTTCGGCGAGGAGCGTTATCTTACCGCTGCCATTGCCGCCATGGAGCGGTACTACGGCGATTTCTGCGCAAGCGGTGTGACCAACGGCGGCCCGGGTGAGATCCTTTCCGCACCGGACAGCGAAAGCGCCTTTGCCCTGCTGGAAAGCGCCGTGGTGCTTTACGAAGCCACACGCGACGCCCGCTGGCTGGAAGCCGCCGAAACGCTGGCAGCTTTGTGCTCTTCGTGGGTGGTGACCTACGCCTACAAATTCCCCGCCGGCAGCGAATTTGGCCGGCGGGGCATCAACACCGTGGGCGCGGTTTTTGCCAACATCCAGAACAAACACGCCGCCCCCGGCATTTGCACGCTTTCCGGCGACAGCCTGCTCAGACTGTACCGCATCACAAAAAACGATGCCTATCTGGAACTTTTGAAGGATATCGCGCACTGCCTGCCGCAATGTGTTTCCACCGAGGAAAAGCCGGTATACAGCTGGGATGTTCCCCCGAAAAAGCTGCCCGCAGGCTTTATCTGCGAACGGGTGAATATGAGCGACTGGGAAGGCCCCGCCGCAGTGGGCGGCGTATTCTGGGGCTCGTGCTGGAGCGAGACCAGCCTGCTGCTGTCCTTCACCGAGCTGATGACCCAAAAAGAAATGCTGCCGGAGCGCTGATCCCGCAGACCCCGGCCGCAAACGATAAAGGAAAAGGAGAAAACACCATGGATGTTCAGACCACCGGAATGCCCGCAGCCGTCTCTGCCAGTATGCAGGAGCTGCTGGCAAATCTTCGCATCTCCCGCATCGAATCCGCCCAAAAGCCCACGACCGGCCAGCGATTTGTCATTCCCCGCAAAGATAAGGCGGGCGTGAATGTGATCCTGCACCGTCCCGCCGCAGCCGAAGGCCCGCTGCCGGTGATCTTCAATCTGCACGGCGGCAGCTGGATCGGCGGCGATGCCATCCTGATGGAGAGCTTCTGCGCTCTGCTGGCCGAAAAGCTTCCCGCTCTTGTGGTGAATGTCAACTACACCAAGGTGGATGAGCAGCCCTATCCCTACGCATGGGAAGAGCTTCTGGATGCCGTGCTGTATTTTGCCGCACATGCAGAGGAATACGGCGTCGATCCCGCCCGCATGGTGGTAGGCGGTCACAGCGCCGGTGCACACATCGCACTGGGCGCAGCCATGCTGCTGCGGGATGTGAATTTCCCGCTGGCCGGCCAGATGCTGGTATATCCGCCCACCGACATGACCGGCCGCCGCAACGGCGAGCGGGCCGATTTCCACAAGCTGATGTTCCGCGAGGATGCCGAACGCGATGCCGAGCCGATGGCAAGCCCCCTGCACGCGCCGAAGGAAGCGCTGGAGGGCCTTGCTCCCGTGCTGATGATCGTCTGCGGCAAGGATTCGCTGCGCCCACAGGGCCTTGGCTACGCAGAGCGGCTGCAGGAGGCCGATGTGCCCGTGCTGGTACGGGAATGGCCGGAGGCGATGCACGGCTTCCTGGAGGTGAACCGTCCGGATTACCCCACCGATCCCGAGCGTCAGACTCCGGAGCAGGATGCCATGGCCCGCGAGGCCGAGGAATGGCTGATCGAGCAGCTGCCCAGGCTGTGGGCGTAAGCCGGCTTCGTTAAGAAAGGATCGCGCTATGACCTTTTCCGACACCCTTGTCCGAGCCGTCATGCAGCAGCGCTTCGGGCACGATACCCTGCTGGCTCTTGCCACGGATGCGAACCGCATCCCCTATGTGCGCACCGTCAACGCATGGTATGAGGACGGCTGCTTTTATGTGATCACCCATGCGCAGAGCAGAAAAATGCAGCACATCGCCCAAAACGCAGCGGTTGCCGTATGCGGCGACTGGTTTTCGGGGCACGGCATCGGCGAGGATCTGGGGCATATTCTTGCCCCGTCAAATGCTGCCCTTGCCGAAAAGCTGCGTACAGTCTTTGCACAGTGGTATACAAACGGTCACACCGACGAATCCGACCCCAACACCCACATTCTGCGCATCCGCCTGACCGACGGCATACTGTTCGATCACGGCGCACGGTACGATATCACCGCCGGTTGACCATCTCTTTTCCACAAGCAAAACGCCCGCACAGCCGTGCGGGCATTTTTACATGCAAACAGTATTCTTTACAGACTGACACGCTTTTTCCATGCGCCGCGCTTGTAGAAGATGGCGGTGAGCACTGCGCCCATCAGCCAGCTGAACAGCAGCGAGATCTGAATGCACTCGCTGCGGCCATAGGGCAGCTCGGCGGTGCGGGTCAGGAAAGAGATGCCATAGGCCACCGGCACACGGATGGCAACGGTGGTGATCAGCGAGATCCACATGGGGGTGAGGGTATCACCTGCGCCGCGCATCACACCGGAAAGGCTCTGTGTCACAGCCACGGCGATGTAGCCGACAGCCAGAATGCACATCATGTAGTAGCTCATGTCCACCAGCGAAGCGGTTTCGGTAAAGATGGACATCAGCCCCTTGCCGAACAGCAGGATCGCACCGGTGATGGCTGTGGAGCAGCCCACCGCGATCAGCGTGCCCTGCTTTGCACCCTGTCTGACACGGTCCAGCCGGCGCGCGCCCACATTCTGACCGGCATAGGTGGTCAGTGCCGTACCGAAGGAGAAGTTGGGCATCATGGCAAAGCCATCCACACGCATAACGATAACATTTGCGGCGATGAACTGCTCACCGAAGCTGTTGGTCAGCGACTGCACGATGATCATGGCGGAGGAGAAGATCGCCTGTGTCAGACCGGAGGGCAGGCCCAGACGGATGATCTCTTTGATCAGCGGCTTGCTCATCACCAGCTCTTTTTTACCCAGATCGAACACGCTGCGCATATGCATCAGCTTCCACAGACACAGCGCCGAGGATACCATCTGTGCAATGACCGTCGCCACGGAAACGCCCGCAACGCCCATATTGAATTTTGCCACAAACAGCACATCCAGTGCAATATTCAGCGCCGTGGCCACCAGCAGGTACAGCAGTGCGGAGAAGCTGTCGCCCATGCCGCGCAGGATACCGCTGAGGATGTTGTAAAAAGCCAGACCCGCGATACCTATCATCAGAATGATCAGGTAATCGGTGCAATCCTGCAGAATGGCAGCGGGCGTATTGAGCATACGCAGCATGGGCTTGACGATAAAAGGCGCACCCACCATCATTACAAGAGAGACCAGCGCGGTCAGGGTGATGCTGGTGCCGATGGTGCGGGAGAGCTTTTCCCGGTCCTTTGCTCCGAAATACTGGGATACCATGATGCCAACGCCGGCGGAGATACCCACGAACAGCACCAGCAGCATATTGAAAAGCGGACCGGCGCTGCCCACAGCGGCCAGCGCATTATCGCCCACATAGCGGCCGACCACGATGCTGTCCACCGTGTTGTACAGCTGCTGGGCGATGTTGCCGATGAGCATGGGAATGGTGAACATGACGATGCTCTTCCACGGAGAGCCGATCGTCATATCGGTCGGTTCAAACAGCTTTTTGAAACTTACCATATTTCGATTCCTTTTCTTTTCCGGATTTCGTCTGTGCGATGTTTACATACAATGCATATTATATCATTTTCACACAGTCTTGGGAATGGTCTTTTTGCAAATTTCGATTCGTTTCTTTTTTCACAAACATCCTCCTTGTCTTTCCATACAGACTATGGTATGCTTTTGAAAGAGAATGACGGTCTGTACCGGAAACGGAACCCTCTGTCAGGGGCTTATCCGGCAAGCCAGAGGAGATGTGATATATGAAAAAAGCAATGAAAATCACCGCATGGCTGTTCTTCATCACACTGGCGGCGGCGCTGGTGTATGCCGGGTGCGGCGTTTACAGTATACTGAACAGCCCCTTCACCAGCTTTCCGTGGTGGAGCAGCATTGTCTTTGCCGGTATTTATTTCGGCCCGCTGCTGGCAGCGGAGGGCGGTCTGTGGCTGGGACTGTACTGCATCCGGAAAAGAAAAAAGCAAAAGGAATCAGCCGGCACATAAAAAGCAAGGGCCTCCGCTGCGGCGGAAGCCCTTGTTTTTTCATATTCCGTTTAGCCGATCAGCTCGCAGACGGCGTTGGTATAGGCGACGGGATCCTCGATGGGCAGACCCTCCACCAGCAGCGCCTGATTGTACAGCACGGTGGCGTAAGCGGCCAGCTTCTCCGGCTCGCCGATGAAGGCGGCCTGCATCTTGCGGAAGACGGAATGGGAGGCATTCAGCTCCAGAACCTTCTCGGCGGTGATCTTCTCGGTCTGGTTGGGCATGGCGTTGAGCACCTTTTCCATCTCCAGACTTACCTGACCGCGGGCGGACAGGCAGGCAGGGTGGTTCTTCAGGCGGCCGGTGACAGTGACCTCGGCGACCTTATCGCCCAGAGCCTCCTTGACGGCGGTCAGCAGATCCTTGTTGGATTCGGCAGCGGCCTTGATCTCATCCTTTTCGGCCTCGGTTTCCAGACCCAGATCGGGATCAGCCACATTCTTGAATTCCTTTTCGGCATACTTCATCAGCATCTTCATCAGGAATTCATCCACATCATCGGTCAGGTACAGGATCTCGTAGCCCTTGTCGCGCAGAAGCTCGGCGGTGGGCAGCAGATCCAGCTTGGCAGTGGTCTCGCCGCAGGCATAGTAGATATACTTCTGCTCCTCTTTCATACGGCTCACATACTCTGCCAGCGTGACAAGCTTCTTTTCGCTGGAGGAGTGGAACAGCAGCAGATCCTGCAGCAGATCCTTTTTCATGCCGTAGCTCTGGTACAGACCGAACTTCAGCTGCAGGCCGAAGGCCTCAAAGAACTTCTCATACTTTTCGCGGTCGTTCTTCAGCATGCTTTCCAGCTCGTTTTTGATCTTCTTTTCCAGTGCGTTGGCGATGGTCTTGAGCTGACGGTCCTGCTGCAGCATCTCACGGCTGATATTCAGAGAAAGATCGGGGCTGTCCACCACACCCTTGATGAAGCTGAAGTGGTCGGGCAGCAGGTCGGCGCATTTTTCCATGATGAGCACGCCGTTGGAGTACAGCTGCAGGCCCTTTTCAAAATTCTTGGTGTAGTAATCGTAGGGAGCATGGCCGGGCACATACAGCAGCGCATGGTAGCTGACCACGCCCTCGGTGTGGGAGTGAACGGTGCGCAGCGGCTTTTCGTAATCGAAGAATTTTTCGGTGTAGAAACGCTCGTAATCCTCGTCGGTCAGCTCGCTTTTGTTCTTCTTCCACAGCGGCACCATGCTGTTGAGGGTCTCGCGCTCCAGCACAGTCTCATACTCGGGGGTCTTGTCGTTGCCATCGGCATCCTTGTCGCTGCCCTCCACCATCTTGCTGCGGGAGCACATCATGGTGATGGGGTAACGGATATAGTCGGAATATTTACGCACCAGAGAACGCAGCTTGTACTCATCCAGATAGTCGGAGTAGGTCTCCTCCTCCGTATCCTCTTTCAGATACAGGGTGATGGTGGTGCCATTGGCGGTACGCTCGGCCTCGGTGACGGTATAGCCATCGGCGCCGGTGCTCTCCCAGCACCATGCCTCGTCGCTGCCGTATGCGCGGGAGACGACGGTCACCTTCTGTGCCACC
>JAFUNR010000013.1 GCA_017472965.1 Oscillospiraceae bacterium | reverse complement strand
TACCGCGTCGGCATGGATCTTTCCACCGACAACTTCTCTGCCATGCGCACCGCCGGCGGCGAGCTGCCCACCACCAGTCAGGTGACGCCGTGGCAGTTTCAGGAGGCTCTTGCCGCTCTGGGCGAAGGGGACGAGGCGGTGATCATCACCGTTTCGGGCAGGCTTTCCGGCACGCTGCAAAGTGCGCTGATCGCCGCAAATGGCTATGGCAGCCGGGTGCGCGTGGTGGATAGCCTGAATGCAGCCATCGGCACCCGCATTCAGGTGGAATACGCCGTGCGTATGCGCGATGCCGGCTTGGATGCCGCCGCCATCGAAGCCGAACTGCTGGCGCGGCGGGATTCCGTGGTGCTGCTGGGCGTGGTGGATACGCTGGATTATCTCAAGCGCGGCGGGCGCATTTCCTCTGCTGTGGCTCTTGCCGGCGGGCTGCTGGGCATCAAGCCGGTGCTCACCGCCAAAAACGGCGAGTTGATCATGCTGGGCAAGGCCCGCGGCCTGACCCAGAGCAACAACCTGCTCAACCGCACAGTGGCAGAGCGCGGCGGCATCAATTTCAGCCTGCCCTACGCCGTGGGCTATACCGGCACGGATGATACCGCCGCCCGAAATTACCTGCAGCAAAGCGCCGATCTGTGGCAGACCCACACCGCCGCCGTGCCCGTGTGCCGTATCGGCTGCGGCATCGGCACCCATGTTGGCCCCGGCGCGGTGGCTGTGGCCTTCTACACCCCCGCCGACGGCGGCGCGTTGGCATAAATACGCTTTCCCTCCTCTTCTTCATATAGATTTTCATCTTTATCTCCTTTCTTCTCGAAGGCGGGCCTGCTGCAGCTTGGCAGCAGGCCCGTTTTCCATGCGGCGAAAGCCGCACGCCGCCCGAATACCGGCCCGGATGCCCTTGCCGCCAACAAGGCAAAACAGACCGAGGATATCTGGGGAACCAAAGCTCCGAAAACAGAGCCGCTTCGCCCGCCTGTTCCCAACAAAACAGCCGCCCAAAATCTCCCTGAGGAGTATACAAATCTCCCGCAGAATGGTATACTGGAAGCAGATCCCCCGGTGCAGCAGCCCGTTTTGCCTGCGCAGACCACGGTGGATACCGCGCCCGTCAGCAACCGCGCGGCGCTGTTCGGAGCGGAGGAGGGAGAACCCGACCTTGCCCTTTTGGCCAAAAAGCTGGAGCAGCTTGCCGACCTTTACCGGGAATTCACCCCCGCCCAAAAGGCCGATGTGGAGCGGCTTTACCGCAATGATCCCGCCGGTCTGGCCGTCATTCAGGGCCGCACCACCGGCGGCGACTGGCTGAAGGAGCAGCGACGCACCGAAGCTGCCCGCGCCGCTGCTGCCGCGCAGCGCAAAGAGCAGGCCGCCCGCACGCTTGCCGCCGATCCCGCCGTGCAGGCCGATGCCATCCGCGGCAAAGAGCTTCTGCATACCCCCGGCGCTGCCAAAGCGGTAACGGAAAATACACAGCCAGCTTTTCCGGCGGAGAAGTTGGTGATGCAAAAGGATGGTTTGAATGCAAAGCTTCGCCGTATCCTGCCGGACAAGATCGCCGATGAGCTGTACAAACAGTATAAAAATATTGATTTAAACCAATACAGTGATAAGATCAAAGAAGAACTGGATAATTTTCTGCCGCAGGATACGGTGGATAAGCTGATGGAAGACATCCGAAATTTTGATCTGGATAACACCGATGAAAATATCGTTCTGGAATCGAACTTTTTTTCGGCATATAAAGGTGTTCCGGTGCTTCGGCTTGCAAACGCGAAGTCCAGCGTTTCTTTTGGTGTGATTGGACTGCAAAAGGAAAAAGCAAATAAAATGCTTCTGAACCACGAATACGGTCACACGCTTCAGTTGGATGAAAAAGGTGCACTGGCATATACATTGAGCGTAGCGATTCCATCGGTGGTGGGATTCATTTTTGATGAAAGCTTGTTTGGTGATTTTTCCTACTACGGTGCCCCGTGGGAAGCAGAGGCCGATCAACTCGGCGGCGTGACGGATAGAACGATCGATAAGGCTCCGTGGCCGGATGCGTGGTATACGGGGTATGAGATTTATAGCGATTGTGTGGATGCGGTGTCTCTCCTTATACAGGAGCTGTTGCTGGTGAAATGTCTGAACTGATGCTGGAGGTACTTATATGAGAAAGCGCGTTGTTCTTTTTGGCGCAATACTGGCCGTAATCACACTTCTGCTGACCGGCTGCGATCCCGACCCGCTGACAACCGGTTTTATGCATAAGGTGAATGATAAAACGGTTTCGTATATGACAGTTGCCCGGATCAATGAGATCGTTGATGGGGAATCGGTGCGGTATGCCAATATTTGCCGGGTCGAGGATTTTGAAACCTGTGCGGATGAGATCTGCGAGCTGGATGTAACAACGGTGATTTCTCATAAAAGCGAGAACAATAATCCCCGCGTGGGTGTACCGCTGTTTCGCATTGTGTACAAATGCGGCTGCAGTGAGTTTATTGATGCAAGAGGGCGGATCGTGTTGGTCTGTGCAGAGGATGCGGAATGGGTGGGAAGTGAAAGTATCTTCCGCTCCATGGATCTGGTGCTGGATACCAAGCAGTTCAATGCGCTGGTACAGAAATATCTGCCCGCCGATGAATGATCTTTGAACCTGTCTCCCGCAGGGAGTTCAACCGTCCCGCGGGAGATTTTTTATGTGTGTTTTTCCGGTTTTGTCCGTTGCACAGGCACTTTTCAGCCGCCCAAAATCTCCCCCGCGGGGTATACAAATCACCCGCAGAATGGTATACTGGAAGCAGATCCCCCGGTGCAGCAGCCCGTTTTGCCCGCGCAGACCACGGTGGATACCGCGCCCGTCAGCAACCGCACAAGGCTGCTGCAGCAGGGTCACACGCTCCCGCCGATCCCGCCGTGCAGGCCGATGCCATCCGCGGCAAAGAGCTTCTGCATACCCCCGGCGCTGCCAAAGCGGTAACGGAAAATACGCAGCCGGCCTATTACAGTGCCGAAATGTTCGCCGCCGATCCCCGCCGCGCCGAGGTCGCCGCGCAGCGTCAGATGCAGTATTATAAGCAGGCGTTATCCGATCCTGTCACAATTGCCGTCAGAAACTACGGCAGAGAGATCATTCTGCCCTCCGGCAGACGCATCCCGCCGGAGGAACAGGCGCAGATAATCACGCAGGCAGCCGCGGCGTATGCGAGTGTAACTGAATGGCTTGGGCCGGCTACGGAAGTCGTTCTGAAAACAGGCAGTTATAAAGTGGATACCAGACCGATCCCGGCGGATGTAACAGGGCGAAAGGCTTTTATACATAAAACAAGGAAATCTGCTGCGATATTAGATGATTTGGGAAAGGCGCTGCCGGATTGGATAGATGCCTTGGGGCTTGTGCTCGAAATCGGCAGCAATATTGAAGAAAATAGGGATTCGTATGGAGCGGGTGCTTCAAAAGAAAAACTGTGTTGGGATATTATTGTTGATGTGGTGCTCAGTGGCGGTACGATGTTGACGGCAACAGCGATCGGCGCATATGTGGGTGCGGTGTGTGTTCCGGTCGCAGGACCTTTTGTTGGAGCACTGATAGGATATGTGATCGAAGAAAATTTGCACTGGCTGACCGATGAGATGAAGTTGGGTGAAAAAAATCTGCGTGATCAGATGAAAGGCTGGGTGAAGTGATATGAGGCCACGCTATGAAAATTCTGCTGGTTGGCTTCGAAATGTATTTTTTCATCGGCCGTTCCGTTTTTATCAGACATGGGGGCTGATACTGGCAGCGGGCTCCGTCGCGGCGTGTCTGATTCGGCCGATTTCATTTCTGTGGGGGGTGTTTTTTGCGATGGTGGCAGTGCTGGATCTCGTTTTCCTTGCCTGTGTGCGCAAAAAGACGGCTTCTTTTGTGATGAGAAATCTGCTTTGGAGCGGCGTATGCCATGCGCACTGTTCGCTTCTGTGTTTCTTTTCGGCCTGCAGGATCCTGTGGGGTGAGAATGCCTTGAGTACGGTATGGTGCAGAAAGCTTGGCGTGGGTATTTGCATTCTGACGGTTGCTGTTGCTTGGGGTGTACGCTATATGCTTCTTTGTCGCCGGCATCCAATCAAAGAACATTGGTTTGGTTACCGTATGGGTTTTGTAGAGCTAGGCATCTGGTGTACTCTGCTGTTACTGATGGCGGTTGTGGATGCAGTATATACATCGCGCCTCGCCTATCCGTATCGCGTATGGTTTTATGTGCCATATTTTATGCTGGCACAAGCGGCAGAGAGCGGGAAAAATGCACTGGTTCTATTCAAGGCGCTTTTGCTGGTACGGCATCCGGACAGACGGGTAATTGAAAGCGAACTGGAAAAGCGAAACCTGATAACCTCTAAGCAGCAGGGCAGTGAGTGAGCCCTCTGCCGCAGCAGCCCGTTTTGCCTGCACAGACCACAGTGGATACCGCGCCCATAAGCAACCGCACAAGGCTGCTGCAGCAGGGGCACACGCTCCCGCCGGTCTGGCCGTCATTCAGGGCCGCACCACCGGCGGCGACTGGCTAAAGGAGCAGCGGGGTGGATGCAGGTGACACCGTTGATATGGAAAGCAATTTCGGACCCAAGGGGAATTTATTACGATGATCCGATAGTTGTTGCTTTACGAAATACGGCCAAAGAATTTGGAGCAGATTTAGAGGATAAGTTTGATCCGTATGCAAATGCGGCTGTGGGTATAGCGCATTATGCCAAATGGCAGACATATCAGTCTTTTGGTAATGTTATGAGTCAGGTGGTAAATCATTATGGAGAAGGCGCCAATTTGAATAAAGGACTGAGTTCCCGGAATCCTTATC
Source organism: Oscillospiraceae bacterium (assembly GCA_017472965.1). Classification (GTDB taxonomy): domain Bacteria; phylum Bacillota; class Clostridia; order Oscillospirales; family Ruminococcaceae; genus UBA1762. Next base: position 31,416 of record JAFUNR010000013.1, on the reverse strand, counting down.
CGATTCTGGCTCCATCTACTTTGGAAATCTTGTATTACAGAGACATTCTTGCGCAGGCAGATAATCGGGAAGCATGGTATATTGATGTGTTATATGACGAAAGGGGAAACCAATTGACGAATACAGATCCGCTTTTCGATTGATGCAGCGTGGTTGCGAGGAACAGAAAATGAAAAGATACCTTCTTTGGATTTTGGCATTGTTAACGGTCTTGCTGTGCGGCTGCGACAGGATTAGTTGTCCGCAGACCGTATCAAGTAAAGGGAGTTTGGACAGCAGCTCCGTTGTTTGTGAAATTGGCTCGTATTCACTTTCAGGCTCAGCATCTGAACCTTCTGCTTCTGTATCTACACAGCAGGCCGGACCGATCCCATACTGCGAGAAGCTCCGTTACGATCAGGATCCTGTGGGCTGCATCCGGTATTTTCTGTGGTCGCGGGCCTGTGAGCTGTACGAAGCAGGCTTCACGGATGCCTTTGAGAAGCCGCGGGGCTTTAAGCTGGGTGTCGCCGAATTGAACGGCGATGCCGTGCCGGAGCTTTTCTGGCATGATATCGGGGCAGGCGGTCAGGTATACCCTGTTTTTGTGTACGATCTTTCGGGCAGCGAGCCTCAGCTTGCCGCAAGTTTTTCCGCCGGCAGCGGGCAGCGTGTGAGCTGCGTGCAGACGCCGGATGAAATTCCCTGTCTGCGGTTTTCTTCTGCATGGGGAAATGCGTTTATTTCAACCACTGCGGATGTGTTTTTGTATGCGCGGCCCGAAGGCGGTTATGATGTGTGGAGTTGCACTGCCGTACAGATGCTTGAGGGCGGCGTGCCGGTCGACGGGTATGCCATGACGGAGCACAACGGCACCGCGGCAGAGGACCCGGACGGGCAGCTCGCTGCGCAGCTGTTGATTCTGCCCGCAGTTCCCTGCTCCGAACAGTTTGCCGCCGACGCCGCATGGGGCGATACATACACCGGTGTTACAGCCGATTGGTCCGATGAAACGCCGTGGTGGCAAAGTTATGCCGAAGCGGCTGTTTCGGTATACGGCGGCTAATAGCTACCGCACGGAAGCGCTCTCAACAGCGGGGAGACTTTGACGAATGGAAAAAGAACAGATAAATGCGCATACGGTGACGGACAGGCTGTCCGATGAGGAGATGGAAGCCTTTGCGCGGCAGCTGGCACAGGAACTGCCGCCGGAGGAGCCGGAGCGGGAACCGTCCGCAAAACGGGATCCTTACGGCTGCCCTCATCCGCTGGAGGATCTCCGGGGCTGGCTGCGGCATCCTGTCACGCGCAGCAAGCGACGCATGTGGGGGATGATCGTGCTGCTGGCTCTTGGCTGCGCGTTGGTCAATGCGCAGCGCATACCGCTTTGCCGGCTTCTGCCTGCGACGCAAAAGATCGCGTGTGTGGAGCTGTCTGCCGTTACTGCCGACGGCGGAACGGATCCGGCGGTAACGGCAGTGGAACAGGATGCCGAAGAGCTGCTGGATATTCTGCAGCCGGCGTATTGCCGCCCTCAGCGCTTTGTACAGGAGGCCGGTGCATATCTGAATGATACCTACCGTGCCGTATTCCGCACACTGGATGGCGGCACAGTGATCCTCGTCTAGGGCGGCGACCGGATCCGTATTATCTATGATAACGGGATCGAACTGAAGCTGCAATCGGCGTGGCCATACGATCCGGAGGCTGCATTCGGGCTTGAAAGCATTCTGAACGGGGATCTGCGGAGTCTTTGGCGCGCCCACGGTCTGTATGCTCCGGCGGAATAACCGCTTTGCACAGGATGCGGTGTCTCTCCTTATACAGGAGCTGTTGTTGGTGAAATGCCTGAACTGATGCTGGAGGTACTTATATGAGAAAGCGCGTTGTTCTTTTTGGCGCAATACTGGCCGTAATCACACTTCTGCTGACCGGCTGTGATCCCGATCCGCTTACAACCGGTTTTATGCACGCGGTGAGTGATAAAACGGTTTCGTATATGACAGTTGCCCGGATCAATGAGATCGTTGATGGGGAATCGGTGCGGTATGCCAATATTTGCCGGGTCGAGGATTTTGAAACCTGTACGGATGAGATCTGCGAGCTGGATGTAACAACGGTGATTTCTTATAAAAGCGAGAACAATAATCCCCGCGTGGGCGTACCGCTGTTTCGCATTGTGTACAAATGCGGCTGCAGTGAGTTTATTGATGCAAGGGGACGGATTCTTTTTTGCTGCGCAGACGATGCGGAACGGCTCGGAAAAGAGAAAATCTTCCGCTCCATGGATCTGGTGCTGGATACCAAGCAGTTCAATGCGCTTGTACAGAAATATCTGCCCGCCGATGAATGATCTTTGAACCTGTCTCCCGCAGGGCGTTCAACCGTCCCTCGGGAGATTTTTTATGTGTGTTTTACCGGTTTCATCCGTTGCACGGGCACTTTTCAGCCGCCCAAAATCCCTCCGCGGGGTATACAAATCCCCCGCGAAAACGGGATCGCGGGGGGATCATTGGGCCGCTGCAAAGAAGCTGCGCTTACAGCAGCGGGGCGGCGGCTTTCAGCAGAAAGCCGGCGATCTTGCGCCACAGCGGCTCTTTTTTCAGCGTGTCGGGGGTGATGCGGCGGCATTTTTCGCGCACGGCGGCAAAATCCGCCTCGATGTCTGCCAGACAGGGCGTGCCGCGCATCCACACGGCGCATTCAAAGTGGTGGTACAGACTGCGGTAATCCAGATTGATGGTGCCCACCACCGCCTCGCAGCCGTCCATGCTCAGCACCTTGGCGTGCACAAAGCCGGGGGTGTATTCGTAAATATGCACCCCTGCCGCCAGCAGCGCGGGGTAATGGGTCTTGGCCAGCGCGTAGGGCAGCTGCTTATCCGGGATCCCGGGCAGGATCAGCTCCACTGTCACGCCGCGGCGGGCGGCAAAGGTCAGCGCACATTCCAGCTCGCCGTCCAGGATCAGGTAGGGTGTCATGATGCGCACGCTGTGCTGCGCCCGGTTGAGCAGATCGATGTAAACCATCTCACCGGTGTGATCATCATCCAGCGGACAGTCGCCGTAGGGCATCACCCAGCCGGCGGCACCGGCGACGGACGGTGCGGGCAGCGGCAGGCATTCTTCCGTTTCCGGCTTGCGGCCGCCGGCACTCCACAGCTGGTCAAACAGCAGCAGCAGACTGCGTACCGCAGGGCCGTGCAGCTCGGCGGCAGTGTCCTTCCAGTGGCCGTGGGGATGGGTGATATTGATGTATTCATCCGAAAGATTGATCCCGCCGGTAAAGCCGGTGTGCCCGTCGATGACGGCGATCTTGCGGTGGTCGCGGTAGTTGTAATGGGTGGATACCAGAGGTGTCACCGGTGCGAACATTTTGCAGCGGATGCCCAGCGCCGCCAGCTGCTTCGGGTAACCGGGCGGCAGATAGATGTACTCACAGGTGCCGTCCACCAGCAGCCGCACCTCCACGCCGGCGGCGGCCTTCTGTGCCAGCAGCCCCAGCACCCGACCCCACATCTCGCCCTCGCTGACGATGAAGTATTCCAGAAAAATGAAATGCTCCGCTTTTTCGATGGCGGCGCACAGAGCCTCCAGCATACTCTCGCCCTGCGGATGGTAACGCACCTGTGTGCCGGTGTACACCGGATGGCAGCCGCAGCTGTTCACATAGCGCACCAGCCCTGCCGCGCCGGGGGCTTCGGCGGCAAGGGATGCCAGCGCTTCTTCATTTTGCTGCAGGCAGCTGCGGGTGGCGGCGATGCGCCCCTCCACCTGTTTTTTCAGCGCACGGTGGCCCAGCTCCAGCCGGGTAAAGGCGAAAAGCACCGCGCCCGCCACCGGCAGCGCTATGAATAAAATCAGCCATGTCACCTTGGCGGAGGCATCAATGCGGGTGGAGAGCAGCAGCAGGACCATCACCGCGGTAAAGACCACAGCACTGCCCCAGAAATGGGGCAGATACTGCTCAAAACGCACAAAGACCAATATGAGCAGCGCCACATTCACCAGCAGCGAAAGGGTGATGAGCCCCGTGCGGCTGAAAAGTACGCCGAAAAAATTGCGCCGTCCTTTTTTCAGCAGCCGCAGCACGGTGGTCTGCTGTTTGTCGTTTGCCAAGCTGTACCCTCCTTTTTCGCTTCGTCCGTACCGGCGAACGGTTTTTGTATAGTATTTGGCATATTATTTGTATTATATATGATAGCACGCAGGGGGAATACTGTCCACGCACACGGTGCAAACTTAAAAAACTGTTTACAAAGCCTGTGAAACATCCTGTAAAGAAAAGATTTCTTCTTGACAAATCAAACGAGAGTGCTATACTCTTAACTATAAAAAGGACAGGCTTCCCATTGTAAAGGAGATCTGACCATGCTGCAGCGTTTTTGCTTTTATGCCGCATACGTGTATTTTACCGCTTACTATTTTTTTAGCAGGCGTTCTTTACTGCACTGTATCGGCACCGCAAAGGTGTTTGGCTGCTGAAACCGTATTCGACAGGCCGCAGTGCAACAGGGCACTGCGGCCTGTTTCTTTTGACAGTGCCGTGCGTCCTGTGCTTTGACGGCTGTGCAAAAAAAGGAGAAAAATTATGGTCATCGTACTGAAACCCAATCCCGATCCCCAGCAGCTGGCGGCGCTGCGCAGCTGGCTTGCCGCCCATGATCTGACGGTGCATGATTCCGTCGGCGTCACCAATACGCTGCTGGGACTGGTGGGCGACACCACCGCTGTGGATATCGAAATGCTGCGTGCCATGAGCATCGTGCAGGATGTGCGCCGCATTCAGGAGCCGTATAAATGCGCCAACCGCAAGATGCACCGGGAGGATACCGTCATCCGCGTGGGCAATGCCACGGTGGGCGGCGGCGGGTTTGCCATCATGGCGGGCCCCTGCTCCATCGAAAGCGAGGAGCAGATCACCGCCGTGGCAAAAGCTGTCAAGGCGGCGGGCGCCACGCTGCTGCGCGGCGGCGCATTCAAACCCCGCACCTCTCCCTACGCCTTTCAGGGCCTGCGGGAGGAGGGCCTGAAGCTGCTGCTGGCCGCCGGAAAAGAGACCGGCCTGCCGGTGGTCACCGAGATCATGGATATCTCCCAGCTGCCCTACTTTGATGAGGTGGATGTGATCCAGGTGGGAGCGCGCAATATGCAGAATTTCGAGCTGCTCAAGGAGCTTGGCCGGCTGAAAAAGCCCATCCTGCTCAAGCGCGGCTTTTCCGCCACCCTCACCGAGCTGCTGATGAGCGCCGAGTACATCATGGCCGGCGGCAATGAGCAGGTCATCCTGTGCGAACGGGGCATCCGTACCTTTGCCACCGATACCCGCAATACGCTGGATCTTTCCGCTGTGCCGCTGCTGCGCACCATGACCCATCTGCCCATCATCGTGGATCCCAGCCACGGCACCGGCATCCGCAGTCTGGTCAAGCCCATGGCGGTGGCCTCCGCCATCATCGGTGCGGACGGCCTGATGGTGGAGGTGCACGACCATCCCGAAAAGGCCTGGTGCGACGGTCAGCAGTCCGTCACGCCCGAAGCCTTTGCCGATATCGCCGCCGCCTGCCGCGCCGTGCTGCCCCACCGCTGCCGTGAGGAGATGAATGCATGAGGATCGGTATCATCGGCCTTGGTCTGATCGGCGGTTCGCTGGCAAAAACGCTGCGTGCCCGCACGGCCCACACCCTGTACGGCACGGATCTGAATGCCGATACGGTGCGCGAGGCGGTGAGCACCGGCGTGCTGGATGCGCCTTTGGGGGAAAGAGAGCTGGCGCAATGCGATGTGATCGCCGTGGCGCTGTTCCCCGGGGCCATCATCGAGTGGCTGCGGGAAAACGCCGCCCGCATTGCCAAAAACGCCGTTGTGTTTGACTGCGGCGGCATCAAGACCGCCGTGTGCGAAACCTGCTTTGCACTGGCGGCGCAGCATGGGTTTGTATTCTTCGGCGGGCATCCCATGGCCGGCACCGAGCGCAGCGGCTGGGCTGCCGCCCGCAGCGGCCTGTTCGACAATGCCTCCATGCTGCTGGTACGCCCCGCCCCCGGCGGTGCGCTGTGCGAAGAGCGCATTGCCGCTGCGGATTCTCTGCTGGAAAAATTCTTCCTGTCGCTGGGCTTCGGGCGGGTGGTGCACACCACAGCCGCCGTGCACGACAGCACCATTGCCTATACCAGCCAGCTGGCGCATGTAGTCTCCAGCGCTTATATCAAAAGCCCCACCGCCCGGAATTATGTGGGCTTTTCCGCCGGCAGCTTCAAGGATATGACCCGTGTGGCCTTCCTGAATGAGAATATGTGGACGGAGCTGTTTCTGGATAACGCCGCTCCGCTGGTGGGCGAGATCGATTTTCTCATCGAGCGGCTGGCCGAATACCGCGATGCCATCGCCGCCGGTGACGGAGCTCGGCTGAAAGAGCTGCTGGCCGACGGCAAACAGCTGAAGCTGCTTTCCGATCGGGCGGCAAAGCCTGACTGAACCAATATTTTGCCGGAAAGGAACCTCGTTATGCAAACCATCCGTGTTCATGCCTCCAAAGAGTATGATATCTGCATCGGCAGCGGCCTGCTGCAGCAGGCGGGAGCGCTTACCGCCGCGGTCAAAGCGCCCTGCGCCGTTATGCTGGTCAGCGATTCCCATGTGGAGCCGCTGTATGCCGACCGCGTGGCCGCCTCCTACGAGGCTGCCGGCTTTACCGTGCACCGCTTTACCTTCCCCGCGGGGGAGGCCAGCAAAAATATGCACACGCTGGTACAGCTGCTGGAGGCGCTGGGCGCCGCCGGGCTGACCCGCAGCGATCTGCTGGTGGCGCTGGGCGGCGGTGTGACGGGCGATCTGACCGGCTTTGCCGCAGCCGTGTACCAGCGCGGCGTGGATTTTGTGCAGATCCCCACCACGCTGCTGGCGGCGGTGGATTCCTCCGTGGGCGGCAAGACGGCGGTGGATCTTGCCTGCGGCAAGAATATGGCGGGCTGCTTCTGGCAGCCATGTCTTGTGGTGTGTGATCCGGATGTGTTCGCTACCCTCTCCCCCGATATCTTCGCCGACGGTATGGCCGAGGTCATCAAGTACGGTGTCATTCTGGATGAGCCCTTTTTCGAGTGGCTGGAGCACTGCGATGCCCATGCCGGGGCCGAGTCCATCGTCGCCCGCTGCTGCCGGCTGAAAAAACAGGTGGTGGAGCAGGATGAACGGGATACCGGTCTGCGTGCGCTGCTGAATTTCGGGCATACCATCGGTCATGCCATTGAAAAATGCTCGGATTTCACCATTTCGCACGGCAGCGGGGTGGCCATCGGCATGGTGGCTATGACCCGCGCTGCCGAGGCTGCCGGCTGTGCCCCCGCCGGTCTGTGTGAACGCATCGCCGCGCTGTGCGTGCGCCACGATCTGCCCACCGCGGTGAATATGCCGGTGCAGGCTCTGTGCGCCGCCGCCCGCAGCGATAAAAAGCGGAGCACGGGCGGTATCACGGTGGTGGTGCCGCAGCAGCCGGGCAGGGCTGTGACCAGAAAGCTTGCGCTGGAAGAGCTGGATGCATGGATCGCCGCCGGCTGTGCGGCGGAAGACGAAAACAGGTGAGCAGATGGATATTGTTGTAAGCAGGGGCACACCGGGCGGCAGCATCACGGCGCCCTCCTCCAAATCCTTCGTGCACCGGCAGCTCATCGCCGCCGGCTTTGCCGATGCTCCCACCTGTATCACATACCGCGGCCATTCGCAGGATATCGCAGCCAGCGCCGCCTGCATCCGTGCACTGGGCGGCGGGTGCTGCCTGCAGCCTGCCGCAGCGGACGGCAGCCGGCAGCTGTGCGTCACCCCGGTGAAAGCGCCGCCCGCCGCAGCCGTGCTGAATTGCGGCGAAAGCGGCTCCACCGCCCGTTTTTTCCTGCCTGTGGCTGCCGCTGCGTATGCGGCACAGGGGAGCAGCGCGTATTTTACCCTCACCGGTCATGGCCGGCTGCCCGGCCGCCCCATGGCGGATCTGTGCAATGCACTGCGCACCCACGGCTGTACGGTCTCGGCGGATCATTTGCCCCTTGCCGTCAGCGGCAGACTGTGCGGCGGTGACTATGCCCTGCCGGGCAATGTGAGCAGCCAGTATATCACCGGTCTGCTGCTGGCGCTGCCGCTGCTCGGGCAGCAAAGTGTCCTGCGCCTGACCACCCCCGCCGTTTCGGCAGGGTATCTGGATATCACCGCCGCCGTGCAGGCCGGCTTCGGCGTGCGGACGGAAAAGTATGAGGAAAACGGCCTGCTGTGCTGGCGCATCCCCGGCGGGCAGCGATACCGCTCCCCCGGTTCGGTCGAAGCCGAGGGCGACTGGTCCAATGCGGCATTCTGGCTGTGCGCCGATGTCCTGCTCAGGGCCCGCGGCGGCGCGGGCATCACGGTGCAGGGCTTAAATGCCGCCAGTGTGCAGGGTGACCGCGCCGTGCCGGATACCATCGCCGCTATCACCGCCCCCGGCGATACCGTACTGGATGTGGATGCCATCCCCGATCTGGTGCCCGTGCTGGCGGTGCTGGCTGCGGGACAGTGCAAAAACACCACCTTTGCCAATGCGGCGCGGCTGCGCATTAAGGAAAGCGACCGCATCGCCGCTACACGTACCCTGCTGCAAAGCCTCGGCGGCAGCGCCTCCGAGACTGCCGATACCCTTACCGTCCGCGGCACGGGAACGCTTTGCGGCGGCGAGGCGGACGGCGCCAACGATCACCGCATCGTCATGGCGGCGGCTGTGGCCTCGCTGATCTGCCGCGCACCGGTTATCATCCGCGGCGCACAGGCGGCGGATAAATCCTACCCCGCCTTTTTCGATGACTGGCGGGCACTGGGCGGCAGGGCGGAAAGCCTGTGATCGCCGTCCGCTCTGAAAAATTGTATTTTCCGGCAGAGAGGAGCCCTCTTTATGTCCTTTACATACGGTAAAAATCTGAAGATTCAGGTGTTCGGCCAGAGCCATGCCGCCGCCATCGGCGTGGTGATGGATGGTCTGCCCGCAGGCGAAGAGGTGGATCTCGCCGCTGTGGCCGCCTTCATGGCCCGCCGCGCCCCCGGCAAAAACGCTCTTTCCACCGCCCGCAAAGAGGCGGATGTGCCGGAGGTGCTCTCCGGCCTTCTGGATGGGCACACCGTCGGCGCGCCGCTGGCCGCCGTGATCCGCAACACCGATACCCGCAGCGCGGATTATGCCAATCTGGCGGGAAAGCCGGATGAGTTTGCCGCCCCTGCTCCGACGCTGCGCATTCCCCGCCCGGGCCACAGCGATTACCCCGCCTTTGTGCGCTACGGCGGCGCCAACGATATCCGCGGCGGCGGCGCATTTTCCGGCCGCATGACCGCCCCGCTGTGCTTTGCCGGCGGTGTGGCGCAGCAGCTGCTGGCCCGCCGCGGGGTGCAGGTGTATGCCCATATCGCCTCTGTGGGCGGTGTGTGCGATGCCGTGCCGGATGCCTGTGCCCCCGATGAGACCGCCCTTGCCGCCGTCAAGGCAAAGGAGTTCCCCGTGCTGGATGACGCCGCGGGCGAAAGGATGAAAGCCGTCATCGCTGCAGCAAAGGAGACCGGCGACTCGGTGGGCGGCAGCATCCGCTGCATTGTCACCGGCCTGCCGGCAGGGCTGGGCGCACATATGTTTGACGGTGTGGAAAACCGTATCGCCGCCGCAGCCTTCGGCATCCCCGGTGTGCGCGGCATTGAATTCGGCAGCGGCTTTGCCGGCTGCGAGGGCTGCGGTTCGCAGCAAAACGACCCCTACACGGTGGAAAACGGCACGGTTCGTACCGTCAAGAACGATGCGGGCGGTGTGCTGGGCGGCAGCACCACCGGTATGCCGCTGGTATTCCGGCTGGCGCTCAAGCCCACGCCCTCCATCGGGCGCGAGCAGCAAAGTGTGGATCTTGCCGCCGGCGAAAACACCGTGCTGGCGGTCAGGGGACGCCATGATCCCTGTATCGTTCACCGTGCCGTGCCGGTGGCGGAGGCCGTTGCCGCCCTTGCGGTGCTGGATCTGCTGCTGGATCCTGCGGCTGTGTGGGCGTAAGGCACTTTGCCCGCCGACGCTCCTCCTGTTGAGACCGTGCCCTCGGCACCATATATATTACACGCATTTTCCGTGAAAGGATGTACCCCATGGATCTTTCCGAACTTCGTTTGCAGATCAATGAGATCGACGATCAGATCAGGGCGCTGTTTCTGCGCCGGATGGAAACGGCCGCGCAGGTGGCGGAATACAAACGCGCCAACGGTCTGCCCATTCTGAACCGCACCCGCGAACGCGAGGTGCTGGCCCGTCACACCGCCGGGCTGGAAGCACCGCTGGATCAGTATACCCGTCAGCTGTTCACCCAGCTGATGGCCATGAGCCGCGCCTATCAGTCGGTGCGCATGGGGCAGGATTCTGCTCTTTCCCGTCAGATCGCCGCCGCGCTGCAAAGCTCGCCCCGCAAGCTGCCCGCCGCCGGTACCGTCGCCTGTCAGGGCGTGGAGGGCGCTTACTCCCAGATCGCCTGCGATAAGCTGTTCTCCGGTGCCAATATCCTGTTTATGGATCATTTCGAGGGGGTGGCCCGCGCTGTCAACAGCGGCCTGTGTCAGTACGGCGTGCTGCCTATCGAGAACAACATCTACGGCTCGGTGAACGCTGTGTATGATCTGATGCAAAAGCACAGCTTCTACATCGTGCGCTCCATCAAGCTGCGCATCAACCACTGTCTGGTGGCAAAGCCCGGCACAAGGCAGGAGGATATCCGCGAGATCTACTCCCATGAGCAGGCCATCGGCCAGTGCAGCGAATTTCTGAAAAAATTCCCCAATGCCCGCATCATCCCCGTGGCCAACACCGCCGTGGCGGCGCAGAGCGTTTCCCAAAGCGAGCGCAGCGATACGGCGGCCATCTGCTCGCCGGAGGCCTGCGGTCTGTACGGCCTTGTCAGGCTGTACCGCGATATCCAGAATTCCGATAACAACTATACCCGTTTCATCTGCATCGCCCGCGATCTGCAGATCTTTGAAGGCTGCACCAAAATCAGTCTGATGTTCCGCGCCGCCCATCGGCCCGGCGCACTGTATGAGGTGCTTTCCCTGTTCGCCACCCTCGGGCTCAATGTCAGCAAGCTGGAGAGCCGCCCCATCTCCGGCCACGATTTCGAGTTCCTTTTCTATATTGATATCGACGCGGATATCCGGGATGAACAGGTCGTCTGCCTGCTGGACGATCTGGCCGGCTGCACCGAGCAGCTCACCTTCCTGGGCGCATATTCCGAGGCATGAGTCTCCACGGTCTGCTGGGGCGAACTCTGGGGCACAGCTTTTCGCCCGCCATCCACGCCATGCTCTGGGGCTGCAATGACTATCGTCTGCTGCCCATGGAGCCGGACGAAGCCCGCGCTTTCTTATTAAAGAAGGAATACGACTGGCTCAATGTCACCATCCCCTACAAGACTCTTGCACTGGAGCTTTGCGACCGGGTGCACCCCCATGCCGCCGCCATCGGCGCAGTGAACACCGTGCTGAACAAAAACGGTGTGCTGTACGGCTACAACACCGATTATGCGGGTATGCGCTCCGCCCTTGCCATGGCGGGGATCGGCCTTGCAGGCAAAAAGGTGCTGATTCTGGGCAGCGGCGGCACCTCTCTCACTGCGCGGGCGGTGGCGGCGGATGCCGGCGCGGCGCAGGTGGTGGTCATCTCCCGCTCCGGAGCAGATAACTATACCAATCTGGAAAAGCACGCCGATGCTGCGGTCATCATCAACACCACTCCGGTGGGTATGTACCCGAACGGCAATGAAGCGCCGCTTTCACTGGATGGCTTCCCCGCGCTGACCGGCGTGATGGATGCCATCTACAATCCGCTGGCTACTCCGCTGGTGCAGGCCGCCCGCGCCCGCGGTATCCCCGCCGCCGGCGGGCTTGCCATGCTGGTGGAGCAGGGCCGTGCCGCGGCGGAGTATTTCTCCGGCAAAGCCATCCCGCCCGAAAAGGGATTCGCCTGCCTGAAAGCGCTGGAAAGGCAGCAGAGCAATGCGGTGCTCATCGGTATGCCCGGCTGCGGCAAATCCACCGTGGGCCGGCTTGCGGCCGAAAAGCTGGGCCGTCCCTTTGTGGATCTGGATGCCGCCATCGTGGAAAGGGCCGGCCGCAGCATTCCCGAGATCTTCGCTGCCGGGGGTGAGGAGAGCTTCCGCGCGCTGGAGACGGAGATCGTTCGGGAATACGGTGCGCAGCACGGTCTGGTGATCGCCTGCGGCGGCGGCGCTCCCCTGCGGGAGGCCAACCGCACCGCGCTTGCCGGCAACGGCCGCATCTATTATCTGGATGCCGTGGTGGACCGCCTTTCCGGCGAGGGCCGCCCTCTGAGCAAAAGTCCGGAGGCCATCCGTGCCCTGTGGGAAGCGCGCCATACGATTTATGAAAGCTTTGCCGATGTGACCGTGCCCGATACCGACCCTGTCACCGAGGCAAATACCATTGCGGAGGATTTTGAACAATGAAGATCATGGTGCTCAACGGCCCCAATCTGAATCTGCTGGGCGTGCGCGAACCGGGCATTTACGGCGCGGGCAGCTATGCTGACCTCATTGCCATGCTGCAGCAGTATGCTGCGGAGCAGGGGATCGAACTGGACTGCCGCCAGACCAACCACGAAGGGGTCCTTGTGGACTGGATACAGGAGGCGATGGGCAAATTTGACGGCATCGTCATCAATCCCGGCGCCTATACCCACACCAGCATCGCGCTGCTGGATGCGGTCAAGGCTGTGCGTGTGCCCACGGTGGAGGTGCACATCTCGGATGTGGATGCCCGCGAAAGCTTCCGGCAGATCTCCTATATCGGCATGGCCTGCGTGCACACCATCAAGGGCCACGGCCTGCAGGGCTATGTGGAGGGCATCCAATTTCTGCAGAAGTATCCGGGAAATTGAAAATGAATATATACACCTGTATATTCATCGTGAATATGCAGGTGCTTTTTTATGTGTCTTCTGTCCGGAAAGCTTGAAATCCGTGGGAAACAGGCGAAAAACCGGTAATTTTAGCTTGTGATTGTAGCAAGTGCACAGGAGTTGTTCAGAGATGTGCGAAATACTGTACAAAATGATAAAATGAAAGAAAATTCAAAAAATAGGGTTGACAATGAATATTTATGCTGATATAATAAGCACATCACAAAAACACCGGCACACCACAGAGGGGAAACGGCCCCCGGGCCGTCGGTGTCCGGTGAAAAAAGCTTGCAATACCAAAAGGAGAAACATCATGAAAAAGATCATCGCTATCGTTCTGGCCCTGTGCCTGTCCGCCCTGTGCTTTGCCGGCTGCTCTTCCAGCGGCGGCGACACCCTGACCGTTGCCATCTCTCCGGACTTTGCTCCCATGGAGTTCGTTGACCCCACCAAGGAGGGTCAGGATCAGTTCGTCGGCTTCGACGTTTCCATGGCCAAGTATTTCGCCGAGGAAATGGGCAAGGAGCTGGTCATCCAGCCCATGAGCTTCGATGCCTGCCAGACCGCCGTCTACACCGGTTCCGTTGATATGGCCATCTCCGGCTTCTCCTGGACTGAGGACCGCGCCGCCAACTACAACATCTCCGATTATTACCATGCCGGTGATAACGAGTCCAACCAGATCCTGATCACCCTGGCTGAGAACGGCGACAAGTTTGCCGATGTCGGCACCGGTGCCGGCCTGAAGGTCGGTGCTCAGACCGCCTCCCTGCAGGAGAGCCTGGTCAAGGAGCAGCTGCCCGACTGCGAGCTGGTCACCATCGGTGATCTGGGCACCGCCATCCTGCAGCTGAAGAACGGCGACTTCGATGTTCTGGCTGTTGCCGAGGGTAACGGCGAGGCCATCATCGCCTCCAACCCCGAGGTTGCCAAGTCCGGCTTCTTCTTCGAAGTTGACGAGAAGTACACCGCCAATGTGGTGCTGCTGCAGAAGGGCGACGATGAGATGACCGAGCTGGTCAACGAGCTGATCGCCAAGGCTGAGGCCGCCGGTCTGAACGAAGAGTGGTATGCCGAGGCTCAGAGCATCGCCGGTATCGACGTTTCTTACGACGATGAGGGCAACGTTGCCTGAGGCATTTAACTGAAGATGCTTTCATAAGACCGGCAGCCACTTCGGTTGCCGGCCTTGTGCTTGAATAATGAAAGGATAATTTGTATGGATTTCAGTCTGATCATACCCAACATCATCAAGCTGCTGGGAAAATACTGGCAGCTGTTCCTGATCGAGGGCGTCAAAAACACCCTGATCCTTACCGCTATCTCGGTGGCCATGGGTACTGTACTGGGTACCGTGGTGGCCATGCTCAAGATGTCCCGCTTCAAGCTCGTGCGTTTTCTGGTGACGCTGTATGTGGAGGTCATCCGCGGCACCCCCATCCTGCTGCAGCTGTATGTATTCTATTTCGTCATTCCGCAGGTGCTGAAATTCCTGGATATGCCCCCGTTCATGTGGGTGGCCGTGGCGCTTTGTGTCAACTCCGCCGCCTATGTTTCCGAGGTCATCCGCTCCGGTATTCAGGCTGTGGATAAGGGTCAGACCGAAGCCGCCCGTTCGCTGGGCCTTTCCAGCGGCCAGACCATGATGAAGATCGTGCTGCCGCAGGCCGTGCGCAACATTCTGCCGGCGCTGGGCAACGAGTTCATCATGATGCTCAAGGAGACCTCGCTGGCCTCCACCTTCTTCCTCGGCGACCTGATGACCAGCTGCCTGATGGTCAAGGGCGCTACTTACCTGACGCTGGAGCCCATGATCATCGTTGCGCTTATCTATCTGTGCATGACTTACCCGCTTTCCAAGCTGGTGGAGTATTTTGAAAAGCGCATGGGCGGCGCCGGCTACCGCAAAAAGAAGAAAAAGAACCTGAAAGAGATCAAAGCGGAGGTACAGGCATAATGGAAATGATCAAAACAGTTGACCTGCACAAGAGCTTTGGCAAGCTGAAGGTGCTCACCGGTGTCAATGAAACCATCCATAAGGGCGAGGTGGTCTCCATCATCGGCCCGTCCGGCGGCGGCAAGTCCACTTTCCTGCGCTGCCTCAATCTGCTGGAGACCCCCGAAAAGGGTCACATCTATTTTGAAGGTGAGGAGATCACCGGCAAAAAGGTGGATATTGACAAGCACCGCCAGAAGATGGGTATGGTGTTCCAGCAGTTCAATGTGTTCCCCCACCTTTCCGTGTGCGACAATATCACCCTTGCGCCCAAGCTGCTCAAGGGCAAGAGCGAAGCCGAGGCCGTTGAAATGGCCAAAGAGCTGCTCAACCGCGTCGGCCTGCTGGAAAAAATGGACGAGATGCCCGGCACCCTTTCCGGCGGCCAGAAGCAGCGTCTTGCCATTGTGCGTGCGCTGGCTATGGAGCCGGATGTGATGCTGTTCGATGAGCCCACCTCCGCTCTTGACCCCGAAATGGTCGGCGAGGTGCTGGAGGTCATCAAGGGTCTGGTCAAGACCGGTATGACCAGCGTCATCGTCACCCATGAGATGGGCTTTGCCCGCGAGGTCTCCGACCGCGTGCTGTTCATCGCCGAGGGCAACATTCTGGAAAGCGGCTCTCCCGATGTGTTCTTCACCAACCCCACCCATCCCCGTCTGCAGGATTTCCTGAGAAAAGTGCTGTGATCGCGGCAACCTTCGCGCCGCTGCTTTTCTGCAATGAACTTATGTTGCGCTATGCGCAAGATTGGAGGGTAAAACCATGACCAAACAGGAGCTTTATACCCTGCTGGAAGAAAATAAACAGCAGTTCTTTGATGCTTCCGACGCCATCTGGGATGCGCCGGAGCTTTCCCTCAGCGAGCACAAGGCCACGGAAATCTATGAGAAGATGCTGGCTGCGCTGGGCTTTGAGGTCACCTCCGGCATTGCCGGCATGAAAACTGCCTTTTCCGGCAGCTACGGCAGCGGCAAGCCCGTCATCGGTATTCTGGGTGAATACGATGCACTGGCCTATCTGTCACAGGCGGCGGGTGCCACCGAGCCCTGTCCTCTGACCGAGGGCGCCGCCGGCCACGGCTGCGGCCACAACCTGCTGGGCATGGGCAGCCTTGCCGCCGCATGGGCGGTCAAGAAGTATCTGGAGGCCAAGGGCCCCGGCAGCGGCACCGTTATCTTCTACGGCTGCCCCGGTGAGGAGGGCGGCGCAGGCAAGGCATTTATGGCGCGTGAGGGGATGTTCTACGGTCTGGATGCGGCACTGTGCTGGCATCCCGGCTCGGTGAACGAGATCTTCACCGGTACCAACAATACCTCCATGCAGGTCGAGTACACCTTCCACGGTCTTTCCGCCCACGCCGCGGGCAACCCTCATCAGGGCCGCAGTGCGCTGGATGCCGTGGAGCTGATGAATCTGGGCGTGCAGTTCCTGCGTGAGCATATGCCCCGTACCGACTGCCTGCACTATGCCATCACCAATGCCGGCGGCGTCTCCCCCAATGTGGTGCAGCCCAAGGCCACCGTGCTGTATATGGTGCGCTCCAATAATGTGCCCAACACCAAGGCGCTGCTGGCCCGCGTGGACAATATCGCCAAGGGCGCTGCGCTGATGACAGATACCACCATCAGCCGCCGCTTCATCGATGGCACCGCCGATCTGGTGCCCAATGAGCCCATCGAAAAGGCGCTGTACGCCAATTTCCTCGATGCGCCCGCTCCGGTTTATACCGAGGAGGAGCTGGCATGGGCCGCCGAGATCAAAAAGACCTTCCCGCCCATGGATCATATGCCCGGCAAGGGTGCAACGGATGATCCCGCCATCCGCGCAAAGGTGGCGGAGCTGACCGAAAACGGCACCAGACCCATGAACGATTTCGTCATGCCGTTCTATCATTCCAATACCCAGAGCCCCGGCTCCACCGATGTGGCGGATGTCAGCTGGCAGACTCCCACCTCCCAGATCTCCGCCGCTACCTGGCCCTCCGGCATTCCCGGCCACAGCTGGCAGATCGTCTCTGCCGGCAAGACGAGCATTGCCCACAAGGGTATGCTCTATGCCGCACAGGTGCTGGCCGCCACCGCTGTGGATCTGCTGGAGGACGGCAGCCTGCGTGCCGCCGCCCGTGCCGAGTTTGAAAAGGCCACTGCTGCGGGCTATATCTGCCCCATCGAGCCGGATGCCGTGCCCGTGCCTGTAGAGGAAATGATGTGATCCCTGCGCCGTACCGCCGGCGTATAAAAAAGATCTGTACCGAACCGCGCCGTCGGGCTTTGCAAGCGCCCGCGGCGCGGTTTTTGTCTGTGTTGGGGGAATCGCAGCGCGGAAACCGGCACATTCCGGCATAAAAAAGGATCTGTTGCAATTCTGCAACAGATCCTTTTTTACGCCGCGGTGCTGCGCAGCGGATTCCAGCTGTCGCGCAGATAGGCGATCAGATACAGTATAAACAGGAACATATTGTGGCCGATCATGCAGCCCCACGCGGAGATCAGCCCAAGCCCCAGCAGCTGGGTGCAGATAAAGGTGCCCACGATGCGGATGCCCCACATGCCGATCACGTTATAAACAAAGGGCCGTCTGGTCTGCCCCACGCCCATCATCATGCCCTCCACAATGATGGAGACCCCGTAGAACGGCTCGGAAAGCGCCACCATGCGCAGCACGGCGCCGCCCAGCTCGATGACCTCGCTGCTTTTGGAGAAAAGCCCCATCAGCGCCGGCGCACTGAAGAACAGCGCTCCGCCGGAAAGGATCATCAGCACCACTTCGATGGGGATGAACATCCGCGAAAGCTCCCGCATCCGCTTGTTGTCCCGTGCGCCGTAGGCGTTGCCGGTCAGGGTGGCGGCGGCGGTCTGCATACCGTAGCCGGGAATGTAAAAGGCGGATTCCACCGTGTTGGCAATGGTGTGGGCGGCGGTGGCGACCTCGCCGATGGAGTTGATCATGGCGGCAAATACCACATATCCCAGCGAGGTGGCAAACCGCTGCAGCATATTGGGCAGCGCAATCTTCAGGCAGGGCCGCAGAATGGCCGCATCCGGCTTGATACCGCAGCCTTTGGGCGAAACCACCGGATGCCGCCACAGCACCACCGTGATGTGGATGCCGCCCCATGTGAAGGCGACGGCGCTGGCGATAGCCGCGCCCACTACGCCGAGCCCCGCACCCGGCAGGGTAAAGGCAAGGCCGAATACCGAAAGCGTGCGGGCAGGATAGATCAGCAGAAAGTTCAGCACCACATTGATGAGGTTGACGATCACGCCCACCTTCATGGGGGTGCGGGTATCCCCTGCCGCCCGCAGTACCGTGCCGAAAATGGCCGATGCCGCACGGGGCAGCATGGGCAGGTACAGAATGAAGAAATAGCGGGAGGCCAGCCCCTGAATGGCGGGATCCGCCCGCATCCATACCGGTACAAAGGGGCTGATCACCGCGCATACCACCGTGGTCAGCACGCCCAGCACCAGCGTGACAAACACCGCCTGCGATACCACTTTGCGGGCGCGGTCGGTCTCGTTTGCACCCACTGCCTGAGCGATCATGGCCAGAAAGCCCACGCCCAGCGCCGAAAGGCTGCCCATCACCAGCCAGCCGATGGTGCCGGTGCTGCCCACCGCCGCCGTGGCCTGTGTACCCAGCGAGCCCACCATGGCGGTATCCACATACTGCACCGCAGTGTGCATCACCTGCTCCACAATGGTGGGCCAGGCAAGGCTCATGATCACCGCGGCGGTGCCCCATGCATTTTTGTAGCGTTGTTTCAAGTGCACGATCGTTTCTCCTGTAAAGAAAAATGTTTGCATCCATCATACCACATTTTTGCCCGCTGTGCAATGCGGCGGCGCAAAACAGCGGCTTTGGAAAACGGACAGGTTGCCGTTTTTGCGCAGATGCGGTATAATAAACAGAGAATACCACCGGAAAAGCAGCAGAGAGAGGGAGGAGCCGCCATGCAGGAGGGCTATGTGACATTCGGAGAGATCCAGCGGTATATCTGGGATACACGCACCGCGCAGCGCCGTGCCATCGGCTTTCGCGAGGCAGCGCGGGAACTGTGGCAGGCGGGCAGCTATGCGCCGCAGCGCCCGCAGGATCCGGATTTCCTTTCGTGGGATGCTGCAGATATGGAGCAGCTGCACCGGCTTGCGTGGGATATGGTCATCCGCGTTTCACCGCACCTGCTGGAGGAGCCGCCCGTCGGCTATATGGAGCTGCCCGCCGCGCCGCAGGCTCCCGTGCTGAAGCTGCGCCATCCGGTCTCCGCGGTGCGCATCTCGCTGGAATCGGTGGGCTCGCCGCCGGTTTTTACCCAGCTGCCGGAACATTTTGTGGTGCTTTATGTGCTGCGGGGCGACTGCATCCTGCACGCCAAGCGGGATGTGCACAGCCTGCACGCCGGCCAGCTGATCGTGCTGGCGCCGGGGGTGCCCTACTATCTGGAATGTACCCCGCAGGATCTGGTGCTGGATATCATCGCCGTGCGGGAACGGTTTGAAAAATATTTTCTGGATACAGTGCCGCAGAATACCCTGCTGCACGGCTTTTTCCGCCGCGCGCTGTACGCCACGCAAAGGGAATATCTGCTGTTCACGCTGCCGCCCACGCAGGCGGTGCTGCGCATCGTGCAGAACCTTTTCATCGAGAGCATCGCCCGGCAGGAGCCCTACGCCGAGCAGGCATTCCTGCACTGGCTGCAGCTGTTCTTTGTGCAGCTGCTGCGTACTCCGCAGCCCCTGCCCGCATCGGAGGAGACCCGCCGCACCGCCGATCGCCGCGCGCTGGTCACAGCGCTGCTGCAGTATATCCAGCAGAATTATGCCGATCTTACGCTGGAAAGCCTTTCCGAGGCCTTCCACTACAATCCCTCCTACCTCTCCCGCCTGATCCGGCGCGAGACCGGCCGCACCCTGATGCAGCTGCTCACCGATTGCCGGCTGGAGGCCGCCGTCCACCTGCTGGAAAACACCGCCCTTTCGGTGGAGCAGATCGCCGGGCAGGTGGGCTACCGCAGCGCCGACCATTTTGCGGTGATGTTCCGCCGCAAGACCGGCCTTGCGCCATCCGCCTACCGCAGCGGCAGGGAGTGAGCGCCCGCGCAAACGGAAAAATTCCAATTTGAGGGGGAATGTGCTGTGGAATGGTTTCATATCGAAAAGATTGATAATGAAACATTTGCAATAAGTGAATATGGGCACTGGGAAGAACCGCATTGCTATTTATTGCTCGGCACAGAACGCGCCATTTTAATTGATACCGGTTTAGGCGTGGCAAATATTAAAAGCGTTGTCAACAGCATTACTTCTTTGCCCGTCCTCGTGATAACAACGCATGTTCATTGGGATCATATCGGCGGTCACAGGTATTTCCGTGATTTTGCCGTGCATGAAAAAGAGATAATCTGGATATCCGAAAAGTTTCCGCTCCCACTTGAAACGGTCAAGGAAAACCTCACCCGAAAGCCGTGTGATTTTCCAAGTGATTTCAATATTGAGAGCTATCAGGTTTTTCAAGGTATGCCGTCATTCGCGCTGCGTGACGATGACATGATAGAATCGGGCAGCAGAAGGCTTCAGGTACTTCATACTCCCGGACACTCTCCCGGACATTGCTGCTTTTATGAAAAAGAGCGTGGATACTTGTATTCGGGAGATCTGATATACAGCGGATGCCTTGACGCATTCTATCCATCGACGAATCCGATTGACTTTATGCATTCGGTTGATAAAATCAGAAAGCTTGACATACAAAAAATATGTCCTTCGCATCACAATATCAATATTCCCGTCGGAACAGTCGATAGAATTTACGATGCGTTTTGCGAAATACACAGCCAAAACAAGTTCCGGCAGGGCAGCGGTATGTTTGATTTTGGTGATTTTCAAATACACATATAAATTCCAATAAATTCCAATATAACAAGCGATAAAGGATACTTTCAGCGGGCCGAACCCTCTCGGTCACCTGCGGTGACAGTTCTCCCAAAAGGAGAGCGGGGGGCGGCTGCGATCCGGTGCGCAGATACAGAAAACGGGAGCTGTTGCGATCATGCAGCAGCTCCCGTTCTTGGTTTACAGACAAGCCCCGTGCAAAGGGCTTTCTTTTTTTACATGCGGGCTTCAGAAGCAAAGCTCGGTGACGGCGGCAGCAAAGGGGGCTTCCACCGTGATGCGGACTGTGCCGGCGGGGGCGGTTTTGCGCAGGATGAGCAAAGCGTCCGCGCCGAAGCTGGTGATGCAGCCGTCGGCGTAATCGTAGCCGGGGATGGGGTCGCCCGTGCCGAAGGCGGCCAGCACCGCATCGCCGGTGACGGTGGCCTTCAGCGGCAGACCTTTGGCGGGTACGGGGATGCCGGCGGCATCCTGCAGCTGCACGCGGACAAAGAGCAGCTCCTCCTCGCGGCCGGCCTCCCGCGTCAGGGCCAGTGCGGCGGGCGCGCCGGCGGTACAAAGGGTGCTGCGGCCCAGCTCCGCGCCGTTTTCATAGCAGACCGCCAGCAGCTCGCCGGGGGTGTAAACGGTCTCGAACAGGGCGCGGTAGCCGCCGGCAGCGCCTGCCGCTTTGCGGCCAAGGCTTACGCCGTTTTGAAAAAGCTCCACCTCGTCGCCGGGGGCGTAAACCTCCACCACAGCGCGGCCGTTCTCACAGCCGGGCCAGGTCCAGCCGGCAACGGCATCGCTCAGCGACCAGGGGCCGGCGCGGAATTTCTGGTGCGCATGGCAGGGATCCTGCACCGCGATATAGGGGGTCTTACGCAGACCGAACACCATCTCGCGGAAATAGGAGACCGGCCGCCGCACGCCGGTGATATCCAGATCGCCGCCGAAGGAAAGATGATACGGCTTATCATCCCGCTCGCCCTCGTATTTGGGCACGCCGCCGCCGCTTTCACCGATGTAATCCCAGCCGGTCCATGTGAAATCGCCCAGCACACAGGGCAGGCTGCAGATCACCGGCCAGCTTCTGGGGATCTCGGGGGGCCAGGTCTCGCTGCCCACCATGATGCGGCTGGGGTATTTTTTGCTGTCCTCCAGATAGCGGTTGCTCATGTAGTTGTAGCCGGCGATATCGGTGGAAGCGCAGGCCATCTCCAGCCGTTCGCTCACCACGCGGTGGCGCACCGTATCCTCCATGCGGCCGAACATCAGCCCCATGAACTGGTTGACGTTGCCCTCCAGCGCCTTTTCGTCAATGCTGTCCCCGGCAAAATCGCGGATGATCTCGCCGATGCGGTCGCCCACGGTGAATACGCCGTTGATGGCCGAAAGGGTGTAGCGGGTGGTATCCAGCGCGCGGATAGCCTCGCACAGCTCGTGGCACAGCTTTGCGCCGTGGGGGGTGCCGATCTCGGGGATCTCGTTGCCCACGCTGTACATCACCACACAGGGGTGGATGCGGTCCTTGCGCACCATCAGCGCCACATCCTGCTGCCAGCTTTCGCGGAAGTGCAGGCCGTAGTCATAGCTGGATTTGCAGCGGTCCCACACATCGCACAGCTCATCCATCACATAAACGCCCAGCTCGTCGCAGGCGCGCAGCATGGCGGGGGACATGGGATGGTGCGCCATGCGCACCGCGTTGAAGCCGGCGGCCTTCAGCAGAGAGATGCGGCGGTATTCGTTGTCCTCAAAGGTGGCTGCGCCCAGAATGCCGCTGTCGTGGTGGATACACGCGCCGCGGAATTTGACGCTGCGGCCGTTGACGCGCATACCGTGGGCGGCATCCAGTGTCAGGGTGCGGATGCCGAAGCGCTCGCAGACGGTGTCGGCTTCGCCGCCCTCCACTGCCAGCGTCTGGGTGCAGGTGTAAAGCGCGGGAGTGATATCGTCCCACAGCGCGGGCGCTTCCACTGTGATGCGCTGACGCAGGGTGCGGCGCTCGCCGCCCATCAGCACATAATGGGTAGTCTCGCGCACGGCCTCGGTGCCGTCGGGCGCGGTGAGCACGGTGGTCAGCACGGCGCTCACCGGGTCGGGACGGCGGTTGACCGCCTCGCAGGAAAGCCGCAGACCGGCGGCTTCGGCATCGGCGGTCTCGGTGATGATGTCCAGCCCGTCCGGCACCAGATGGGTCAGCGGGCCTTCGGCCAGATACACATCGCGGTAGATGCCGCCGCCGGAATACCAGCGGCTGTTGGGCATATTGCCGGTGCGCACCAGCACGCGTACCTCGTTCTTTTTACCGTAGCGCAGATGGTCGTTCAGCGGTACCTCCAGCGTGGTGTAGCCAAAGGTGTTTTTGCCGGCGAACTGTTCGTTCACAAATACCATGGCGTGCATATATACGCCCTCAAAGCGCAGCATCCATGTGCGGTCCTTTGCCTCCTCAGGCAGGAAGAAGGTCTTGGAATATACATATTCGCCGCCGTCGCGGAAACCGGTGTTGTGGCCGTTGGGGCTTTCGGCATAGGGTTTTTCGCGGATCATGGCATCATGGGGCAGGGCGATCTCCTGTGCGTGGGCGGGGGTATCCCACCGCAGGGCAAAGCTGTCCTTCTGTTTCCAGAATTTCCAGCCGTCGTTCCATTTCTTTTGCAGCACGGTGCAGCCTCCTTTTCTTTCGGAAAATTCTTACACCTGCTATTTTAAAGCAAAACGGCAATTTGTGCACGGCAGTTTTTTGACCGGTATCCGCTGTTTTTTTACCTTACCGCCCCTGCGCGGACTTCGAACGGTTCGCGGGCGGCCTTGTGGAAATGGACGGCGGCAAAAAAAGGAGCGCCCGCGGTTTTCGGCCGCAGCGCTCCTTTTTTGAGGCTTTGAATATTTTTTACCGTGCCCGCAGCAGGCAGACGGGGGTGACAAGGCCGGTGGGCTCCTGCACAAAGAACCGGTCAAAGGGGTTTTTGTGCTGTGCCTTGACCAGCGTGTTGATCACATCCACCGACAGGGTGTTTTCGCCGGCGCGCAGCACACCGGCGGGCAGTGTCACCCGGTAGGGCGGGCAGATCAGCTCGGCGATGCATTCGCCGTTTACGCATACCGTCACCGCCTCGTGGGCATCGCCCAGCTCCAGCACCAGCTCCTCGGCCTTTTTCAGTGCAAAGCTGCGCTCGTAACGCACCGTGCCGGAAAAATCGGGCAGATACTCCGGCAACGAAAGATCCCCCACGCAGGTGAAGGGGGTCTCCTCAAAGGCGGGCCAGCTTTTGGAGGAAGCGGTGGAGATGCGCCAGCCGTCGGTGAATACCTGCAGCAGCTCGTATTCCGGCTGGGGCTGCCACGCGGCAAGGCCTTCGGTATCCGCGCCGAACACCACCATCAGGCTGCCCCATGCGGGCAGCTGCAGCCGCACGGTGCAGCCCTCGTCCTCAGCGGTCTGTGCGGCGCACACCGAGGTATTCTTCATGGGGTCATACACCACTGCCGGGCGGGTATCGGCAAAGCTGACGGCGGTATCCGCATCCCGCTGGGTGGACTGGTTGACAAACAGGTACAGATCCATGCCGTCCTTGCGGTAGTGGGCGTACTGCACATCCGGTTCTTCGGTGTGCAGACGGATATCCGCACACGAGGCCAGCACATCGGGCAGTGCGGCGGTCTCCACCGCCTGTGCGCCGGGAATATCGGCTCTGCCGCCGAAATAGCAGCGCTCGGGCAGCGCTTTTGTAAAATAGACCGGAAGGCCGGCGGCGGCAAAGCCCCGCAGCTTTTCGGCAAAGGCGCCGGGGATGTACCGGGCATAGGGCACCACCAGCACGGCAAAGCGCTCGGTGGCGGTGACAAGGCAGCCGTTCTCCACGCGGGCAGTCAGCAGATCGTCGATGCAAACCACATCGCAGTCGATCTGGCGGCGGGCAAGCGCCTTGACCGCTTTCTCAAAGGGCTCGGCCTCGCCGCCCCACTCCGCTTCGGCGTGGTAAACCACCGCGGCGGGGGCAATGTGCTGCGCACCTGCCAGCGCGCCCATCAGGCGGCAGGCGTAGTGCGACCACACATGGAACAGCCGGAACTGGGGGTTTTCACCCCGGGCATAGAAATGGGGCGGGCAGTCGGGGTCGGGGAACGGCGCGGGCGAAAAGGCGTGGGGCGTGATGTTGTTGATGCCCTGCACCGCCAGATGGTCGGTGATCCACTTCATCAGGCGCAGACCCTCGAACCAGCCGTAAGCGCCGAAGGCCTCGCAGAAGGTGGCGCCGCCCTTGCGGGGGTCGGCGTGGGCCGCGCTGGAGGCCATCTTGGCGATGCCCCAGTGGTTGAAATCGCAGTCGTAGTTGTTGAACAGGGTGATGTAGCTGCCGTCGGTCTGCTCCGGCATCAGGTTGTCCACGATGTCGATGCCGGCGGCATCCAGCCCCCGGATGGCGCGGAAGAAATGCCCTGCGCCGTAGCCAAGGCGGCTGTGGGCACCGTTTTCCTCCACCACATGGCCGATGTATTTCACCCCGCGGGCGCGGCACCAGTCGCCCAGCTGGCCGGTGAAGCACTCGCCGAACAGCCGCGAGACCGCATCCATGTACGCATAGCGCATATCGGCGCACAGGCCCTGGGCATCGGGGTGCCACAGCAGCGGCAGCAGCCGGCCGGCGCTGCCCAGCGGCGAGCGCTCCAGCGCTTCCAGCAGCTCGGCGCTGCAGGGCAGCGGCATATTGCAGCTGCCGATGATGCGGTCGTAGCCGGGAATGTTGCCCAGACGGGGCTCGTCGGTGAAAAATCCGGCGATGCGTTTGCCGAAATGCTGCTTGAAGCGGGCATAGTGCTCCTCATGCACCATTTCGATGTATTTGGCCACCGCCGCATGGCTGATAGGGTTGGCATAATTGTTGGTCCAGTCCTCCATGCCCCTGCGGGTGATCTTGATGACAAAGATGCGCCAGTCGCCCTCCGGTACCGCCCAGTACAGCCGTCCGCGGCTGACCAGATGGGTCAGATCCACCAGCGTGTCGGAATCCAGCGTCTGCTGCCGCTCGGGGGTGCGGCGGGCGGCGATCACGCGGTGCAGCACCTCACCCTCCTCCAGCCAGTTGTCGATGAGAAAATGGGCGTGGGGCAGCGGGCCGTGGGCATCCATGTGATGCTCGGCCAGAAAGCGCTTGGTGAGCTCCGGATATTTTTCGGCCAGCTTACCGTTGGCGGTGCCGCTGGGGTACGCACCGTCATCAAAGATCCAGATGAGCATATCCAGCTCTTCCGCCACGCCCAGAATGTATTCCAGATCGCTCCACCAGCCCTCACCCAGCCAGTCGGGGTGGGGGCGGCTTTCCAGAATGCAGTCGTTGATGCCCACACTCTTCATGCGGCGCATCTCTTCGGCGATGGCTTCGCGGTCATCGGCGTGCTGCCAGAAAAGCGGATTGATGGTGTGTTCGTTATAGGGTGCAAATCGCATGGCGCTCACCTTTCCTTACTCGATTTTTTCGCTCACCTCGCCGGTCAGCACATGGCTTTTCAGCGTGATGAATTTGCCGTCGCGGCCAAATACCCATACATTGACCGCGGGCTGCTCATACCAGATATCCGTTTCGCGCTCGCCGTAGTGCTCTTTGTAGTAGGCGGCCAGATGCGCGGCGAACTCTTCCTTTTTCAAAATTCCCATGATGGTTCCTTTCCTGTTCAGGTGCTGAAATTGACCTCGGCCTTTGCGGCGGCGTTTGCCGCTGCCGCAGCGGCGCGGCGGGCGGCTGCCGCGCGGCCGCGGGCGTTGTTGATGCCGCTTTCGGCCAGCGAGATGCCGCCGTCGGCGGGGATCTCCGGCTCCGGCGCAATGGGCGGCGGGTCGAGGGTGTAATCAAAGAGCTGTTCGCCGATGTAGGCGCGGGCCTCGGCCACCATGGCTTCCTCCGCGGGGGAATCCATGGCGAGGATGGCATCCCACACAGGCTTGGGTTCGCCCGCCACCTGATCCATATTTTCGGTGTAACGGCCGAAGCGCCGCAGCCCCAGCGCAAGGCCGAACTCCCACGGGTTATCCATGTAGGGATAATACTGGAAAATATCCACCGTGGGCAGCTTTCGCAGCTTCAGATAAGCCAGCACATAGGCGTATTTGCTCTGTTCGCCGGTGTAGGGGCAGTCCGCGCGGGTGTTGAGACCCTCCTCCGTCAGGATGATGTGGCGCTCCTCGCCCCTGTAAAGCAGCTCCGGCCTTGCCAGATACGCGGGCAGCACCTCGAAATTCTTGAAGTTGACGATGGGGGTATCCATGGCCCAGCGGGGGCGGCGGTCATTCCAGAAATCGGGGAAGGTCAGATACTCCGGATAGGGGTGGGTGGCCACGCCCCAGGGGAAATCACCCTCGGCGCGGCAGTGGGCGGCGATGGCGGCAAGGCAGCTCTTCATGCTGTAGTAGCGCAGGGGGGGGTCCTCGATGTGGCAGGCGGTGAAATGGTAATCAAAGCTGGCGCACACCCGGAAATGCTCGGCATACTGCTTGCTCACCAGCCACGCCAGACGCATGGCCTGGGTGTATTCCAGCATGGCGCCGTTCACATCCATCTCGCCGGCGTTGTTCCAGATATAACCGCTGTTCACCTCGTTGCCAAGCTCCATGGCAAAGGCGCGGCCGCCCGCGGTGCCCGCGTAACGGGCAAGGAAGAAATCGTGCCACGCAAGGTAGTGCAGCACGCCCTCCTCGGTGCGCAGATTGAAAGCGCTGATGTAGGTGGAGGTACTGTCGTAATCATAATCGGGGTGGACGATGATATCCAGAATGGCCTCGTCCGCCGCCTTGCCGTAGTAGAAAGGATCGTTGTGGCAGCGTACCACCGAGCGGATGCCTTTTTCTGCCAGCTGCCGCATATAGCTGTCAATGGTTTCCACATAGCTGCGCTTGAAGAAAAAGCTGCGGCCGGCAAAGCGGTGTTCGATGGCATCCTCGCCGGTGCTGACCATGGAAGCGGGCTGAGAGTAGCCGCTGATGGCCTGGGAAGCGCCCAGCGCCTCCAGATCGGATACGATGCAGCCCAGATCGTGCACGCGGGAGGAGGGGCCGATGGATTTCAGCACACGGCGGTCGATAGGCTCGTGATTGCGGGAGACCTGCGGCGCAACCTCGTCCACATAGCATACACCGCCAAGCGCCGTACCGGCGGCATCCAGCACCGTGATGCGGCAGAAAAGCGCATCCCATTCGCCGGCGGCGCGGGGAATGCACAGGGTGTCGTTTTCGCATACGGGCCCGTGTTCACAAAGTACGCGCCCGGGGGTATAGTCGGCGGCGGGGTTTCCGCACACGGTGGGCACGCGCAGCTGCACGGTAAAGCGCTGCGCCGCGGCGGGTGCACTCAGGCAGATACAAAGCATATCGTTTTCGGCACGGATGCCGGCAACGGAAATCGCCATGGCGATGACCTCTCTTTCGCAGGGTTTCGGTACGGTTTCAGTATACCTGTTTTTTTGGCTGCTTGCAACCGTTCCGCCGCAAAAAGCTTTGGAAAAACCCGCGGGAAAAATGTCCCGGAAACACCGCTTGACAAAGCCGCTGCAGGTGTGTTATTTATGTAGAAAAGGATGATGCAAAGGAGCTCTTTTATGAAACAGCTGATTTCGGCCGCCGAGGCCATTGCCCCGCATCTGGTGGAGATGCGCCGGCAGCTGCACGCCCATCCCGAGATCCGGTTTGAGGAATTCGCCACCGCCGCTTATATCGAGGCGGAACTGGATGCGCTGGGCATTTCCCACGAGCGTATGGGCCCCACCGGCGTTTATGCCGTGCTGCCCGGCGGCGCAGGGGCGGGGCGCAGCGTGCTGCTGCGGGCGGATATTGATGCGCTGCCCATGCAGGAGGCGGCGGATACCCCCTACCGGTCGCAGAACCCCGGCGCGATGCACGCCTGCGGGCATGATGCCCACACCGCGTTTCTGCTGGGTGCGGCGCGGCTGCTGAAGGCGCGGCAGAATGATTTTTCCGGCGAGGTGCGGATGGTATTCCAGCCCGCCGAGGAGGTGGGCGGCGGCACGGGGCCGTTTCTGGCAGCCGGCATCACCAAAGGGGTGTACCGCTGCTTCGGGCTGCACTGTGCACCGGATCTTGCCGCCGGCACGGTGGGGCTCAAGCCGGGGCTGAACAATGCCTCGGTGGATCATTTCACCATCCGCGTGCTGGGCAGGGCTGCCCATGTCTCCACCCCGCAGCTGGGATGTGATGCACTGTATATTGCCAGTCAGCTGGTGGTGGCGCTGCAGGCGCTGGTCACACGGCTTTCCTCTCCGGTGGAGCCGCTGCTGCTGGGCATCGGCAGGCTGAATGCCGGCGAGGCCTACAACATCGTGGCAAAGGAGGCCGTGCTGGACGGCACCACCCGCTGTGTCACCCATGAGGCCCGTGCCCGCATCCGGCGGCAGATCAACGACACCGCCGCCGCCATCGCCGCCGTGTACGGCGGTGCGGTGGAATGCGAATGGGAGGATCACACCCCGCCGCTGATCAACGATGCCGCCGCCGCTGCCGAAATGGCTGCCGCGGTGCGTCCGGTCTGGGGCGATACCGCCGTCATCACCGACCGTGCCCTTTCGCTGGGCGGGGATAATTTTGCGGATTTCCTCGGGGAGATTCCCGGCGTGTACGGCTATATCGGCACCTCCTGCGCCGAAAAGCCCGCTACCTGCCTGCCGCTGCACAACAGCGGCTTTGATCTGGATGAAAGCGTGCTGCCCTTCGGCGCGGCGCTGTATGCCGCCGCCGCACTGCACTGGCTGGGTCAAGACCCTGCAGCCGATTGAATAAAAAGGAGGATGTACCATGTTCCACCCGAAAAATATGACCCTGACCGGCGGAAGCTTTGTCTTTGCCGGTGAGGTGACCGCCAAAGCCCCTGCCTGCTTTGATAAGGATATCATCCGGGAATTCTGGCACGGCTTTGCTTTTCACAGCTCCACGCTGCGGCTGCAGCGGCGGGAAGAGCTGCGCTTTATCATCGGTGATGCCGCCCCGCTTCCGCTTGACGGAAACGCTTTCAGCATCCGTGTCACCGAAACCGGTATGTGCGTCGCTGCCGAAAACGAAAAGGATCTGCTGTGCGGCTTTATGACCCTGCTGGATCGCATGGAAGCCGTTGATGCTGCGGACGGCAGCACCGCGCTTTCCGTTCCCTGCTGCCGCATTCTGGAGACCCCCGATGTGAAAAACCGCATGGCGCATTTCTGCGTGTTCCCCGAAACAAAGCTGTGGCAGCTGCGGCTGTTCCTGCGCTTCTGCGCCGCACTGCGCTACACCCATGTGGTGGTGGAATTCTGGGGAATGTACAAATTTGAATGTATGCCGGAGCTGGGCTGGCCGCAGGCTTTTACCAAAGAGCAGCTGCAGCCCGTCCTGCAGGAGGCGCGTGAGCTTGGACTGGAGCTGGTGCCCATGTTCAACCACTGGGGCCATGCCTCCGGCAGCCGCGGTGTCCACGGCAAGCATACCGTGCTGGATCAGAACCCGGCCCTTGCCACCTGGTTTACGATGGACGGTTGGTGCTGGGATATCCGCAAGCCCAAGGTGCGGGCGCTGATGCGTGCCGTGCGCCGCGAGCTTTGTGAACTGTGCGGCCCGGGCAGCTATTTCCACATCGGCTGCGACGAGGCGTACGATCTGGAAACGGAAGAGGATATGTCCGCTGTCTGCGAGTATCTCAACGGGATCGCCGACGATCTGGAAATGCAGGGCCGCCGCGCCATTGTGTGGGGCGATATGTTCCTGTACCGTCACGCCCACTACGATGCCCGCAACATCTATACCGCCAATGCACCCACGGCGCACACCGAGGAATATATGCTGGCCCGCCTGAGCCGCAAGCTCATCATCGCCGACTGGCAGTACGATGCCGGCCATGCCCCGGTGGAGACCGCCGCTGTCTTTACCCGCGCCGGCTTCGACTGTATGCTGTGCCCGTGGGATCGCGCTATCGAGCAGACCCGCGCCTGCCTGACCACGGTGAAGCAGGATGGCCTGTTCGGTCTGATCCACACCACCTGGCACACCCTTTCCTCCCGGATGGTGTATGTGGCGGCAGCGGCAACGGGCTGCTTTGAAGATGAGACCGCGCTGCAGCCGTTTGCCGCAGCTGCCACGCTGCGCAAGAGCCATTTTGTGAACGGTGATTACGAAAAAGCCGGCTGGGCCACCGAGCAGATCAACGTGGCGACGTTCTTCTGAGGCGGCGAGGCCGAAGGCGGAGGAGAAGGCCCTGATGAATGAAAGGAAAAAAACAAACCTGACTGTGGTTGTCATCAATTGCATTTGTGCTGTTGTTTGGAACATCAATCTGTTTGTGGATCTGGTATACGGCTATACAAACACCGTATCCTTTGCGCTGCATATTGTTTGTGCGGTCGTGTGGGATATCTGTGCTTTTGTATGGATCCTCCGGTATCGCAATGAAAAGAAGGACAACGGCTGACTGCTGCTTTCCCGCACACAGAAAAGGGCGTGTTGCAAAATGAAAATTTTACAACACGCCACACGCGAAATTTTGTTTCGCGTGTAAATTCCGTAGGAATTTGCTGCAATATTTGATGATTTTGGCTCTGTAAGAGCCAAAATGGCGGCCCTGTCTGGGCCGCCAAATC
>JAFUNR010000044.1 GCA_017472965.1 Oscillospiraceae bacterium | reverse complement strand
TGCAGGAAGCCGGAGCTGGTTCAAATCCTCCGTGCGGGATAACACCTACGACGATGTGATGAATAAGACCCGCGCTGACCGTGAGGTGTACTGCGTCATCACCGATGCCTTCGGCAATTCCGTCACCACCGAAACCGTGACACTGACGGTGAAAAAGTAAAGCTGTATTGTTTTGTATCATGCCAACAGAAAAAGAGGGAGCGCTGCGCTGCGGCGGCTCCCTCTTTCGTCATGCCGGCTCTGTCCGCCGCGGCGCCTGTTTTTCTGCACTGATTTCAGCCAAATCCGTCCGTGTACAAATTTATGCTTGCAACCGCCGCTGTTTTCCGCTATAGTGGAGAAAAGAAATGTTTAATGCCAGGAGGATTCCTTTATGCAGACGATCCCGCAAAATGACCGCGCTGTGCTGCGCGAACTGGCGCAGCGCTGGCTGGCGCTGGCTCACAGCCCCGAAAACGATGCCATCCTGCGCAAATGGGATGCGCTGGCCCATGGCCGGCGGGAAACGCCCACCGTGCGGCTGCTTTTCAGCAATTTTACCGATGAAGTTATCACTCCGCGGATGCGCTGCCAGAGCGAAGCCGCCCGCTCGATGGAATTCGGTCTGCTGTGGGGCATGGTGGGGCGTGAGCTTTTCGGCGATGATACCCCGATCCTGCCGTATTACGATGTCAGCTGGAACACCTGGGCGGATCCCTTCGGCGTAAAGCCGCACCTCGCCCGGCCGGATGTGGCCAGCCCCAAGGGCTTTCACATCCATCCTGTCATCACCGATCTGTCCACCCAGCTGGAGCAGCTGAAGCACGGCAGCTTCGGCGCAGACCGCGAGGCCACCCGCGCCCGTATCACACTGGCGCAGGATGTGTTCGGCGATTTGCTGCCGGTGCGGATGGTGCAGGGCAGCCTGACTGCGCCTATCACCAATCCGCTGGTCATGCTGATGGGCATGGAAAACTATCTGCTTGCCATGTACGATACCCCAGATGAGCTGCACGAGCTGATGGATACCACCACCCGCCTGTATGAGGACTACTACGATTTCCTCGAGCGGGAAAAGCTTCTGCTGCCTGCGCGGGATACTTCCTTTGTGGCGCAGGAAAGCTTTGCCTTTAATAGTGAGCTGCCCACGGAAAATGTGACCTCCACAAAGCAGCTCTGGGGATTTCTGGAATCGCAGGAGACCACCGGTGTTTCTCCTGCCATGTACGGTGAGTTCGTCTGGCCCTATCAGGATCGGCTGGTGCGCCGCTATGGGCTGCTCTCCTACGGCTGCTGCGAGCGGGTGGATGCCCTCTGGGAGGATTACCTCTCCAAATGGAAAAACCTGCGCAAGCTCTCGGTCTCGCCCTTTAACAACGAGCCTCAGATCGGTGAATACCTGCGCGGCAGCAATGTGGTCTACTATTCCAAACCCCGTGCCGAGTTCGTCACCAATCCCGGTCCGCTGGATGAGAATGCCCTGCGGGAATACTTCAAGGGCGTGTGCAAGGCTGCAAGCGGCTGCCTGTTTGAGATGGCGCAGCGCGAGGTGGGCACCATCTTCGGTGATTTTGAGCGCGGCCGCCGTTATGTGCAGATCGCAAAGGAGTGTATTGAGGATCACTGGCAGCCGTAAGTCTGCTGCGACCGCGGCGAACAGGCGGAACTGTCCGGAATAACGAAAGGAATATACGATGTACAGTTTTATTGCAACATGGCCGTTTGCGCTGCAGGCGGCTCAGGCGGCGGGCACAGTGCTTGCCGCCGGCGGCCGGGCTTTGGATGCCGTTATCGCGGGCATTCATCCGGTGGAAAGCGACCCCGCGGTGGAATCGGTGGGAAAAGGCGGCTTTCTGAACGAAAACGGTGAGCTGGCGCTGGATGCCGCTGTGATGGACGGTGACACCCTGAAAACCGGTGCGGTGTGTGCGGTACGCGGATTTGAGCATCCGGTGGATATCGCCCGGGCGGTGATGGAGCACACCCGCCACAACATTCTTGTGGGTGCGGGTGCAGAGGAATTTGCCCGCCGGATGGGTATCCCCGAGGCCGGCATGGAGGCGCTGATCACCCCCGCCGCCCGCGAGGCATGGCAGCAGGTGAAAACGCGCGGACACGATACCATCGGCGCCATCGCGCTGGATGAAAACGGTTCGCTGGCAGTGGCGACCTCCACCAGCGGCGCCAACGGCAGGATCAGCGGCCGCGTGGGGGATTCCCCCATCATCGGCAGCGGATTTTATGCCGAGACCGGCGTGGGTGCTGCCGCCGCGACCGGCCTTGGCGAGGATATCATGCGCACCTGCTGCAGCTTCCGCTGTGTGGATCTGATGCGGGCGGGCCTCAGCGCACAGGCTGCTGCCGAAACCGTGGTGCGCACCGCGCACGAGGCCATTGTGCGCCACGGCGGCAGGCCGGACTGCATCGCACTGGTTTGTATGGATGCGGCGGGCAATACCGGCGCCGCCGCCAACCACAAGGGCTTTGCCTTTGCCCGCGCCGCGCAGGGGCTTGCACCGCAGGTCATCGAAGTGACCCCCGTGCTGGACAAGGACGGCGAAAATACATTTTTTGACGGGGTGGCGGGCTATGAAAGGTAATCACCGCGTAAAAGAACCAAAGATCCCCTGTGTACCGCCGGTGTGCCGCAGCTATCGCGCCGTGGGCAAGCCGGGTGTGCTGGACGGCGATCTGGATAAGCCCTTCTGGCAGACAGGTGAATGGATGGATGATTTCCACGATATCGAGGGAGATCCCGCTCTGCGCCCGTGGAAGCATACCCGTGTCAAGGTGCTGTGGGATGAGGAGGCGCTGTATATCGGCGCACAGCTGCAGGATGACACCATCTGGGCCACCGTCATGCAGCGGGATGAGATCATCTATGTGGATAACGATTTCGAGATATTCCTTGCTCCGCAGGATACCTCGCACCGGTATTACGAGATCGAGATGAACGCCGCCAATACCGTGTGGGATCTGCTGATGGAGCGTCCTCAGCGGGACTGTGTGCGGCGTATCATCGGCTGGGATGTGCGCGGGCTGGAAAGCGCCGTCAGGATCGACGGTGTGCTCAATGATCCCGCCGCCGATAATAAAAGCTGGAGCCTGGAGGTAAAGATCCCCTGGTTTTCGCTGCGGGAATGCGGCAGGGATGCGTGCTATCCCGCCCGCTTTGCGCCTTCGGTGGGCGAGTGCTGGCGCATGACCTTCTCTCGTGTGGAGTGGGAGGTGGATGCGGTGGATGGCCGCTATGTCAAGCGCACCGATCCCGCCACCGGCGAATGTCTGCCTGAGCACAACTGGCTGTGGGCGCCCACCGGGATCTACGATGCCCATGTGCCGGAGATGTGGGGCTATCTTGTCTTTACCGAAGTCGGCGAGGAGCATCCGCTGCCTGCCGCGGATGCCGCAAAGCTGGTGCTGCGGCGGCTGTATTACCGTCAGCACGCCTATTGCTGTAAAAACGGAAGCTTCTGCGCCGATGCCGCTGCGCTGCTGGGCGATGAGGCTGCGCATTGGGGTGTGAAAACCTATATCACTCCCAGCCTGTTCGAGGGCATTCTGGAATGGAACGGCACCGTTTTCCATATTGATCAGGACGGCTATCTGTGGGAAGGCGACAAATACTGAATAAAAAATGCAGGACAGGGAGGCTGCTCCCTGTCCTGCTTTTTTGCGGTGCGGCATGCCGAAAACGCCGCAGAAAAGGAAAAGGCCTCCCCTGTCACCAAGGGAGGCAAAAGGAAAAAGAAGAAAATCAGCATGCCGGAGAAGGATGAAACTCCGACAGCGATGGGAAATAGTCCACGTCACAGGAGGGATGCTCCCTCCCTGGAAAGTTCCGCAGCCACTTTTGTGTCTGATCAGACCCTCCCGACATTTATTATTATACCACACTTTTCGTCAAAGTCAACAAAAATTTTGTTACAACTTTGGGTAAAAACACAGATGCCGTTTGTGAAAATTGCCAAAAACAGAGATTGAATTTAGTGAAAGCGCCGGATGTTGCGGCTGACAGGAGAAAGAGCAGCGTTCACGGCCTCTTTGCAGAAGCAGCCCTGTTCTGTGCGGCAAACAGAAAGTGGGCGGCGATCAGCGCGGCAATGCCGCTGACCAGCTTGCCGGTCACCATGGCAGGCAGAAAGCTGTCGTCAAAAGCCATGGTAAAGGCCAGATGGTCACCGAATACAAACGAAGCCGAAACAGCGAAGGCCAGATTCATCATACGGCCCTTGGCATCCATGCGTTCTGCCAGCTGAAAGGTGGGGATACTGTTTGCCAGCGAGGATACCAGCCCCAGCACGGCGGTCTCGCCGATGCCCAGTTTTTTGCCGATGAAACGGAAGGGCCTTTGCAGAATGCGGGAGACTGCCGCCATCAGCGGAAACACGCCGGCAAGGATAACGGCGATATCCATCACAACGGCAAAGGCCTCACCGATGGGGGCCATGCCGGGGATCAGCACGATACCGGTGATGTATTCAAACACCGCCGCACCCAGCCCCGCGGTGATCAGGGCTGCCACCGCCGTGCCGATGCCGGCAAAAATGCGCCGGCAGAGCTGCGGCTTCAGGATAAGCCCCGCACAGGTGATACCCGCCACCGCCAATACCGGCAGCAGGTTCAGCAGCAGTGTACCGAAGGGGATGCCCAACACAAGACCTGCCGCAAGGCAGCCCAGCGGCAGCGTGGCGATGCCGCACAGAATGCCGTTGAGAACCTCTTTGTGGCAGGGCGCGGGAATCATGCTCAGCGCCACCGGCACAGTAAAGCTGATCGTTACGCCCAGCATGGCGGCAACGATCAGCCCGTGATAGCCGCCCAGCAGCGTATCTTCCGCCAGCGCAGCCGCCACCGATGCGCCGCCCATATCGTTGGCGATAAAGCCGCCGAAGAACGCCGGATCAATACCCAGCCAGCCGGCTGCAGCGGCGAAAGCCGGCCCGCCCCACGCTGCCAGAGCGGGTGCAATGCAAACCATGCCCACCATGGCAATGCTCAGCGTGCCCGCCGTCAGTATGCCTTTTTCAAATTCGGTGCCAAGCCCCAGCCGGCTGCCGAAAATCTTATCCGCCGCACCCAGCAAGGCGAAAACAGCGAAAACAAAGCGTAG
This sequence comes from Oscillospiraceae bacterium, assembly GCA_017472965.1. GTDB lineage: Bacteria > Bacillota > Clostridia > Oscillospirales > Ruminococcaceae > UBA1762. The sequence continues at coordinate 9,767 of JAFUNR010000044.1, read as the reverse complement.
AATCTGCATCGGAATATCCTCCGCGAATAAAAAATGCGTGCTTTTTGCGCCGGTATGAAAGGAACGACTCAGTGCAGTACAGCGCTCAGCAGGGCGTACATCAGCGGGATGGTCAGCACGCAAAGCGTGTGGGAGACCATTGCCATGGAAGCGCCGGTAGAGGTATCGCCGCCGTAGGCCGCGGGGAATACCACGGTGTTCAGGCCCAGCGGCGTGGCAAAGGCGAACAGGCACAGCGTCAATGTCTTTTCATCCGCGCCCAGCAGCATGAAGAGCGCCACATACAGCGCGGGGAATACCAGCAGCCGCAGCGCCGCCGCGGCATAGACCTTTTTATTTTTCAGCAATGTGCCGAAATCGTAATCGCCGATGACAAAGCCGGTCAGCACCATGGCGATGGGCCCCATACAGCCGGAAAGGCTGTCCAGCGTGGAGGTGAAAAAGGCGGGCATGGCAGGTTCCAGCCCCAGCAGACCCAGCGCCATGCCGATGGCAATGGCGAATACGGTGGGATTCAGCAGGTTTTTCAGCGGACTGCCGCCGCCCTTGCCCGGCGGGATCAGAATGGAAACGCCCCACACATACGCCGCCAGATTCATTGGCAGCGTGAACAGCAGATGGTCGTACAGCATGGCCTCGCCCAGAATGGCGGGCACGATGGCATTGCCCATAAAGCCGAAATTGCCGAAGGTCAGCGCATAGCGGTAGATGTTTTTGCGGTAGGCATCCCGTTCAAAAAGACCGGAGAGCGCATATGCGATGCCGATGGCGATGGCCACCGCCCCCGCGCTGTACAGCACCAGCCGGTACTGCTCGCGCAGCGAGGCTACGGTACAGTATTTCATAAAGGTACGGATGATCAGCGCCGGCACCAGAATAAAGTTTTCCAGCTTGGAAAGCACGGCGGTGGCGTTGGCGGGCAGCAGCTTCTTTTTGTTGAGTACAAAGCCTGCCACCATGCAGGTGAACATCACCAGCATGGGTGAAAGGGTGGCGGTGAATACCTTGAACAAAACGGTGATCCCTCTTTCTGCATGATATCCTGTCAAAGCGGAGCGGCAGCCCCGCGGTCTGCTACAGTATACCATTCCGCGGCGCAAAATACAATCACCTTCCGCGTAAAAGGGGCGAGGTCATCCTCAAGGCAGCCGCAGCAAAAAAGAGCACCCCGGGCGGATGCTCTTTTTCAGGACGGATGATCCGGGAAAGGATCCGGCTGTATTGCACAGCTCCGGTCTTTCCGACGGTCTGCCGGGATGCGTATGATATGGAAATCAGCTCAGGCTGGCGGAAAAATCCGCCATCATCTTACTGATCCTGATGTTCTGGGGACAAACCGCTTCACAGGCCTGACAGCCAAGACAGGCGGAAGGCTTTTTGCTGTCATCCATTGCGTTTACAGCCGCAGGTGCAATAAAGCCGCCGTTGGAGTATGTATACTCGTTGTACAGCTCGATGAGCCGGGGAATATCCAGTTCCTGTGGACAGTGTGCGGTGCAATAACGGCAGCCGGTGCAGGGGAGCGTTTTCTGCGAGGTCATTTTCTGCGCAATATCCAGCAGCACAGCGGTTTCTGCTTCGGACAACGGCTGTCCGCTTTCAAAAGTCGTGATGTTTTCCTGCAGCTGCCGGAAACTGGACATGCCGGAAAGTGTCACTGTCACACCGGGAATGCTTTGCAGAAAGCGGAACGCCCATTCCACACAGCTCCATTCCGGATGCAGCGCTTTCAGCACCGTTTCGCGCTCCGGCGGCAGAGCTGCCAGAGAGCCGCCGCGGACAGGCTCCATGACCCAGATGGGAATGCCGTATGCATTCAGCAGCTCCACCTTCGCTTTGGCGTTCTGAAAATCCCAGTCCAGCCAGTTCAGCTGGATCTGGCAGAACTCCATATGTTCACCGTAGGCATTCAGAAAACGCTTCATGGTCTCCAGCGTGCCGTGAACAGAGAATCCGAGATGACGGATGCGCCCGTTCTTTTTCTGCTCCATCAAATACTCGAAAATTCCATTCTCCGGATCCAGATACCCGTCAATGTTCAGCTCACAGACATTGTGAAACAGATAAAAGTCGAAATACTCCGTTCGGCACTTTTTCAGCTGTTCGGTGAAGATTTCTGCGACCTTTCCCATGTTGCTCAGATCATACCCTGGGAATTTTGTGGCCAGATAATAGCTTTCCCGCGGGTAGGCTTCCAGAATTTCTCCCATGGCGGTTTCGGACCGGCCGGCATGATATCCCCATGCGGTATCGTAGTAATTGATGCCGTTTTTCATGGCATAGGAGACCATCTCTTTTGCCGCGGCCATGTCGATCCGGTCAAAGCTCTCCAGAACCGGCAGACGCATACAACCCATACCAAGTGCGGACAGCTTTGTATTCTGAAAATCGTTATAAAGCATTTGTATATCCTCCTGTTATCCGAAATAAGCGCCGATCGCTTCCATCCGGGCCTCCTGCTTCACATGGAAGGGACAGCGGCTTTCGCAGTGGCCGCAATGCAGACAGGCATCGGCCTTCACCGAGAGCTTGTCATAATGTCCGGCGGCAATGGCATCGCCGGCTTTGGCAAGATCGTAATATTTGTTTACCAGACCGATATCGATGCCGGCCGGACAGGGCTGACAATGATTGCAGTACACGCAGATGCCGGATACTGTCTGTGCAGTGAAGCTGCCGATGACAGAGTAATCCTTTTCCACATCCGCAGCCGTCAGAAATTGCAGCAGCTGATCCAGATGCTCCGGGGTCTGCACACCGGGAACGGCTGTCAGAACGCCGGGGCGGTCAATGGCGTATTGCAGACACTGGGTATGTGTCAGGGCCGTGCCGAAAGGAGAGTGTTCGGCGGATAAAAGCCGGCCGGCAAAGAAGGGCTTCATGACACTGATGCCGATACCCTCTGCCTGACAGCGTCTGAACAGTTTAAAGCGTTCGTTTGCACTGCCGATGCCGTATTCATCGCCTTTTTCAAAGTCGTAGGCAGGATTGATGGAGAACATCATCATGTCAATGAGACCGGTATCGATGATCCGGTTGGCAACGGCGGGGGAGTGAGAGGAAAATCCGATGTGGCGAACGATCCCCTGTGCTTTCAGCTCTTTCAGATAATCCAGCACACCGTTTTTACAAAGCGTTTCAAAATCCTCCTCTTCGTCCACACAGTGCAGAAAGCCGAAGTCGGCATAGTCGGTACCCAGAGTCTCCAGCTCCCAGAGAAAAGTTCTTTTGATGGTTTCAAAATCACGGCACCAGCCGTATTCGCCGTTCTCATCGTACACAGCGCCGAAATGCATCTGTAAAAAAACCTTTTCACGCTGACCTGCAATGGCTTTTCCAAAGGGCTCATATACAGCGCCGCCTGCACACAGATCGAAAAAGTTGATGCCGTTTTCGATCGCCTTGCGGATGATCGCCTCGATCTCCTGCGGCGGTGTATGCTGAATGCCGCCCATACCAAGTCCCAGCACGCTGAATTTTTCATTTGCGTTGCCATGGGGCAGCTGTCTGTACTCCATGAAGAATTCCTCCTTGACATTTGGTTATATTTAGCATAACATTAAACTAGAGTTTAATGTCAAGCCTTTGGAGGAAAAAATTGTGTACACAATAAAAGAAGCGGCCGAAATCATGAACCTGCCTGCCAGTACGATCCGTTATTATGACAAACAGGGGCTGCTGCCGTTTGTGGGACGGTCGGATTCCGGCTACCGTACTTTTTCCGAAACGGATATCGGAATGCTGCGAATGATCGAATGTCTGAAAAGCACAGGGATGCCCATAAAAGAGATCCGGCAGTTCTGCCTTTGGGTGCAGCAGGGGGATTCCTCTTTGCAGCAGCGCTGCGATATGTTTCGGGAGCGCCGCAAAGCGGTGCAGGAGCAGATGGAACAGCTGAAGAAGACGGCGGAGATCATCGAATACAAGTGCTGGTATTACGAAACCGCGCTTGCGGCCGGAACGGAAGCGGTCCACCGGCGGGAACCGGAAGAGGGATAAGAGGGCGCTGAAGAAAGCAGGTGTACAGCACTTTCGCGCATAGGAACGGCAAGAAGAAGCGGCACCGCTGTCCGCAACAAAAAAGGCGTACTGCAAAAAGATCATTTTGCAGTACGCCGCAGTCGAAAATCTGATTTATGTATCCATTCCGCGGGCATCGGAGCTGCTGCAGCTTTGCGGCAGCTCCTTTTTGTGTTGGCGGATCAGCGGTAGATACCCTCGCTGCGCACGACTTCCAGTGCTTTCAGGTAGTTGTCCGTTTTGGCGCCGTACTGCACCGAATTGGTGGAGCCGAAAATAAAGCCGCCGCCGGGCATCAGATTGCGCAGATTACGGCGCACCTCGGCTGCAGTTTCTTCCGCGGTGGCCTGAATCAGCGTTTCGCACTGCACGCCGGTCCACAGGGTCAGCCGGTCACCGTACAGCTGCTTGACACGGGCGGTATCCATGCCGGCGCTCTCCTGAATGGACTGATATCCCTGATAGCCGGCTGCAACAAAATCGTCCAGGATCTCCCAGATGTTGCCGCAGCAGTGGAAGAAGGGGATCATGCCCCGTTCCAGCGTTTCCTGATTGGTACGCTGCATCACGGGAACATACAGCTGCCGGATGCTTTCCGGCACAAAGATGCAGCCGGAGTTCATGCCGAAATCCTGTCCCTGCATGGCGATGGAAACGCCCGCCTTCTGATAGTGCTCCAGCACATGACGGTTGTAGGCAAGGCAGACCTCCTGCATTTTCAGGATCTCATCCGGCGCGGTCAGCGTCAGCACCAGATCGTCCTCATAGCTGCCGTGGAACGGCGCCATCAGGTGACCATAGACATCGATATCCCGGCCCAGCACGGCGCGCTCACCGGCAAAGCGGGCGGCGACATGATCCAGCAGCTCAAACCGGCTGTCGTCAAACCGCTGCACCTGTGCCATGGCGGAGGCAACATCCTCCTCAGTCAGCTCCTCACGGAAGGGCGGGGCATCCTGTGCCCATTCCACCTGCTGAATGGAATCATTGCTGGCGGCGTAGCGGAATACATTGCCCCGTTTATCCGCCCAGACGCCCTCGGCGATCTGCTTGGGCGGATCCTCCACATAGTGGCTTTTCGGCGGCACCAGATCCACAGTGACAACATCATAATCCAGTGCCTCCGCCAGCCGGCAGCAATCCTCCTTCAGCGATTCCACCACCTCGTCGCGGCGGTTGGCCCACAGAGCAAGGGTGGTATCCTTCCGGTTGCGCCAGTAGGTGTGCCGCCCCAGTATGCGGGATACATGGTCATGGTCAATGCCCCATTCGCCCACGGGTACCCGGTCGGGTTCCTCGTGACGGATCGTGGCCAGAACGCGTTCTTTTGCATTCATAAGAGCATTCCTTTCCTGCAAGGGTGAGAAAACCCTTCGGCAAAAATCAGTACGGCTGTACAACGGGCTCACCGCAGACCACGCGGGTCAGCAGCTCGCGGTAGTACATGTAGTTTGCCAGCGGCGTATTGTGGGGAATGGCGTGGTCGATGTGGGGCACATAGCCGCCTTTTTCCAGCATCTGCGGGATTTTGCCCATCACCTCATCGTAGATGGCACGCTTATCCATGGCAAGCACGCGCTTGTCCACGCCGCCCCACATGGCGAAGCGGGGGTATTCCTCCCGCAGCTTGAGCAGGTCGTTGCCGGCAGCGATCTCCACCGGGCTCATACCGTCCGCACCGGCTTCGATAAAGGCGGGGATCAGCTCGCCGGGGTAACCGTCGCAGTCCACAAAGATGTGCTGCACACCGTGGCTGCGCAGGAAGGCGATCATGCGCTTGTAGTGGGGCATCATGAATTCGCGGAACATTTTTGCCGAGATCATGGGCGCGCCCTTGTAGGCCATATCCTCCTTGAATTCCACGATATCCACCGGGAACAGATCAATGCGGCCCTTCAGCGTTTCGATGATGAAATCGGTGAGGAATTCCATCATCTCGTGTACCAGATCGGGATCGTCATAGAACATCATGCACAGATTTTCGCAGCCCACCCAGTCGCGCAGCTGCCAGAACAGAAAGGGAATGCCCAGATGGGTGGCTACGGCGCGCTGCTGCAGGACCCTGCCGCGGGCCTCGGCATTGGCAGGCATACGGATGTCGGCGGGGTTGTATCGCTTTTTCATCTCCAGAAAGGAGGCGCGGTCGGTCACTGCAAAGGAGATCCAGCTGCGGGTGACAAAGCCGGGGTTTTCGGTGTTGATAAAATCCTTGCGGATGGCGCCCAGCTCATCCCGCCAGATCTTGTAGGGGCCATGCTCCTCCAGTGTTTCCTCGGTGAATTTCGGCAGCATGCCGGTGTCGATGGGGATGCCGATGCAGTACGGCTCCAGTGCGAAAAAGTGCAGCGGATCCGTACCCTCCGGATAGCCCTGTGCGATCCATTCCCGCATGGTGGCCCCGCGGATGGGCCATTCGATCAGGGGTACGCGGTCAACACTTTGGAAGCTGAGCGTGCGCAATAAACGTTCCCGTGAGTTCATGGTATTTCCTCCGTTGTTATCGGGTTGCAAACCGCAGCCCGTTGTTTTATAATGTCATTATAGCATAGGAAGGTGTGTGTGAATAGAAAGCGTGTTGCTTTTGTGGATGGTTAATCACATATATTGCGCATGAAAGGAGCGGAAAAATGCAGGAGCTGCTGACAGATATCAAAAAAGAGCTGGCGGTGGATTACAGTGATACGCCCGCTGTGGAAATGGAGGACTGTATGCATTTCCACAACGGCTACGAGCTGGTACTGGGTGTGCGCGCCCAAAACGAGTGCTTTCTGCACGATACCGGCTATCCGTTTACCGACCGTACCCTGATCTTCATCCCCGCGCAGCTGGTGCACATCATCAAATACAAAAAAGGGGAGCCCTATGCCCGCTATGTGGTGAATTTTTCCCGAAGCTATGTACAGGAGGCACTGACGGCGCTGGGCTGCCCGCACCTGCTGGAGGAGCTTTGCGCACAGCGGTGCCTGTGTGTGCAGCTCAGCCACCAGCAGTATTTTGCCGTGCATGGACTGTTTCAGGCACTGCACCGCAGCAGCCTGCACACCGCCGCCCGGCCCGAGACCCGCTGCCGGCTTTGCCTGCTGCTGATGGAAACGGCACGGCTGCTGCGGGAGTACGCCGGTCATTCGCCGCAGGGCGTCTCCGCGCCGGACAGGCTGGTACGGAATGTGGTGCGCTGGCTGGATGAAAACTACGCGCAGCCGGTCACGCTGGATGCGCTTGCCGCCCGGTTTTTTGTCAGCAAATACTATCTGTGCCATATTTTTCAGCAGGTCACCGGTACCGGTGTGGTGGATTATCTGCAGTGCCGCCGCATTCTGGAAGCGCAGAAGTTTCTGATGCAGGGCGGCTGCAGCAACCAGCAGATCGCCGCGCAGTGCGGCTTTCGCAATATGCAGCATTTTTACCGTGTGTTCCGCCGCGTGGCCGGCAGCCCGCCGGGGCGCTACCGGATGCCGGAGGAATAAAAAAATACCGGACTTCTCCAAAAACAGAGAAGTCCGGTGTTTTTTGCATTTGAACCGCTTTTCACTGTCCGTGCGGCGGCCGGCAGCTGATCCTGGCAAATACATAGCTGCGGGATTCATCGAATACAGCGGTGATCCCGTCTGCTGCGGCAGAAAGCACCGCATGCTTCGGTGCATCAAGCACGGTGATGTCATAGCTCTTTTCGGCAAGCTGCGGAATGCTGTAGGTGTATGCGGCGGCTTTGCTCAGCTCGCGGAACAGCAGCGCATAACCGCCGGTCCTGCCGCAGTCGGCGTAAAAGCCCGTGAAGGAAAAACCGGTGGGCTTTTCGCCGATGGGGGTGACATCCGCATGGTAGAGAGCATCCCTGTGCTGCCGCCATACGCCCACGATGCGTGAAAGGGCAGGAATATCACGGCTGTCCAGCTCGCTCAGCTCCATCCAGACAAGAGGATTGGCCATCATGGTGACCGCGAACAGATAGTCGATGGAATAGTTTGCGGGAGCAAGCGGATCATCGCCATAGTTTTCGGGATTGCGGCGGTGGTTCAGAAATTCAAACTGAAACGTTCTGGCAGGCAGGATCTCCGACAGCGCCCAGAGGTTTCGCAGGGTCGCGTGGGGGTAGTAGTTTGCCCAGTCGGTGTAGCGGTTTTCGACAAACAGCGTGCCATAGCCGCGCTGGTACAGAAAGCCGAAGCGCCTGCCGGAGGTCACATCAAGCTGAACCTGGATCCGGCCGCCGCTGCGGCGGTCGAGCTCGCTCAAAAGCAATGCCATACGCCGCTCTGCAGCCTTGGTGTGCATGGTGATGCCGTCAAGCTTGAACCAGGAGATCCCGTATTTCTCGTAGAAACCGTAAAGCGTGCCGACATCGTCCTCCCAGTGGACAAACTCGTTTTCCGAATCGGGAGAAAACCACAGACCGAGCGCTACACCATGCGCTTTGGCGTAGTCGGACAATTCCCCGAAGCCGTTGGGAAATTTCTTTTCGCTGACCGCCCAGAAATCGGGGGCCGCCGTATAGTAGCCCTGCCAGATGTGGGTTTCAAATCCCCCTTGCGTATCGACGGTGCCTTTGGCCCATCCGTCATCGATCTGGACAATATCCACACCGATTTTCTCCGCCGCATCGATTTCGCGCCGGATGAAGGCATCACAAAGCTTTTTGTCACAGCTGCGGTCGCCCCAGGTGTTTTCCATCGCAAAAAGAGTGCCGCAGCCAGGGTTTACCGCGCGGGCAAGATCGCGGAAGCTGCGCATAAGACCGGTGCCGATGCCCACGGTGGAGTGGTAGAGCAAAAGCCTTCCGGCGGGCAGGCTGCGGTAATCGATGCCGCCGCCGCAGATGTAGAACATATCGCCTTCGATGCGCAGATCCGGTGTGTTATGAGCGAGGTGAGATTGACAGACGGGGGAATTTTTGACGAGCAAAAGCTCCTGCCGGTCAATAAGATCCGTAATGTGGAAGATATTGCCCCATTCGTCGTGCCTGCCGCGGAAATACAGGGATGAGGTTTGCCGGCGTACCGGCTGATCGCGTTCATCGGAGCAATCGTAGAGGCTGTAGGCCGTCATCTCCCGGTGTCTGCCGCTGAAGCTGACGGCATCCAGGATCTGGCTTCGCTCAAAATCCGTGTGAGCGGGATGGGTGCTCTTATCTATGACAGGCTCAAATGCACCGCCCCCGGTCTCCAGGGTCATTTTGGTAACGATGAAAGGCAAACCGGGGAACAGCTCAAAGCGGATATCGAGACTGCGGTCGCCGGAGGTATAGGTGAGTGTGACGGAAAGATGCTCCGTACCTGCGCCGCAGTTCGTTTCGGCGGCGGAGGTGAGTGTGCATGCGCTGGCTGCCGGATCCAGCACGGGAACGGTGACGGGGGTCACGGAGCTGTAGATGCGGCCGCTGACCCTGTCGGTGACCTCCAGAAATGCACCGGCGGCGATGTCAAAGCTTCTGGAAAGCTTCCCGGTGCCGACGGTGACAATGTCGCCGGCGACGGAAACAAAACAGTCTTTCACCTGTGCGGTGCGGAGCTTCTGAAACAGCATAAAAGATCTCCTGTCAAAGCAAAGACGGATGGAGCTGTTGCAAAATTGCAAAACAGCAGGAGGCAACACGATTTTCTTGTTGCCTCCGTCAAATTTGATTTGGCGGCCCAGACAGGGCCGCCATTTTGGCTCTTACAGAGCCAAAATCATCAAATATTGCAGCAAATTCCTACGGAATTTACACGCGAAACAAAATTTCGCGTGTGGCGTGTTGTAAAATTTTC
>JAFUNR010000043.1 GCA_017472965.1 Oscillospiraceae bacterium | reverse complement strand
GGTAGCCAGCAGCTCGCAGACCTTGATGGGCCAGCCGCAGTGGTTGACGTCGCGGCCATAGGGGCTGGTCTGGGTCACCTGGCCGGGGAGGCTGGTGGGGGCCATCTGGCCGCCGGTCATGCCGTAGATGGCATTGTTGACGAAGATGACGGTGATGTTTTCGTTGCGGGCGGCGCTGTGGACGGTCTCGGCCATACCGATGGAGGCCAGATCGCCGTCGCCCTGATAAGTAAAGACGATATTTTCGGGACGGCAGCGCTTGATGCCGGTGGCCACTGCGGGCGCACGGCCGTGGGCGGCCTCGATCATATCGCAGGCGAAATAATCGTACGCCATAACGGCGCAGCCCACCGGCGCAACGCCGATGGCCTTGCCCTCGATGCCCAGCTCATCCAGCACCTCGGCCACCAGACGGTGGATGATGCCGTGGGGGCAGCCGGGGCAGTAGTGGAACGGCGCATCCGTCAGAGATTTGGGTTTTTGAAATACAACTGCCATGATCAGAACTCTCCTTTCTGCGCCTTGCGGATGGAAGCCAGCACCTCTTCGGGGCTGGGGATCATACCGCCGCAGCGGTTGCACAGGGAAACGGGGCGCTTGCACTGGGTGGCAAGACGGATATCCTCGATCATCTGGCCCATATTCAGCTCCACGCTGACAAAGCCCTTGACCTGCTCTGCGGCCTTGAGCAGCGGTGCGGAGGGGAACGGCCACAGGGTGATGGGACGGATCAGACCCACGCGGATGCCCTCGCTGCGGGCGGCGGCCACCGCGTTTTTAGCCACACGGGCGGCGATGCCGAAAGCCACCACACACAGCTCGGCATCCTCCATCATGTATTCCTCCCACATGGTCTCGTTTTCCTCGACCAGCTTGTAGCGCTCGTAGCGGCTGAAGTTCTTGGCCTCCAGCTCGTCGGGCTTAAGATACAGGGAGTTGACGATGTTGTGCTTTCTTTCGCCGTTGGTGCCGGTGAGAGCCCACGGCTTTTCGTATTCCTCGACCTCCACATCCTCAAAGGAGATGGGCTCCATCATCTGACCGATGGTGCCGTCGGCAAGGATCATGGCGGTCATCAGGTATTTATCCGCCAGATTGAAACCCTTGACGGTGAGGCTGGCCATCTCCTGCACGGAGGCGGGCGCCAGCACGATCATGCGGTAATCGCCGTGACCGCCGCCCTTGGTCGCCTGAAAATAATCCGACTGGGAGGGCTGGATGCCGCCCAGACCCGGACCGCCGCGCTGCACATTGACCACCAGCGCAGGCACATCGGAACCGGCGATATAGCTCAGGCCCTCGGTTTTCAGCGAGATGCCCGGGCTGGAGGAGGAGGTCATGACGCGCATACCGGCGGCAGCCGCGCCGTAGACCATATTGATGGAAGCGATCTCGCTTTCCGCCTGCAGGAACACACCGCCGATCTTGGGCATCTTTTTTGCCATGTATGCGGCGATCTCGGTCTGCGGGGTGATGGGATAGCCGAAATAGTGTCGGCAGCCGGCACGGATCGCGGCTTCCGCGATGGCCTCGTTGCCTTTCATCAGAACTCTTTGTGCCATGATGCGCCTCCTTACTTTTCCACCGTGATGATGCAATCCGGACACATGGTCGCGCAGAAGGCGCAGCCGATGCATTTTTCCTGATCCGTCATGTACGCGGGCGAATAGCCCTTTTTGTTGATCTTTTCGGAAGCAATGGCCAGAATGCCCTTGGGACAGGCATCCACGCACAGGCCGCAGCCCTTGCAAAGATCGGTCTCAAACGTTACTTTTGCCATAGAGAATCCCCTCCTTACAGTATTGCATTAACCCCACAGCGGCCGGTTTTCCGGCTTATGGGACGGCAGGTCGAAGTATTTTTTCTGCAGCTGCATGGGCAGCACCGGCGCAAGCCGGCCCTTCAGTGCTTCGGCCACCTGCTGCTGTGCGGTGTGCAGCCAGACCGGCAGACCAGAAAGCTCTGAAAGCTGCTGCACCTGCGGCAGCGAATCGAGAACCGTGGCGGCATCCGTCATGCCGGCAAGATTGGTGTTGTTGACGATGCAGGTGAAGGCAAGGCCGCAGGCAGCCTCGATCTCCCGCATCACCTCCAGTGCCTCGGGCGCGGTACGGGTGAGCGGCCGGCAGAAATTGGCCACGAACACCATGCGGTAATCGTTTTCCTGCCGGATAAACGGCACGTAGCGGCCCAGCGCATAGGCGCCGCGGTCGTCACCGCCGATATCCATCACGCCGAAGCGGCTTTTATCCTGCACCAGACTGTAGGCCTCGGCGGGCAGCGCGGGCAGATCCACATTGGAATTGGCGAACTGCGGGCGGATCAGCCGCACACCGGCGGCCTCCAGCTCGGCGGCGCTGTCCGCCGTGCGGAAATACGGGTTGACGATATCCAGATCGGCGATGGAGACGGCCCTGCCCTCTCCCGCCAGAAGCAGCGCATAGTTCACGGCGATATTGGTCTTGCCGCTGCCGTAATGCCCTGCGAAAAGCGTTAAGCGTTTGTGCTCCATGGGTGCTCCTTACAGCTGCTTGCGGATGATCTTGCCGCTGGTGGTCTTGGGCAGACTTTCCCGGAATTCCACGATGCGCGGATATTTATAGGGCGCAGTACGGGATTTGACATAATCCTGGATCTGCTTGCGCAGCTCGTCGGTGCCCTTGAAATCCTTCACCAGCACGATGCTGGCCTTGACCACCTGACCGCGCACCTCGTCCGGCGCGGCGGAAACGCCGCACTCCAGCACATAGGGCAGCTCCATGATGACGTTTTCGATCTCGAAGGGTCCGATGCGGTAGCCGGAGGATTTGATGACATCATCGGTGCGGCCCACATACCAGTAGAAGCCGTCCTCGTCCTTCCACGCCAGATCCCCGGTGTGGTAGAAGCCGTCGTGCCATGTCTTTGCGGTGGTTTCGGGGCTGCCCTCGTAGGCATAGCTCAGGCCGCAGGGCAGACCGTTGGAAATATCAATGCAGATCTCGCCGGTCTCGCCGGGATCCACCGGCTCTCCCTCGGCGGAAAGCAGCTGCACATTATACAGCGGCACCGGCTTGCCCATAGAACCGATCTTGTGGCTGTCGCCGGTCAGATTGCCGATGATCAGCGTGCTTTCGGACTGGCCGAAGCCCTCCATGATCTCCAGCCCTGTTGCCTTCTGGAACTGGCGGAACACCTCGGGGTTGAGCGCCTCGCCGGCGATGGAGGCATGCTGGATGCTGGACAGATCGAAGCGGCTCAGATCCTGCTTGATGAGCATCCGGTACATGGTGGGCGGGGCACAGAAGGTGGTGATATTGTATCTGGCGAACATGGGCAGGATCTTTTCGGCATCGAAGCGGTCGAAATCATAGACGAACAGACCGGCCTCGCACAGCCACTGGCCGTACAGCTTGCCCCACAGGGATTTTGCCCAGCCGGTATCGGAGATGGTCAGATGCAGACCGTCCGGCCGCACGCAGTGCCAGTATTTGGCGGTGATAAAATGTCCCAGCGGATATTTGTAGTTATGCGCCGCCAGCTTGGGATAGCCGGAGGTGCCGGAGGTGAAGAACATCAGCATGGGATCGCTGCCGCAGGGGGAATCCTCCGTGCGGAAGAAATGGCTGCTGTACAGGGTGTATTCCTCGTTGAAATCGTGCCAGCCCTCGCGGGAGCCGCCCACAAGGATGCGGTGCGCAAGCCCCGGACACTGCGCGGCGGCCTCGTCCACGGCGGCGGCGGTCTCGCCGTCGGCGGTGCACAGCACGGCGCGCACATCGGCGGCCTGGAAGCGGTAGGCAAAATCCTTGGCCATCAGCTGGTTGGTGGCGGGGATGGCCACCGCGCCCAGCTTGTGCAGACCCAGAATGGCAAACCAGAACTGGTAATGCCGTTTGAGCACCAGCATGACCCGGTCGCCCCGCTTGATGCCCATGGCCTTGAAATAGTTGGCGGCGCGGGCGGATTCCCGCTTCATATCCTGGAAGGTAAAGGTGTGCTCGGTGCCGTCATTGCTCACATGGAGCATGGCGCGGCGGTCGGGCTTGGCGGTGCCCAGCGCATCCACCACATCAAAGGCAAAGTTGAATTTTTCCTCGTTTTTGAAGGCGATGGCGGTAAGCCGGCCCTGTGCATCCTCGGTGGGGATGATGAATTCATTGTAAATGCGGCTCTCGGGGTCGGCGGCCTGCTGCTTTGCGGCGGGCTTGGCCACGGCAGCGGCCTGTTCGCCGGTGCGGGCGGCGGAGTTGCTCAGCACGATGGCGTAGAAAGAGCAGTCCTCCCCTTCCACCGCAATCATGCCGTGGGGCGTGGAGCTGTCGTAATAGATACAGTCGCCGGCGTGCAGGATCTCGGTATGGCCGCCGATCTGGATGCGCATATGACCGCTGATGACGATATCGCACTCCTGTCCCTCATGGGTGACCAGCTCGATATCCTCATACTCCGCGCCGGGACGGTATTTCAGCTCCATATACAGCGGCAGGGCGATGCGGTTACGGAAATCCGCCGCAAGGTTGAAGCCCACCATATGGTGTGCCTCCTCGATGCGCTGGCCCTCACCTTTGCGCGTCAGCGCATAGGAGCGCAGCTTGGGGCTGCTGCCCTCCAGCAGATCGCCCATATCCACGCCGAAGCTCAGGGTGCAGCGATACAGGAAGGCGATGCTCAGGTTGCGGTTGCCCTCCTCGCACTGGATGTACTCCTCCACGGAAAGATCCGTGCGCGCAGCCATCTCCTCCACCGTCAGGCCGGTAATCTCGCGCAGCTCGCGGATACGGCGCGCCATCTCTTTGATTTTATAGGTAATTCCAGTCATCTGTTGTTCCATATCACACCTCGAAAAAGCAAAAAGCCCGTCTCAAAGAAAAGATTCCTTGAGACGAGCTGTGTTCACAACCCGCGGTACCACTCAAATTGCAGCCGCCTTGCAGCGGTCTGCCGCTCATTGGGCGCTATAACGCCCTAAACACTGACGCAGCTGACGCGGGGAGGTTCTATTTGCCGAAGCTTTCTTCCTCCCGGCTCCGGAGTGACAAGCGGGCTGCTTCTGTCATGGCTTGCACCAAACGCCATTTCTCTGCGGACAGAGGGCACAGCGGCTTTTCTCCATCGATGCCTTTGACTGGAATCTTAACATTTTTCTATGCAATTGTCAACAAATTTTTACAGTTTGTTTCGGATGATCTTGCCGCTGATGGTCTTGGGCAGCTCTGTGCGGAACTCCACGATACGCGGATACTTGTAGGGCGCGGTGTGGTGCTTGACGTAGGTCTGGATCTCCTTCTTCAGCTCTTCGGTGCCCTCGGTGCCCGGCACCAGCACGATGCAGGCCTTGACCACCTGTCCGCGCACCTCGTCCGGCGCGGCGCAGACACCGCACTCCAGAACATAGGGCAGCTCCATAATGGTGCTTTCGATCTCAAAGGGTCCGATACGGTAGCCGGAGGATTTGATGACATCGTCCGCACGGCCCACATACCAGTAGTAGCCGTCCTCATCACGCCATGCAAGATCGCCGGTGTGATAGATGCCGTCATGCCATACGGCGGCGGTGCGCTCGGGATCGTGGTAGTAACCGAGGAACACGCCGCAGGCGGGGGAATCGCCGGTGCGGATGACGATCTCGCCGTTGACACCGTCCTCCACGGGATTGCCGTCGGTATCCACCAGATCGATGCCGTAGCCGGGCACCGGCTTGCCCATGGCGCCGGGCTTGAGCATGGTGCCGAGCAGGTTGGCGATGCCAAGGGTCATCTCGGTCTGGCCGAAGCCCTCGGCGATCTGCAGACCGGTAGCCTTTTCAAACTGATGGAACACCTCGGGGTTGAGCGCCTCGCCCGCAGTGGTGGCGTGGTGGATGCTGGACAGATCGAAGCGGCTCAGATCCTGCTTGATGAGCATCCGGTACATGGTGGGCGGTGCGCAGAAGGTGGTGATGTTGTATTTGGCGAACATGGGCAGGATCTTTTCGGCATCGAAGCGGTCGAAATCGTAGGTAAAGACGGCGCTTTCGCACAGCCACTGGCCGTACAGCTTGCCCCACAGCGCCTTGCCCCAGCCGGTCTCGGAGATGGTGAAGTGCAGGCCGTCGCGCTCGGCCAGATGCCAGTATTTGGCGGTGACATAGTGGCCCAGCGCATACTTGTAGCTGTGCATGGCGATCTTGGGATAGCCGGTGGTGCCGGAGGTGAAGAACATCAGCATGGGATCGTCGCCGCAGGGGGCATCGTCCTCCCGGTTATAGCGGCGGCTGAACAGACTGTATTCCTCATCAAAATTATGCCAGCCGTCACGGCGGCCGTTGACGGAGATCTTTGTCAGGCTGCAGCCGCTGGCGGCTTCGGCCAGCTCGATCTGACGGGCGGTATCGCCGTCGGCAGTGCACAGCACGGCACTGACTTCCGCCGCCTTGAAGCGGTAGGTAAAGTCATGCTCCACCAGCTGATTGGTGGCGGGGATCGCCACTGCACCCAGCTTGTGCAGGCCCAGAATGGCAAACCAGAACTGGTAATGCCGCTTGAGCACCAGCATGACACGGTCGCCCCGTTTGATGCCCAGCGACTTGAAATAGTTTGCGCACTGAGAGGAGGCATCCTTGATATCCTTGAAGGTGAAGCGGCGCTCGGTGAGATCGTCCGCCACATGGATCATCGCCAGCTTTTCCGGCTCACGGCGGGCAATGGCATCCACCGTATCAAAGGCGAAGTTGTAGGTATCCGCATCCTCAAAACGGATATCCGTCAGCGCACCGCGCTCATCCTCGGTGGCGTGCACGAATTTCTCGCACAGCAGCGGGTGACGGGTCTGCTCCCTGCGGGACTGGCCGATGTACAGCGGCTGATCCGTTGTATCGCTCGCCATGATCATAGCAAGGAAGACACAGTCCTGCCCCTCGATGGCGATCATGCCGTGGGGCACGGAGGATTTGTAGAAGATGCTGTCACCCTCGCGCAGCACCTCCTCATGGTCGCCCACGCGGATGCGCATGGCACCCTTGAGCACCAGATCAAATTCCTGACCGGTGTGGGTGGTGGTGTGGATGGGCAGCCCCTGCAGCTCTTCGGAATACTGGTAGGTGACCCAATAGGGCGTGGCCAGCTTTTTGCGGAACATGGGGGCCATATCCTGAATGGTGATGCCGTCCTCACTGGCGGTGACAAGACCCTTGCCCTTGCGGGTGACGGTGTAACCGGACAGCTTGCCGCTGTGGCCCTCCAGCAGAACGGTCAGCTCCAGACCGAAGGCCTTGGCGCATTTATGAAGGAATGTAAAAGGCAGATCGACCGTGCCGGTCTCATACTGGCGGTAGGCCTCCTCGGAGACCTCGGTCATATCCGCCATCTTCTGCATGCTGAAGCCGAGGATCTCGCGCATCTCGCGAATTCGCTGGGCAATCTCCTGCAGCTGGCTCACAGTGGATTTGTTCGTCATAATGCTCATCCCTTTCCTGAAAATCAAAAAATACCCGCCTCATGGAAAAACTTCATCCATGAGACGAGTATCTAACCCGCGGTACCACTCAAATTACGGCATTCCGCCGTCCCTTTAGGCTCCAGTAAGCCCTAGCCCTTAACGCGGGCAGACGGGAACACCTGGCGTATCGGAACACTCGGCGCTCCGGCTCGGAAGTGATGGGTACACTGGCACATTGCTGCCGGCTCACACCTGCCGCCGGCTCTCTGAAAGCTTTGCTGCCGTACCGTCTTCGTCAAAGCCTTTTTCGTATTGGCATAACTTTATCACTTCCGCGCCCAAATGTCAAATATTTTTTTGACAAAGTCTGACACTTTTTTCATACTGTCTTTTGTAAATTTTATCAAATATCCTGTTTTTCGCCGGTTTTTTTATTGACAAAGGCCGCTGTTTGTGGTTAAATGCCACATATACCCATATACATAAACGACAATGACGGAAAACCCGTTCCCTTTCAACGCCCCAGAGAGCCGGCGGCAGGTGTGAGCCGGCGCAGAGGATCGGTGCGGTCTGGTTCCCGAGTCGGCCCTGTGAACGCGCAAGCCAGTAATGGGGTCCGGATGCCTCCGTTACAGGCTGGGACTTGTTGGAGTCCGAGAGGGATCCTTCCGCTTCGGGAAGGATAATCAGGGTGGTACCGCGAACACAGTTTCGTCCCTGAGACCGCAGCAGCTGCGGTCTCGGGGATTTTTTTATCAAAACACGACCCAAAGGAGCAACACCATGAAACACATCCGCATCAGCGACGTCACGATGAAGCAGACCGGCGAGGGCTTCGCCCTTTCCTTCAAAGAAAAGATCGAGCTTGCCAAGCTGCTGGATCGGCTGGGCGTGGATCTCATCGAGCTGGAGGGCATCCGGAATGCCCGCATCGATGCGCTGCGCATCAAATCCATCGCCGCCGCCGTGCAGGACAGTGCCGTGGCCGTGCCGGTACAGCTGAACGCCCAGAGCGTGCAGCAGACCTGGAGCGCACTGCAGCAGGCAAGACATCCCCGCCTGCAGGTGTGTGCCCCGGTGAGCCCGGTGCAGATGGAATATCTTTTCCACAAAAAGCCGGAGGCCATGCTGACCGCTGTACGCGAAACAGTCGCCGCCTGCCGTGCGCTGTGCGCGGATGTGGAATTTGTGGCGGATGATGCCACCCGCAGTGAGCCCGCCTTTCTGCAGCAGGCGGTGCAGACCGCCATTGAGGCGGGCGCCGCCACCATCACGCTGTGCGATACCGCCGGCACCATGCTGCCGGCCGAATTCACCCGGTTCATTCAGCAGCTGTATGCCGCGCTGCCGGCGCTGCAGGATGTGACGCTGGGCGTTTCCTGTGCGGATACGCTGGCCATGGCCAATGCCTGTGCCGTGGCTGCCGCGGGCGCAGGCGCGGGCGAGCTGAAAACCGCCGCCTACCCGCTTGGCAGCGCCAACCTCGCCAGCATTGCCCGGCTGCTGGCCGCCAAAGGCGAGGCCGTGGGGGCTTCCACCGGCATCCGCGTAACCCAGCTGAGCCGCATTGCGGAGCAGATCACATGGATGTGCCAGTCCGGCAAGAATAAAAACTCGCTGTTCGGCGGCGTTTCCACCGAAGATCCCGGCATCTGGCTGACTGTCCACGATGACATCGCCGCCGTGACCAAGGCGGTACAGGCACTTGGCTACGATCTTTCGGAAGAGGATGCTGTCCGCGTATACGACGCCTTCCGCAGCATTGCCGAAAAGCGCGACCGCGTCAGCGCCAGAGAGCTGGATGTGATCGTGGCCTCCGCCGCCATGCAGGTGCCCTCCACCTACAAGCTGGACACCTATGTGGTCACCTCCGGCAACACCATCTCCGCCACCGCCCATATCAAGCTGCTGAAAAACGGCGTGCCTGTGGAGGGCGTGACCATCGGCGACGGCCCCATCGATGCGGCCTTCCTCGCCATCGAGAAGATCACCGGCTGCCACTACGAGCTGGATGATTTCCAGCTGCAGGCCGTCACCGAAGGCCGCGAGGCCATGGGTCAGACCGTGGTCAAGCTGCGCTCCGGCGGCAAGGTATACTCCGGCCGGGGCATCTCCACCGATATCATCGGCGCGGGCATCCATGCCTATCTGAGCGCTCTGAACAAGATCGTTTACGAGGAGGATGAGGTATGAAGCTTTCCTTTTCCACCCGCGGCTGGCCGGGACTTGCCTGGGACGAGCTGCTGGATACCGCGCTGGACATGGGCTTTGCCGGCGTGGAGGTGTACAACCCGCACCGGCAGCAGGAGCTGACCGGACGCGGCGGGCCGTTCCACAAATACCAGTCCACCGCCACCGTGCGCCAGCTGCGCGAAAAGAAGCTGGCCATTCCCTGCTTCGACACCTCCTGCGATCTTTCCGCCGGCGAAGATGCGGCCGGCGCCCTGCTGCCGCTGCTGGAGACCGCCCATAATATGCAGGTGCCCTATGTGGTGGCCTGCGCCCTGCAGGATAACGAGCCGCAGGTATACGCCGCACTGGAGCAGCTGCTTGCCGCCGCAGAAGAGCTGGATGTGTGCATCCTGATCAAGACCAGCGGCATCTATGCCGATACCGCCCGGCTGCGCAGCCTGCTGGATCACTTTGCCAGTGATCATCTGGCCGCGCTGTGGGATGTGCACCATCCCTACCGCGACCACGGCGAAAGCGGCGATGCCACCATCAAGAATCTGGGCAGCTATGTCTGCCATGTGCATATGCGGGATTCCGACGATGCGGGCGTCTACCAGCTGATCGGCGAAGGCTCCATGCCCATCGACGATGTGATGCGGGCGCTTTCCTCGGTGAACTACGACGGCTTCATCTCACTGGAATGGAAGCCGGAATGGCTGGAGGATCTGCAGGATCCCGAGGTCATCTTCCCCTACTTTGTCAACTACATGAGCCGGTTCCACTCCACCCGGGATATGAAGCGCACCCTGTACTTCAATCACGACGGCACCGGCCAGTACATCTGGAAAAAGGACGAGCTGCTGGATCTGACCTTCTCGCAGGTGCTGGACCGGGTGGCGGACGAATTCCCCGACCAGTACTGCTTCAAATACACCACGCTGGATTACACCCGCACCTACGAGGAATTCCGGCAGGATGTGGATCGCTTTGCCCGGGCGCTGGTGTCCATGGGAGTGAAGGCCGGCAGCAAGGTGGCCATCTGGGCCACCAATGTGCCCGCGTGGTACATTACCTTCTGGGCGGCCACTAAAATCGGCGCGGTGCTGGTGACGGTGAACACCGCGTATAAAATTCACGAGGCGGAGTATCTGCTGCGCCAGTCCGACACCCACACGCTGGTGATGATCGAATCGTGTCTGGATTCCGACTACCGCGGCATCATCAACGAGCTTTGCCCCGAGATCGCCGGAGCAAAGCCCGGCGAGCCGCTGCACTGCAAGCGGCTGCCGTTCCTGCGCAATGTGGTCACGGTGGGCTTCCGTCAGCCGGGCTGTCTGACCTTTGACGAGGCCATGGCCCGCAGCACGCTGGTGCCCGCCGAGCAGATCGCCCGTATGGCAGCGGCGGTCAGACCCAACGATGTGTGCAATATGCAGTACACCTCCGGCACCACCGGCTTTCCCAAGGGTGTCATGCTCACCCACTACAATGTGGTGAACAACGGCAAGTGCATCGGCGACCGCATGGGGCTTTCCACCGCCGACCGCATGATGATCCAGGTGCCTATGTTCCACTGCTTCGGCATGGTGCTCTCCATGACCTCCTCCATGACCCACGGTGCCACGCTGTGCCCGCTGCCGTATTTCTCGGCCAAATCGTCGCTGGCGTGCATCAATCAGGAGAAGATCACCTGCTTCAACGGCGTACCCACCATGTTCATCGCCATGTTCAACCACCCGGACTACCGCTCCACCGATTTTTCCCATATGCGCACCGGCATCATGGCCGGCGCAGGCTGTCCGCCGGAGCTGATGCGCCGCGCCGCCCGCCCCGACGAGATGAATATGACCGGCATCGTCAGTGTGTACGGCCAGACGGAATCCGCCCCCGGCTCCACCATGTCCGCATGGACGGATCCACTGGATGTGCGCACCGACACGGTAGGCTATGCTTTTCCCCATGTGCGCTGCAAGATCGTGGATCCCGAGACCGGCGCCGAGGTGCCTGACGGCGTCAACGGCGAATTCTGCTCCAAGGGCTACAACACCATGAAGGGCTACTACAAAATGCCGCAGGCCACCAAGGACACGGTGGATGCGGATGGCTGGCTGCATTCCGGTGACCTTGCCTGCCGCGATGCCGCCGGAAACTATCGCATCACCGGACGGCTGAAGGACATGATCATCCGCGGCGGCGAAAACATCTACCCCAAAGAGATCGAGGAATTCATCTACACCCATCCCGCAGTGCAGGATGTACAGGTCATCGGTGTGCCGGATAAAAAATACGGCGAGGAGATCATGGCCTGCATCATCCTCAAGCAGCCCGGCTCGGTCACCGCCGAAGAGATGACGGATTACATCAAGGCCAGCATGGCACGCCACAAGGTGCCCCGCTATATCCGCTTTGTGGACAGCTTCCCCATGAACGCCGCGGGCAAGATCCTGAAATACAAAATGCGGCAGGATGCCGCCGCCGCGCTGGGTCTGACCGGCGATGGCGCGGACACCGCCGGTCCGGCGGACAAATAACGCGGCACCGGCGCAAAACCCATGAATCACCAACAAAAACCTCTGTACGGTACGCGCCGCACAGAGGTTTTTGTTCTCGATGTATAACTTTGATACGGCAGCCGCAGCTGCCCTTTTTACAGGCTCTGCCCCGCAGAAGTCTTACTTCTTCAGGATGACCAGACCGCCGACCGGCACAGCCAGACACTCCACACCGGCAAAGGTCTTTTCAAAGCTGGCCTGCTCCTCGCCGAAGCAATCAAACACCTGCACCCGGTAACTGCCCTCCAACTCCACGAGCAGCCGTTCACCCATGCAGCCGTTGGCGATGTAAACGGTATCTGCCGCATCCGGCTGAACGCATTTGTCGATGGCGTACACGCCCACCGCGCACTCACTGCCCAGCGCCGCCTTGGCCCAGGTATAAAGCAGATGAGATTCGTATGTCTGCAGGTTTTTGCTTTGCAGCAGCGCCCGGTGCTCCTTAAAGAAGGTCAGCCAGAAGCGGGACATCCGCAGGCTCTGCTCATCCAGCTTATCCAGACGGCCGGAAAACTGCAGCACGCCGAACATACAGCTGATGATCTGCAGCGCGTTGATCTGCGGCTGCTCATAGGGTGCCAGCATCAGCATATCGGAGTGTACTGCCTGATCGCCCATCATCATGCGCAGATCCAGAATGGAGGCGCGGTTTTTCAGATAGTCGCCCGCACAGTCGCTGACACGGAACATATTGCCGAACTGCTTCATATGAGGGCCGATGTAGGCCTGACGGAATTCCAACAGAATATCCGGCTTGATCTGCCGCAGCTCGCGGGCGATCTCTGTCATGCACACATCCACCGCATCCTGCAGCGCGGGAATATCCATCCGCTCGTTGAAAGGAGCGTTATCGGGGGAATCCGTCCAGGTATCGATGAAATCCAGCTTGAAGCCGTCCAGATCCCACTCCAACAGCGCTTTTTTGTAGGTATCGGCCAAAAAGGCACGGGCTTCCGGATAGCGGGGATCCAGCAGCGAGGCGGAAAGTGAGGGTACATCCCGCAGCAACGTATCATGAAAATGCCGGTAATGGGCACTTTGGTAACCGATCAGCGGCACAGCGTACCACAGGATGTATTTCATGCCGATGTCATGTACCCGCTTTACATGGGCAGCCATATCGGGGAATTTGCCGCGGGCGGGCTGCCAATCGCCGCAGAATGCGTACCCGCCCCCGCTGTCCTCCGTCTGCCAGCCGTCATCCACGATGCATACTTCAAAGCCCAGCTGTTTGGCACGGCGGCACTCCTCCTCCACCGCGACTTCATTTATATCCTGATGAAAGGAATACCAGAAGGAGTACAGAGACTCCCGCGCGGCGTCAGGCACACGCATAGGCGTTCTGCCGGGCATCTGCGCCCACCACGCTGCCACATCCTCCACAGCCCGCCGCATGGGGACGGGGCGTTTATCGATGCGCAGCGTGATCTGCGTTTCATACCGGTTGGTGAACTGCCGGGTATGAAAAGCAAACTGCGGGATCATCGTACAGGTCTGATCATGTATGCCGTTGCGCAGCTGCACCAGCTTGCGGCACTCGGAAAGCGCCCAGCAGAAGCGGTTTGCATCCCTTCCGTCAAAAAAACAGCTCACCGGCGCATGCATGGAGAGCATGGAAGAAAATGTATCGTCCCATGCCGGCGTAAGATCCCGGTTCAGCTGGCAGCCTGCATCCCATTTGTACATCGTTCCGCCGATGCGTTCCATCCAGAAAACAGTGAAGGCATCATCCCTTGCGGCGTTTTCCGGCGTCCAGCGGAACTGAAAATCGTATTCCATCACACCGTCATCCTCGCGGATGGCGGCAAGGGTGCAGCTCTGTCCCTGCTGCAGCTGCACGGTAAAACGGTCAAGCTGAAGTTCCATTATTCTTCCCCTTTGTTTTGAATATGACACAAAAGGCTTTCAGCGTGGCTGCGGCGCGGCAAGTCCCAGCCCGCGGGCGACATGGGTGATGAAATCCTGCACATTGGTCACCATCGTTGTGGCGCACAGGCTGCCGCGATCCAGCAGCTTGTTCACCACAAATTCATCCGCATCCACGGCATAAAGGTACAGCGGACGAACGGTACCGTCCGCCAGCACGCGGAAGGAGGGGGTCATATTGCCGGTGGCAATGGTGTGCAGCATGGTGGCCATACAGATGACGGTGGTGGCTTTTTTCACCAGACCGCGCATGGCGGCAGCGGCAGCGTATACATCGCCGATGACCTCCGGCAGCGGGCCGTCATCCCGGATGGAGCCCGCCAGCACAAAGGGCACGCCCTTTTTCACGCAGCTGCACATGATACCGTCATCCAGTCCGTATTCTTCGATAAACTGCGGGATGGAGCCGCAGGCCCGTACCCGGTTGCAGATATCCAGATGGTTGTAATGACCGTTCGGCTGCGAGCGCTGGGTGTAGATATCCTGCCCCAGCGCCGTATGCAGCAGCGCGGCCTCCAGATCATGGGTGGCAAGGGCGTTGCCGGCCAGCACCCCGTGCACATAGCCGTTTTCCACCAGCAGCTGCATCGCCTGACGGGCACCGGCATCAAAGGCGAAGGCCGGGCCCATCACCCACAGCACATTGCCGCACTCCTTTTCGTGGCGCAGCAGCGAGATCAGCTCATCGTAATCCCGCGCATAGGAGGTCTCCCGGCTGCGGCCCTGACGAAAGACAAACTGATCCTCCATCGCCTGTTCCGCTGCGGCAAAGCCGCCCGCATGCAGATAGATACCCTCCTCGCCCCGCTCGGTACGGCCAAGGATGACCCGATCCCCCTTTTTCAGGCTGCGCGGCTCCGTCACGGCAAGGCTGCCGTCGGCGGCGAGCACCACACAGGAATCCATGCGGCTCTCCTGTGCAAGGCGCCATTCGCCGTTCACCTTGAAGTATTCGGGATACATGGAGGTGCTGTGAAAGCCCTCCGGCGCAACGCCGTCCTGCGGTGCGGCGCTCCACGCCGCATCGGGCGCTTTTGCAAAATGCTCCTGTGAAAAATCCGGATGCCGGTACTCCGGCAGCTGAAAAGGCATAACAGTCCCCCCTGATGCAGCACGGCGGCCCATGCGGCTTTTTACCCATTATACCAGCATTCCGGCAGCGGCACAACCCCCGCCGTGTACCGTTTTCGGACATTTTCGCCGCCAAGATGTCCGTTTCTGTGTCTTGTTTTTTCGTCATTGCCGTGGTATTCTTTCCTCGGAAAGGCGCGGCGCGCGCCGTATGGACAGCAAGGAGGACACTGCCATGAAAATCAGTGACAACCGTTTTCATCTGGAAATCAGTGAGCCGGCCGTGGTGGGACAGGGCGAAAGCGACATCTGGGGACATTACCAGTTTCCACACCTGACCCGCACCACCGGGGGCAACATCCTGTATGAATGGGCCATGCATTACGACGATTACCGTTACCACGGCACAACAAGCTATGCCGTATCGGAGGACGGCGGCCTCACCTGGCGCGAAAAAACCGATGCCGATATCAGCCTTTCGCCCCACCCGCTGGGCAACGGCAAGGTTTTCTCCGACTTTGTGCCGCTGCCCGGCATCCATGCGGATTTCATTGATAAATACACCCCGGATGCACTTTCTCCGGCGGGCAAATTCCTGATGCGCGATCAGGGCTCGATGCACCTGCGCATCTACCGCGCCGAAAAAGTGAAGGAATTCACCCCCTCCTACACCGCACGCGAGGCCGACCCCGTCACCGGCGAACGCTCCGCCTTCGATGTGCAGGTCAACTGGCCGCATCTGCCGCTGTGGGTATATCCCGATAACACGCTTATGCCGCCCTCCCTGCCCAATGACAGCGACGGCTGTATGCTGCAGCTGGATGACGGTCTGTATCTGTGCAAATACACCGTGGGCTTTGATTCCGCCACCGGCGAGGATGTCCCCGTCAGCGGTCACTACAGCGTGTACATCTTCCGTTCCACCGACTGCGGCCGCACATGGGATTATGTTTCGCAGGTCTCCCCCGGCAGGGATCTTTTCAGCGATGCGCCCGGCTATGAGGGCCTGTGTGAACCGATGATGACAAAGACCGCTGACGGCACCGTGATCATGCTGATGCGCTCCGGCAGCTTCCTGCCCTGCTACATCACCCGTTCCGCCGATAACTGCCGCAGCTGGAGCACACCGGAGTTATTTGACGAAAACGGCGTTTTCCCCCAGCTGCTGACGCTGGAATGCGGTGTGACGCTGGCAAGCTACGGCCGCGCCCCCATCTGGCTGCGCGCCACCGGCGATGCCGCCGGTATCGACTGGCAGGAGCACATCCACATTCCCGTGACCGCCGACGGCGACGAAAGCTACACCGGCATGACCTCCTGCGGATACACCAGCATGCTGGCGCTGGACGATCACACCGCGCTGCTGGCCTACAGCGATTTTCGTCTGCCCGGGCCGGACGGCACCCCGATGAAGAGCCTTCTGGTACGCCGCATCACGGTGGTGGAAAACGGATAAGCCGAAAAGCCGCCGCAGAAAATGCGGCGGCCCTGCCCGGGCCGCCAAATCAAATCTGACGGAGGCAACACGATTTTCGTGTTGCCTCCTGTTGTTTTACAGTTTTGCAACCGTTCCTTTTGTCTCTCTGCAATTTTTCAGTCTCAGCCCCGGATCAGCCCCTGCGCACCGGCGCAGGCAAGCTCGATGCGCAGCCCCTCTTCGATGGAGAGCAGATCCTTCTCCGTAAGGCCCGCAGCAGCCAGGATCCTGCTGTTGTCGATGCGGCGTTCAAAGAAACGGTCGCAGGTCAGGATCCAGTTGGCTGCACCAGCCGGTGCATACCGGCGCAGGTATTCCTGCGTATCCATCCATTCAAACCGCACGCCGAGGATGCGGGTATACAGTGCCGCCACCTGCTCCCATGTCATCTGCGGTGCACCGCTGACGGTATAGCTTTCACCGAAGGTCCGGGGTTTGAACAGCAGATGAGCAATCAGCTTGCCGGTATTTCCCGCCCAGTCCAGACCTGCCGTCAGCAGCCGTGCCTTTTCCGGCAGGATCACCGGCTTGCCGTCCGCTGCACGCTCCAGCACGGTGCGGCCGGAGCAGTTGACGATATCGAACCGGTAGCGGGAGAAGGAGATCACCGGCCGCACCGCCGTCCAGTGGCCGTCCGGGTCTGCGCTGCGCAGAAAGCGCTCACCTCTGGCCTTTGCCAGCGCGTAGCTTTCATTTTGCAAAAAATCCGCATCGCGGGAGGTATCCAGCAGCTGGGGAGCACTCTCGGTGATGGGGTGCTGCTCATCCGCATAGATGCGGTAGGAGGACAGGAAGATCAGGTGCTCTGTGGCTGCCGACAGCATAAAATGCACCTTTTCATATTCACGCACATCCGGATAGTGAATAAAATTCACAATGCCGTCGTAGTGATTTGCCGCAAACAGTTCCTGCAGAAACTCCGTTGTGGCTTTTGTACGGTAAAACCGCAGCCGGGGATCACCGGAGGTCTTTTCCTCCGGACAGATCACCTCCACGCTGCAGCCCATACGCAGCAGCTCTTCGCCCACGTGAGTGCCCAGCGTGCCGCCGCCCGCGATCAAAAGAACCTTTTTATCCATATCTGCCCACCCTTTCCCGTTTTTTCCCAGTATATTCTTTTTTTGCACCCCGCACAAGGCAATATCCTCGGCAAAACAGATACGATTCCGCACAAAAAAGCTGAATGCGGCTTGCATACGCCGCAGGATTTCTATATACTGAAGCTATCAACGGGACTATTGTTTCCCGCAAGAGAGGTGCAGCTATGACAAAGCAGCTTTTGACAGATGACCGACAGGCTCAGCCCAACCATACAACAAAGCCGCCGGCGCAGCAGGAATTATCGCAGCAGGAGCTGTGGGAGATCCGCGCCGTCAACACCCATTGCCACAATCTGCTGCCGCACTGGTTCGAGGATATCACCCTGCACCGGCTGCTGCAGATGACTTATGTCAGCTGGATCGTGCCGGATGCCGGCGACACGCCGCAGGGACACCGTTTTTACTTTGACGAGATGGGCGCCAACAGCTATTTCCGCTGGTGGAAGCAGGGGGTCGAGGCTCTGCACGGCGGCGGCGAGACCCTGACGCCGGAAAACTGGGATGCCTTTGATGAACGGGTGCGGCAGGCCTACAGCAGCCCCGGACACAATCTTTCTGCGCTGAGGGAAAAATGCGCCTACGATGCCATTCTGCTGGATGACTATATGGCCCCCGGCAGCTGCCACGATTCGCCGGAGCTGATGCGGCCGGTTTTCCGCTGCGACATGTTTTTGTGCGGTTACGCACCGGGTAAAACGGATGAAAATCACAACAACGCCTACGACTTTTTCCCTGCCGTGCCCGCCTCGCTGGCAGAATACGAGGTCATGACAGAGCAGGCGGTGGCCCGCGCCGTGCAAAACGGCGCTGTAGGGCTCAAGATCGCCATCGCCTACGAGCGCCCGCTGGATTTTCGCCCCGGCACACGCGCCGCTGCCGAAAGAGCCTTTGGCGACAGCAATGCCTCCCCGGAGGATATCCGCGCCTTCGGCGACCACATGATGTTCTTTCTGGCAGGGGTGGCCGCAAAGCTGGATGTACCCATCCAGATCCACACAGGGCTTGGCGGTATGGACGGCAGCCGCGCCATCGGGCTGCAGCCGCTGATCCATGCAAACCCCGCCACCCGCTTCGATCTTTTCCACGCAAGCTACCCCTGGTGCGCGGATGTGCTGGGACTGGCGCACAAATATCCCAATGTCTATCTGGATCTGTGCTGGCTGCCGCTGATCTCCACCGCCCGCGCGCAGGCCTTCCTGCGGGAGGCTCTGGAGCTGGTGAACGCCGGCCGGCTGCTGTGGGGCTGCGACACCTGGACCTGTGAGGAAAGCATGGGTGCCCGGCTGGCGGCGCACCGCTGCATTCTGGATGTGCTCAACGGCTTTATCCGGGAGGGCATTCTGGACCACGCACAGGCGCTCGCCTGCGCCCGCGGCATCCTGCGGGAGAACGCCGCCCGGCTGTATAAGCTTTTCTGACCGCAGCTCCCGCCGCGAAGAAGAAACCGCGCGGCGGCAAAACGCAATATGTGAATTTTCCCGAAGCAGGCGTGATCACGGTCATGCCTGCTTCTTTTTTATCGGTTTCTTCGCGGCACCGGTCGCAGCTTATTGCCCCAGCATTTTTCTGTATTCGCCGGGCGGCATGCCGAAATGCTTTTTGAAAAAGGCGTTGAAGTAATATTCGTTGTTGAAATTCATGATCTCGCTGATCTGCTTTAAAGAGAGGGAGTCCTTCGCAAGGAGCTTTGCGATCGCTTCGATACGTTTTTTCATGATATATTCTCCCGGAGAGATCCCTTCAAATTTGCGGAAAACGCGCGTCAGCTGCTTGACGCTTAAATTGCAGTATTCCGACACCTCCGCCACACCGGGCGCTGCATCAATGTTGTCCTCGATATACCGTTTGGCCAGAGAAACGACCGCGTTTTCATCCTGCTTTTCCGTGTTTTCCTTTTCCTCCATTCCGGCCAGCCGGAAGATCCGGACAAGGATCTCCAGAACGCTGTTTTCGATCAGTGCGGCAGAGATCTCCTTTTTCAGCTGCGCCTCCCCCGAAATACAAGCAAGGTCATCCGCGATGCGTCCGGTTATTGCGCCAAAAAAACAGGCCTGCGAGCTCTCCGTCTGCTTATCGAAGGTGATGGAATATTTCTGCGTTTGCGGCGCCGACGCCAGTACCGTATGGCTGACATTCGGATAGATCAGCAGAAACTTTCCGCTTTCGAGCGTATAGTCCTTTCCGTTCACCCGGTATTGCTGAAAGCCCTCGGTAAGAATGTGCAGCTCAAACCCTGTATGATGATGGGGCTTTTTGGTAACGCTTTTCTGATCCTGTTTGAAAACCAGCCTTTTGCAATAACAGTTCTGCACGCCGAAAAGCCGCAGGCTGCCTTGCGGATCCTGCTTCGGCTGCTTGTAAAGTATCTTCATTTTCTCACCGTCCCGTTCTACCATTATAACAGCCCTGCCCTTACCGGACAACACAAATGTCCCAAAATTATAAAATTCAGTCTGCATTTTATATTGTCTTTCCCGGCTGCCGAAATTATAATTTGATTGAAAGGATGGTGCAGAATGGAAATTTTAACGACCATGATTACCCCGTATAAAAAAGACGGCAGCGTGGATTACGACACCGCAGAAAAATATGTGGACTGGTACTACGAAAGCGGCATTGACGGCATTTTTGCCGTGTGCCAGTCCAGCGAGATCTTTTACCTGACGCTGGAGGAGCGGGTGGAGCTGAACCGCCGCGTCTACGCCCGTGCAAAGCAGCTGGAAGCCGCCGGCGGCCGGCCCTTTACTGTGGTCTCCTCGGGGCATATCTCCGACACGCTTGAGGGTCAGATCGAGGAACTGAACGCCGTGGCCGCCTCCGGCACGGATGCGCTGATCCTGATCACCAACCGCCTTGACCCCGACAACGAGGGGGACGATGTATTCATCGCCAACGGCGAAAAGCTGCTGGCAGCGCTGCCGGCGGATATCCCGCTGGGCTTTTACGAATGTCCCTATCCCTACAAACGGCTGGTAACACCGAAAATTCTGGAATGGTGCCGCAGCACCGGGCGCTTTGCCTATATGAAGGACACCTGCTGCGATGCCGCCGAGATCGCCCGCCGCTGTGCGCAGCTGGAGGGCAGCGGTTTCCGGCTGCTGAATGCCAATGCACAAACTCTGCTGGAGACCATGCGCAGCGGCGCACAGGGCTACTGCGGCATCATGTGCAATTTCCACCCGAAGCTGTATGCGTGGCTGAAGCAGAACTACGCGACTCAGCCGGAAAAAGCCGATCTGGTGGCAGCGGCGCTGAGCGCCTTTGCCTTCACCGAATGCCTTGCCTATCCGCTGACGGCAAAATACCACATGAACCTGTGCGGCATCCCCACCGAAAATATCTCCCGCAGCCGCAAAGCCGATGAGATGACCGATTACGTCCGCAGCTGCATGGAACAGATGAAGCTGCTGACCGATACGCTGGAAAAAGAGCTCGGGCTGTGATGCACCCGCGGAAAGGAGCCCCCATGAAAGCACATAAAAACTGGAGCTACGCCCCTTACCGCCCGCCGTTCACCGAGGTGGGCGAGCCATACATCTGCCGTGTTGCACCCGCCGCCGATGCCATCGCTCTGCAGTGGCTGCCCTGCGGTGCAGCGGAGTACACCGTCTTTTGCCGCGTGCGGGGCGAAGGCGAATTCCTGCCCGTGCTGACCACCGGCGGTGACAGCGCCGTGATCGGGCAGCTGTGTGAGGGAAAAGAGTATGAATTCTATGTGCAGGCGGAGGAAAAGCGCAGCCGCATCCGGCTGGCTCTGTGCGCCGCCCCCTTTGACACGGTGGTGAACTACCTGCATCCGGAGGACGAGGCCTATGCCTTCTCCGGCCGGTATCTGTGCAGCCCCTCGCTGGTGCGGCTGCCGGACGGCGCACTGCTGGCCTCGATGGATCTTTTTGCCGGAAACTGCCCCCAGAATCTGAGCCTTATCTTCCGTTCGGAGGATGACGGCCGCAGCTGGCGGTATATCAGCGAACTTTTCCCCTGCTTCTGGGGCAAGCTGTTTGTTCATGGCGGCGCGCTGTATATGCTGGCGGTGAACACCGAATACGGCGATCTGCTCATCGGTCGCTCGGATGACGGCGGCTATACCTTCGGCGAGCCGACGGTGCTGCTGCGGGGCGGCGGCGGCAAAAACGGCGAGGCGGGCGTACACAAGAATCCCCAGCCGGTGGTGGAATACGCCGGACGGCTGTGGAACACGCTGGAATGGGGCGCGTGGGGGCGCGGCTACCATGCCCCCATGGTGATGAGCGCTGCCGCCGATGCCGATCTGCTGGATGCGGACAGCTGGCTTTTCAGCGAGCCGGTGAAATACGATCCCGGCTGGCCCGGCCTGCCCGCAGGCCCCAGCAGCGGCAACATCGAGGGTGCGCTGACGGTGATAAACGGCGCGCTTTACAATGTGATGCGCTACGATATGACCCGTACCACCCCCAACTACGGCAAGGTGATCGCCTATAAGGTGAACACCGATGAGCCCGAAGCGCCGCTTACCTATGACCGCTGCATCGATTTTCCCGCAAACCATTCCAAATTTTCCATCAAATACGACCCGCTGACCCAAAAATACTATTCCATCGCCAGCCGCATCACGGGGCCGGAATGCATCGGTCACCGCAACCTGCTTTCGCTGATGGTCTCCGCGGACGGACTGCACTGGCAGGTGCTGCGGGATCTGGCCGACCGCCGCGGCGAGGACCCCGCCAAAGTGGGCTTCCAGTATGTGGATTTTCTCATCGAAAACGGCGAGATCCTGTACCTGTGCCGTACCGCCATCAACAACGCCCACAATTTCCACGACGCCAACTACTCCACCTTCGGGCGGGTATCGCTGACGAATACAAGCGGGAACTGATGCCGCTGCGCTCCCAATATCGGATAAGGAGCTCCGTGCTGCATATTCCGGGGCTTGAGCGCTGCAGCTTCTGCCGTTCTGTCTGTTCACACAAAAAGGGCGCACTGCAAAATACCCCTTTGCAGTGCGCCCTTTTTTATCATCCTCTTTTTTCCGGCGCTTTTCCCACAGTATCCCGCAGGATCAGCCGCCCCGGCAGGACAATGCTCTGCCGGTTTTTGTAATAGCGGTTTTTCAGCTTGTGCGCCATAATACGCCATGCCGCCGCGCACATTCCGTCCATATCGCAGCCAATGGTGGTGAGCGCCGTCTGCGCATAGGCAGAATGGACGATATTGTCGATACCCATCACCGAAATATCCTGCGGCACCCGCAGCCCGCGCTGCGTCAGTGCCCGGATCGCGCCAAGGGCGATATCGTCGTAAGCGCACACAAGCGCGGTGCATTCCGGTGCCTGTTCCAGCAGCCGGCGCACGCCGTCCGCACCGGCTTTTTCAAACCGCTCCTCGCTGACGATGACGGTGCCCTGCAGCTGTGCATCTGCCTGCACCAGCTCCTCGAACTGCTGCTGCTTGCCTGCGGTCAGGCTTTCGCCCACAAAGGTCACCGAGGTATGCCCCAGCCGCCGCAGCTCTGCCAGCGCTTCGGCCAGCGCCGCGCCGATATCGGCATTTACCGAATCCAGCTCCTGCTCCCGGGAGGCCAGCGCCACAATAGGCACATCATAGCCCTTTTTCAGTTCGCATTTCAGATGGATCACAAAGATCCCGTCCACCTGCAGATACGATGCAAAATACTCCACCAGCTCCGCCTGATACGCCTCGTCAAACTGGTATGAGGCCACCACGGCAATACCGCCGTCGGCTTCGATGGCGTTTTTCAGCCGCTCCACATAATCGATGTAATGGGCGCTGCCAAGCTCCGGGCAGATGATGGCGATCACTTTCCGCGGGTATTTTCCCCGAAAAAACCTGCCGTAGCAGCCGTGCTGCCGCGCCAGCGCAAAGATCCGCTCCCGCGTTTCGGCGCTGATATCCGGCCCGCCGTGAAACGCCTTGCTCACGGTGGAAACCGATACATTGGCAAGCCCTGCCAGCTCCCGCATTGTCATGGCACATCTTCCTTTCCGTCTCATCGGTCAATGTAACTGACTATACACCAAAAAAACTGCGGAAGCAAGCGCAGCGAAAATGTTTCGTAAATAAAACAGCGGAAACAGGCTGCCGCCCGTTTCCGCTATCCTGAATTTTTCACACAAAGGGATTGAAAAACCGGCTGCCGTTGAGCGCGGTGAGCACCAAAGACAGCACCACCAGCGCGCCGCACACGGCCATGGATATCCAGTCCCACGCACCGAAGGGCCGCGCCGAATACCAGCTGCGCTTTTTATTCTTGCCGAAGCCGCGCAGCTCCATGGCGTTGGAGATGGTATCGATACGCTCCATACTGGAGAGGATCAGCGGGATCAGGATGGCGCTGACATTTTTCAGCCGCTCGATCAGGCTGGCCTTTTTGCTCATCTCCACACCGCGGGCCTGCTGGGCATTGGCGATCTCGGTATAGGCACGCTGCACATCCGGAATGTAGCGTAGCGCCAGCGCCACCGCGTAGCTGATGCGGTAGCTGACACCGATGCGGTTGAGCGAGGCTGCAAATTCAGAGGGATCGGTGGTACAGATGAACAGCAGCACGATGGGGATGGTGCAGGTGTACTTCAGCGCCACATTCAGATGGTAGAAAAGCTGTTCTGCCGTGATCACATACGGGCCGAAAAGCTCCAGCAGCACGGTGCGGCTGCCATAGATGGAAACGCCGTGCTCCGGGCTGATCAGATAAATCAGCAGATTGTTCACGATCATGAAGGTGAAGGTGAAGCCCAGCATGAAGCTGATATCCTTTACCCTGATGCGGGAGATGCGGAACAGCACCACTGCCGCCACGGTGAGCGCCGCCAGCAGCAGGGTGTGGAAGCCGCTCATGGCGGCAAAGCTCCACAGCAGCAGACAGGCCAGCTTGGCCGCACCCGTCATGCGGTGAATGGGCGAGGAGCGCTCGATATAGTTGAAAAGATTGGTCATTTTCCGCGCACCTCCTGATCCCGGGCGATAAAGCAGCGGGTAAAGGCCTCCGGCTTATCGATGCCGCACAGCATGGAAAGATGGTAGAGAGAGGTCTCCTTCAGATTGGCCGCCGCCACGATCTCAGGTGAATTGAGCACCTCGGCAGCGGAGCAGTCGGCAATGATGCGGCCGTCGTGGAACACCACCGCACGGGGGGTGTACTCCAGCATCAGGTGCATATCATGGGTAATGAGCACCACGGTGACCCCCTGCTCATTCAGGCTGCGCAGGAATTCCATGATCTCGGTGTAATGGGCCAGATCCTGTCCGGCGGTGGGCTCGTCCAGCAAAATCAGCTGCGGGCGCAGCACCAGAATGGAGGCGATGGTCACCCGCTTTTTCTGACCGTAGCTCAGCGCTGAAACCGGCCAGTTGCGGAAGGGGTACAGTCCGCAGATGCGCAGCGCTTCCTCCACACGGGGGCGGACCTCCTCCTCGGGGATACCGCGGTTGCGCAGGCCGAAGGCCACCTCGTCAAAAATCATGGGCTTGCACAGCATCTGGTTGGGGTTCTGCATCACATAGCCGATGCGGTCGGCACGCTCCTTGATGCTCAGAGAGGAAAGATCCTCGCCGTCCAGCATCATGCTGCCGCCCTGCGGCCGCACAAAACCGCACACCGCCTTGGAAAAGGTGGATTTGCCCGCGCCGTTGGTGCCCACGATACTGAGCATCTCGCCGCGGCGCACCGTAACATCGATGCCCTTCAGTGCGTGATGGCCCTTATCGTAGGTGAAATCCACGCCTTGTGTCTGCAGCAGCACCGGGGTCTGCGCTTTTTCGGCGGGGGCGGGGCGGCTTTCGAACCATTCCCGCACCTGCTGCTTCTGGGCATCGGAGAGCTGCAGCTCCGGCAGAAAGGCGGGGTGCATCTCCGGTGTCAGCTGAACGCCTGCGTATTTGAGCGCGGTGACATACAGCGGCTCACGGATGCCGGCACTCTGCAGCAGTCCCGCGCACAGCAGCTCATCCGGGCTGCCGTCATACACGATGCGGCCCTCGCCCATCACCACCACGCGATCCACCTTGCGCCAGAGCACATCCTCCAGACGGTGCTCGATGATCACCACCGCACAGCCGGTGCGCTGCTGGATCTCCTCGATGAACTGAATGGTCTGCTTGCCGGTGGCGGGATCCAGATTGGCCAGAGGCTCATCAAACAGCAGCACATCCACGCTGTTGACCATCACGCCCGCCAGCCCCACGCGCTGCTTCTGCCCGCCGGAAATTTCGTGCGGGGCATGGGAAAGCACCTTCTCCACGCCCACCAGCGCGGCGGCTTTTTTCACCTGTTCATGCATTTCGGCAGTATCCACACCGTCATTTTCCAGCGCAAAGGCAATATCCTCCGCCACCGTCAGGCCGATGAACTGGCCGTCCGAATCCTGCAGCACGGTGCCGACCGTTTTGCTCAGACCGAACAACCCCTGTTCCACTGCATCCCTGCCGCCCACCGTCAGACTGCCGATGATCCTGCCGGGATAGGCCGCGGGGATCAGGCCGTTGATGCAGTGCGCCAGCGTGGATTTACCGCAGCCGGAGGGCCCCGCGATCAGTACCTTTTCGCCCTTGCGGACGGTCAGGTTGATATCATACAGAGTGGGCTCCGCCTGCGCGGTATACTGAAAACCGAATTTATCAAAAGAGATGACGATATCCTTATCCAAAAGAAGCCTCCTATGAAACAAAGGCAGGCGTTTGCCGCCTGCCTTCTGTTCTAGTATGCGGGGAGAGATTACTCCTTGGTCAGGCTGCCGGCCTTGGGCTTGGCAGCGGCGTAGGCGATGCACAGCAGGGTGCCCACGATGGCGGTGGTGACAGCATTGCTGATGCCGGCGAACAGACCCTGAGCGAACAGCTTCTCCAGAGGCTCGCTGTAGATCACGATATCCAGCACGGGAGCGACAACGCCCCAGCAGATGATATGGCCGACGACCTGCGCAATGTTGAACTTGATCAGGCCCTTCTTGCCCAGCTCATTCTCCTGCATCTTGAACACCTTGGCGGACAGACCCACCAGAGCACCGTACACAGCGGAAGCGATGACCCAGCTCCACCAGATGCCCCAGCCCCAGCTGAAGTCGATCAGAGCATGGCCGATCAGACCGATCAGAGCGCCGGCGACAGGGCCGTAAACAACGCTCATGAAGGCCAGCAGGCCGTACTGCAGGTTGATGGTGGTGTTGGGCACAGGGCTGGGAATGGACACGAAACGACCCAGCACGAAGAACAGCGCAGCGCCAATACCGATGGCGACGATGGTCTTGACAGAAAACTTTTTCATGATTCGTACTCTCTCTTTTCTCAAAAAATACCGTGTGCGCCCGCAAGGCGCACCCGTACACTCACAGTATACAGAACACAGCGCGGATTGTCAAGAATCGACGGCGTATTTCGCCCCGAAAAGCGGCGGTTTTGCGGTTTTTTCGCCTTGACGAAACCCGTGCCTTGCGGTATAGTAAAGAAAAACGCACCCGTTCGGGTGCAGGGATCAAAAGGAGAACGGCTATGCAGAAAATCCTGTTTCAGGGCGATTCCATCACCGATGTCGGCCGCAGCCGCGAGGTGGAGCGGCTTTCGGGCAGCGGCTACCCCACGCTGATCGCCGCACAGCTGGGCTATGAAGCCCCCGGCGCCTATGAATTCCTCAACCGCGGCATCAGCGGCAACCGCATCAGCGATCTGCTGGCCCGCATCAAAGTCGATATCATCAATCTGCAGCCGGATGTGCTGAGCATCCTGATCGGCGTCAACGATGTCTGGCACGAGGCCGCCTGTCAAAACGGCGTGCACACCGCGCTGTACGAAACGCTGTACGATGTGCTGATCGCCGAGGTGAAGGCTGCGCTGCCGGAAATCCGCATTCTGATCCTGGAGCCGTTTGTGCTGCGCGGCAGCGCCACCGAGGCAGCCTTTGATGAATTTTCCGCCGAGGTGCCCCTGCGCGCCGCCGCCGCAAAGCGGGTGGCCGAAAAGCACGGGCTGGAGTACATTCCGCTGCAGGAGAAATTCGACGCTGCCTGCCGTCTGGCTCCGCCGGAATACTGGCTGGCCGACGGCGTGCACCCCACCCCCGCCGGTCACGAGCTGATCGCCCGCGCCTGGCTGGAGCAGTTTGCCCGCTGAACACCTGCAGAAAAACCTTTCTTCGCAAGAAAATCCCCGCGGAAAACACTTTTCCTTTACGCGGTTTTCTGGTATACTGACATCCGGAAAGTATCCTTTTTCACCTGTATTCCTTTATTCGTATCATCTCAGACAAAGTAAGGAGCATCACTATGGCAATTGTAACGATCATCGGCTCGGGCATGATGGGCTCGGCGCTGGCATTCCCCGCAAGAGAAAACGGTCACGAGGTGCGTCTGGTGGGCACCCATCTGGACCGCGAGATCATCAGCACCTCCATCGCCACCGGCCGTCACCCCAAATTCACAAAGGATTTCCCCGCCGGAGTGAAATATTACCAGATCGAGGATGTGGATGCAGCCATTGCCGGCGCAGACATGATCATCGGCGGCGTGAGCAGTTTCGGCGTGGAGTGGTTCGGCGATGTGATCCTGCCGAAGATCCCCGACGGTATGCCGGTACTGACGGTGACCAAGGGCCTGATGGATATGGCCGACGGCACCCTGATCTGCTACCCCGACTACTGGCAGAAAAAGCTGGATGCGCTGGGCAAAAATGTGCCGCTGAACGCCGTGGGCGGCCCCTGCACCAGCTATGAGCTGGTGGCGCATGACCAGACCGAGGTGGCCTTCTGCGGCAAGGATATGGCCATTCTGGAAAAGCTGCGCGCCATCATGGAGACGGATTATTACCACATCAGCCTTTCCACCGATGTCATCGGCATCGAAAGCGCCGTGGCGCTGAAAAACGGCTACGCGCTGGGCATTGCACTGACTGTCGGCCTGAACCAGAAGGTCTTTGGCATCGACAGTGAGCTGCACTTCAATTCACAGGCGGCGATCTTCGGCCAGAGCGTCAAGGAGATGGCAAAGCTGCTGGCCTTCCAGAAGGCCGGTACGCTGGAAAATCTGAGCGTTGGTCTGGGCGATCTGTATGTCACCGTGTACGGCGGGCGTACCCGTCTGGTGGGTATTCTGCTGGGCCGCGGCCTGAACATTGATGAGGCGAAAGCCGAGCTGAACGGTGTAACGCTGGAATCACTGGTGGTAGCCGAGCGTGTGGCCCGTGCTGTCCGGATAAGCGCCGATGCCGGTGTGCTGAAACTGGAGGATTTCCCCCTGCTGCTGCACATCGACGATATCCTGACCAAAAAAGCTGCCGTGGAGCTTCCCTGGAACGATTTCCGCTTCGTAAAAGCATAAATTTCCCTTTCACCCGCCCCCGGAAAAAAGCACAAAAAACCGTCCGCAGTGCTCTGCTTATACAGCAGGCATCCTGCGGACGGTCTTTTTATTGGTTTACACGGCCGATGTTCTTTTTTCTTTTTGCGGCTTTCACACCAACCGTCACGGCAAGGACCAGATACCAGACGACAAATGCCGCGCCCAGCTGCCAGTTCAGCGGGTTGCTGACGGGCCACGGCTGCTGCAGATATGACACGATCCAGTAAATACCCATCGCCGCGCCCGGAATGCCGCCGAACCACTTCCCCTTTGCCAGCAGCAGATCCGCCGCCAGAAGGGGCAGCACATAGGCCGCCGCGCCCAGCCAGTTTTCTCCATCCTGCCAGCCGCCCACTGCGAACAGCAGGAACAGGTAGATCAGCCCCACAAGGACGGACGGCACAAAAAGCAACGCTTTTTTCATCGCGTATCAGTTCCCTTCGCTTTCTTCGGCGGCGGCCATCTCATCCAGCTGCGAGGAGAGGTAGCTGCCCTTATCGATGATCTCGCCCAGCGGGTAATCCCAGCCGGTGGGAATGGTCAGCTGCTCTGCCGTCAGCTCCGGCGAACCGGCAATGATAAAATGTTCATTGAGGATGGGCACCAGATTGGCTGCATTGACCCCGTACACCGAGTTGCCGTTCACCGTGACCGGACCGCCCGGCACGCGAACAAAGTAGACATCCTCGCCCTCCAGCTCCAGCAGCCTGCCGCACAGCGACAGCATGGTATTGAAATCCATATCGGATTTGACCCGCCAGCTGACGATGGGCAGAATGTGCCGGTACATATTCTCCATGGTGGCATTGGTGATCATCTCGAACATGGCGGCGTAGACATACCGCTGCAGCACCAGTCGCTGCACATCGCCCTGTGCAAACTGCTTGCGGGCCCGCACCACGATCTCGGCATCCGCGCCGTTGAAGCGGCCGTGGCCGGCAGAGGCAAACAGCGTTTCGTTGCCGTTATCGTCAAAGATGTAGATATCCTCCGGCAGATAGATATCGATGCCGCCGAACACATCCACGATCTCCTTGAAGGCCGCCATATCCAGCGATACAAATGCATCCACCGGCAGACCGAAGGCGTCGTTGACATACTTTGCCAGATTGGTGATATGGCTCTGCTTGTTTTCGCCCTCGGCAAAGATGCTGTTGATACGGTAGTTGCTCATGATATCGCCCACATAACAGTCCCGCGGGATCTGCAGCACGGCGATCTTGTTGTCTTTGATGTTGTAATGGATATACAGGATCAGGTCGGTCTTGGCATTTTCGGCACTGCCGTAGGTACGGTCGGGATCGCTTTCATCATGGTCGATGCCCACCACCAGCAGATTGATATAATCGCCCTTGAATTCGGGGTAGGTCATCACGACCTCCTCCTCTTTGATCTCGCCGAAATCGCCGGTATCCTGGATCTGGGTGACCATCTCTCTGGTCTCCTCCACCACACTCCAGACACGCACGGCATAGTAGCCGATCACCGCTGCGGCAACGGCCAGCACCGCCGCCAGGATCCATGGCCATACTCTGCGCTTTCGGGCAGGATTGGCTCTGCTCATACATCAAAACCCCTTTCGGGCAGTTATTTGCAGGAAATATTTATTTTATTATAGATGAGAATGCGCCAAAAAGCAAGGCGGACAGCCAAAAAGGCTGTCACTTTCACCCAAATGTCCGGTTATGGCGGCGAAAAAAAACGCAGGCAGCGCTTTTTTCGGGAAGAATCCAACCGCCGGACAAATGCAGACTTGTATTCTGCTGCAAAGCGTATTATAATTATAAGATGTAAAATTATGATTTCCGGCCGCCTGACAGGCCGCCGTGTGAAAGAGGGAGACTATGGCTGTAAAATACGCAAAACCCAAGGGAACGCAGGATATCCTGCCCGAAGCAAGCGGCAGCTGGCTGTATCTGGAGGAAACGCTGCGCCGCACTGTCGGTCTGTATGGCTATCGGGAGATCCGCCTGCCCACCTTTGAGCACACCGAAGTTTTTGCCCGCGGCGTGGGCGAGACCACCGATGTGGTGGGCAAGGAGATGTACACCTTCCTTGACAAGGGTGACCGCAGTATCACCCTGCGTCCCGAGGGCACTGCCGGCGTGGCCCGTGCCGTACTGGAAAACGGCATTCTGGGCAGCGCCGCCATGCCGTTCAAGGCTTACTATCTGCAGAGCTGCTTCCGCTATGAGAAGGCCCAGAAGGGTCGTCTGCGTGAATTCCATCAGCTGGGCATTGAGTGCTTCGGTGCAAACGACCCGTTTGCCGATGCCGAAGTCATCGCCGTGGCCGATCAGATCCTGAAGGAAGTCGGCGTAAAGAATGTGCGGCTGGAGATCAACTCCATCGGCTGCAAAAAATGCCGTCCCGCCTATCACGCCGCACTGAAGGAATACTTTGCACAGTACACTGACAAGCTGTGCCCCACCTGCCTTGACCGTCTGGATCGCAACCCCATGCGCATTCTGGACTGCAAGAGCGAGGTCTGCCATGCCATCGGCGAGGGCGCACCCGTCATGCTGGATTACCTGTGCGAGGACTGCGTTGCCCACTTCGACACCGTCAAAAGCTGTCTGGATGAGCTGGGCGTGGCCTACACGGTCAATCCCACCATCGTGCGCGGTCTGGATTACTACTCCAACACCGTGTTTGAATTCATCCACACCGGTGTGGGCACACAGGGCACCATCTGCGGCGGCGGCCGCTACAACGGCCTGATCGAGGATTTTGAAGGTCCCGCCACCCCGGGCATCGGCTTCGGCATGGGCATCGAGCGCCTGCTGCTGGCGCTGGAGGACGAGGGCGTACAGCTGCCTGCCATCCCCGGCCCACGGCTGTATCTGGCCAACATCGGCGAGGCCGGCCGCAAAAAGGCCGCCGTGCTGTGCGCCGCCCTGCGCACCGCCGGCATCCATGCCGAGTATGATATTGTTGGCCGCGGTCTGAAGGCACAGATGAAGTATGCCAACAAGATCGGCGCACAGTACACCATGGTGCTGGGCGATGACGAAGTGGCAAAGGGCGAGGCCCGCCTGAAGGATATGGCCACCGGCAAGGAGACCGTCACCGCCTTTGATGCTCTGATCGCCGCGCTGAATTGATTTTTTCCCTTTGAACAGCAAAACCGGATACGGAGAGCGCAACCCGCCGCTCCGTATCCGGTTTTTTGTATAATCATCATCAATTTGTACAGAATGGAATAGATCAATTGCTGTATGCAGGAGGTTTTCATGGCTGTACAAAGAAAAAACGCCCGTCGGCTGGTGCTGGCAGGCGGGGCGGGCATTCAACTCTTCAGCGGGATCCCGGCGGCATGGGGTGCATTTCAACCCGGAGTGGAACAGGATTATGCGCTTTCCACGGACCAGGCCACATGGATCTTCAGCTTTGTCATCTGCGCCTTCGGCATCGGCTGTGTGCTGGGCGGTGCACTGCAGGATGCACTGGGCGCACGCCGCAGCTGTCTGCTGGGGGCAGCCGGACTTGGCGGCGGCTTTTTCGCCGCATCGTTTTTTCCCGCCGGACAGCCGCTGTGGTTTTTT
The DNA here is from genome assembly GCA_017472965.1 of Oscillospiraceae bacterium. GTDB lineage: Bacteria > Bacillota > Clostridia > Oscillospirales > Ruminococcaceae > UBA1762. Next base: position 5,137 of record JAFUNR010000043.1, on the reverse strand, counting down.
CTGGCATTCAGCATACCGGTGGGGCTGGGCTGCGCTCTGCTCACTCCTTCGGTGATGAGCTGTGCCCAGAAATGGTGGCCGCAGAAAAAGGGCTTTGCCACCGGCGTGATCGGCTGTGCGGCCGGGCTTTCCGGCGCCGTACTCACCCTTGCCGCCCGCTGGCTGGGCGGAGGTCGGGGCATGCCGGTGTGCTTTCGGGTGCTGGGTGGTGTGATGGCGGCGGTGTGCACACTGGGAGCACTGACCATGCAGCCCCCGCCCGCTGCCGCAAAGCCCGACGGCGGTGCCGCCTCTTTTGCCAAAGGCAGCACAGCCGGAAGATGCAGCAAAAGAGAAAACGGCGCACAGCACCCGTTACAGGTGCTGCGCACCGCAGACTACTGGCTGCTGGTTTGCGCCGTAGCCGCCGCCGCGCCCACCGTGCTGCTGTTCAGCCCGGTGATCCTGCCGCTGGCACAGCAGCGGGGCCTTAACGAAAACACCGCAAGCCTTGCCATCATCATCGGCAGTCTGATGAGCGCGGGCGGTCGGCTGCTGATGCCGTGGCTCAGTGACCGCATCGGCCGCCGCCGCACCGATCTGCTGCTGTTTGCGGCGCTGACAGGTTTTTCCGCCGCATTTACTTTCGCACAGGGCTGGTGGGTGATCGCCGTCTACGCCTGTCTGACCTTCTGCTATTCGGGGCAGGCGGCGCTGCTGCCCGCCTTTGCCACTGACCGGTTCGGGCAGCAGCGGGCGGGACTGAACTACGGCCTGCTGACGCTGGGCATGAGTGCAGGCAGCCTGATTTTTCCGCCGCTGGCACGGATGCTGCAGGGAGAGAATGCCCCTCACTGGATCGCCGCGTCCGCTGCGGCGGCAGGCTTTGTTCTTCTGCTTTTTTACGGCAGGAAACAGGCGGTAAAGTGATGCGCTGCATCCAACACATTCACAGTGCCGCGGCGCTCAGCTGCGTGCCCGGGTAATAGTGCGAAAGGATCTGTTCGAAGCTTGCCCCCGCCTGCGCCATGGCCGCCGCACCGTGCTGGCTCATACCGACACCATGGCCATAGCCGCGGGTGGTGACGGCAAATACGCCGCTGCCCGCGGAGATCTCCATACAGGTGCTGCGCAGGCCAAGCCAGGCGCGCAGGTCGGCAGCATCGATCCACGCACCGCCTGCCTGCAGCTTCTGCACATAGCCCTGCGGTGTGGCCTGTACCCCGTCGAACCATGTGGTGGGATCTCCGCTGAGATCCGGCCCCACAAAGCGGGCGGCCAGCACATCGTACATCTGCTGATAGGTGAAGGTCAGGGTCTGCTGCCAGCCGTCAGCCTGTTTATCCTGTGAAGAATCCACACTGACAAGATAGGGCACCGCCTCGCCCCAGATATCCTGTGCGGCAGCGGTACTGCCGGCGCTCTGGGCATGATAGCAGGCTGCGGCGGGCTCGCCCGCATAGGTCAGCAGCAGGCCGCCGGCGGCATCCGTCAGCTGCTGCATCCGCTGCGTGTTCTGCTGTGTCCAGTCGCCCCAAAGCTGCTCCCGCACCTGCGGTGTCAGGTAACCCTCCCGCCGCTGGGTGTTCACCTGCAGCACTGCGCCCTGTTCCAGATCAAAACAAGCATTGCGCCGGCAGTATTCATAATAGCTGTGTGCCGCAATGATCTGCGCCTTGATGGCCTCATCGGGAAAGCTCTGGGGCATCTCGCTTGCCGCTGCCCCCAGCAGATACTCCTGCATGGGAAGCTCCAGAAGCGTGTCCGTACCCGCATCCCACAAAAGTGCGGTCTGTGCGGCGGACTCGCCGGCTGTTTCATCCTGCAGCGGGGTCTGTTGGGCAGCTTCCGGAAAACCGGGCTGCTCCTGCGGCAGCTGCACGGTGTTTTTCTGAAAGAATGCCACCATTGCCGCACACAGCAGCGGCAGCCCCAGAGTGATCACCGCATACGCTGCAAGCACGGTGAAAAAACGCGCCATCCTTCTGTTTCCCATCCTCTTTTCCTCCGTCATCCGGTCATCCTGTCCGTTTTTATCCGATGCGACCGCAGTTTGCCCGTGCCGCATCTTGCCAAAAGGGTAACTATCGTGGTACAATATTCTTGCTACCTCTTTTTCAACGATATGCGGCGCGGCAGAAATATAGAACTGCCGTTTGCCGGAAAGGATGCAATATATGATGACATTCCGACGCGCTGCGGGGGCTGTTTCCGCCGTTGCCTGTGTGCTGGCCGGTCTGGTGCGGCTGCTGGCACTGCTGTCCGGCACCGAACCCGCCGAGGGCTTTCTTCCCGGCGGCTCCCTGCTGATCCATTACCTGATCCTTGCGCTGCCGCCTGTGCTTGCCGCCGCCGTATCCTTTGCCATTCCCGCCAATGCCGTGCACCGGCAGGGCGGCAGTTCGGGCATATACGCCTTCTGCGGCCTGCTGTTCAGCAGTGCGGTGTGTATCTGCCGCTTTGCTCTGGGGGATGCCTCCCTGTGGGAGCTTGCCGCCGCCGTGCTGATGGCACTGGGCAGCCTTTGGTTTGCCGCCTGGGTCATGCGAAAAGAGGATCCCTCGTTTCTCGGCGGGCTGCTGCCGGTGGCTTCCTGGCTGGTGATCTGCCTGATACTGTTCGCCACCCGCACCGCCAGCGTGCACCATGTTACCTTTATCATTGAACTGCTGAGCAGTCTTGCAATGCTGCTGTTCCTGTGCGGTATGCTGCGCAGCGTCTATGCTGCAGGTGCCCCCCGTACCAGCCGGACATTATTCTTCCGGGGAATGCTGGCCTTTTACTTTGGCTTCTGCCTGCTGCTGCCGCAGGAGCTCTGGCAGATGAAACAGGGTGTAAGCGCCTTCTTTCTGCCGGGGAAAGGCGTTGCCGCAGCACTGCTGGGCATCACGGGCCTTGTCTGTGCGCTGCAGTGCATGGGCCGCGAGGGTGACGAGCCGCTTACTGAGGTTGATCCCGCCGCGCTGTTTGAAGCGGCCAGCCGCCAGCTGGAGGAAGATGCCGCCGAGGATGCTGCCGGGCGCTGGGGTACTGCTGCCAGTGCACTGTACGGTACACCTGTGAAAAAAGCAGCGAATATCAGCACAGCCGGCTCCGCTTCGGAGACCGCCATCAGCGAGCCCCCCGCACCGGCACCGACAGTATCCGTACCCGCAGAAAGAATGAACGGTGGGCCGGTCGTTTCTGCCGATGCCGAGCCGCAGCCCCGTGCCGCAGAGCCTGAAAAAGCCCCCGCCACTGCGGTGCCTGTGGTCAATGTTCCTCCCGTCACCCAGAAGCCGCAGCCCATCCCCGTGCCCGTTATTCGCGAAAGACCGGCTGCCGAGCCGGAAAAAGCTCCTGCCGGTACCATGGAGCGTCTGGACAGCCTGCTGGATCGCATCGGCACCGATGCCGGCCGCGACACAGTGGACGATGTGCTGGCCGATCTGAACCTGCTGGCAGACAAAAAGCCCGCTGCACCGGCCGGACAGTCCGAGACTGCCGACGGCGAAAAATGGGTGTTCCGCCGCTGAAAAGCAGCCTGTTTCCGGTACGCACCGGATAAAACCGCCTGCCTTATTGCACAAAAAACCTTCGGCGCTTATATGCGCGCCGAAGGTTTTTATTTTGTATCATGCAATCATTTGCTGCCCATGCGCAGCCTCAGCCCAGCGGACGGAATTTATCGCTTTCCTCCAGACCGAACAGGTCGACCATACGCTCGAATTTCTTCATTGCGCCATCCAAAGCCCTGCCGTTGTGAGCGTCGCTGCCCAGATAGAATTTACAGCCGCACTCCTTGGCGATGCGGTAATACCGCGCAATGTGGGGCAGCTGCTCCGCGGTGTAATCGGCGATCTCCTCGTTGAGCTCAAAACCTGCGCCCGCCCTGGCAATGCGGCCGAACACACGGTACAGCTCAGCATCCGGAATGGCCTGCAGCACCGCCAGCTGCTTTTCCACCGGAGCGGCAATACAGCTGCAGGTCAGATGGGCGATGCCGATTTTTTCAAAGGGCAGATCCATATCCAGCAGCGCATCCAGACGTTTGATATACAGCTCGGCGCGGCGCTCCACGGAGTCATCCTCCCATTCGATCACAAAGCCGCCCATATGCATATGGGTGGTGGGGATGATGACGAAATCGAACTGGTCAAAGCTCTCCCGCGCCATACCCACCCGCAGGAATTTATCCATATCCGTTTCGCAGCCGAAGTAAAACTCCACGCCTTCGGCCTGCGGCAGCGGCAGCGCCTGCCGGATGTGGGGGATCGTCTGGTATGCATAAAAATGGGTGCCGGTAAAGCTGCAGACGTTTGTATCCCACACATGGTCGGTGAGGCAGATCTTTTTCAGCCCGTTCTTTTTGGCGTAGGCAAGGATCGCTTCCTTGGTCTGGTTTTCATCCTTGCTGCACAGCGAAAGGAAGGAGTGGATGTGAAAATCGTGATCGATGACAAATTTCATGGTACAGCCTCCTTACAGCGACAAATATGGGTCATCCAGCACAAGGATACCACGATACCGCACAAAAGTAAACCTATTTTGACCGGATTTTCCGGCTCGTCGCAACAGAAAAGGGCCCGCTGCGGCTGCAGCGGGCCCTTGCTGTTTCAAGCAGTTTTGCCGGGGCGGTAAGAATTACAGCTCGGCGAAGTACTTGATGGTGCGAACCATCTGGCTGGTGTAGGAGTTCTCGTTGTCGTACCAGGACACGACCTGCACCTGATAGGTATCGTCATCCAGCTTGGTGACCATGGTCTGGGTGGCGTCGAACAGGCTGCCGTAACGGATGCCGATGACGTCAGAGGAGACGATGGGATCCTCGTTGTAGCCGTAGCTCTCGGAGGAAGCAGCCTTCATGGCGGCGTTGATGCTGTCGACGGTGACATCGGTACCCTTGACAACGGCGACCAGGATGGTGGTGGAGCCGGTGCAGACGGGCACGCGCTGAGCGGAACCGATCAGCTTGCCGTTCAGCTCGGGGATGACCAGGCCGATGGCCTTGGCAGCGCCGGTGCTGTTGGGCACGATGTTCTGAGCGCCGGCACGGGCACGACGCAGGTCGCCCTTACGATGGGGGCCGTCCAGGATCATCTGGTCACCGGTGTAAGCATGAACGGTGGTCATGATACCGGACTGGATGGGGTATGCATCGTTCAGAGCCTTAGCCATG
>JAFUNR010000012.1 GCA_017472965.1 Oscillospiraceae bacterium | reverse complement strand
GAGGGCCTTCGTACCGACAGTCTGATGATCTGCCCGCTGCGTGTCAGTCAGGTGCTGGCGGGCGGTAGCTTCCTGCTGGCGCTGGTCGCGTGGGTCTTGCTGCGCCGCCGTGCCGATAAGGTACGCGCCGCCGGCGGCTTTACCCGCGTTGCCGACCGGCTGGAGGCAAAGCAGGCTGCAAAGGATCGCTACGATGCCGCGTGTGCTGTGCGGGAAAAAGCGCTTGCCGAAGCCGCCGAAAGGAAAGAGGCAGCCGCAAAGGCACAGCGCGAAGCGCTTTTTGCGCAGGCAAAGCAGCGCTATGAGCAGGCCTGTGTGCAGAGAGAAAGCATGAGCCGCCGTGCCAGAATTCTGGACGGAAAATACTGGTCCGCCCGTATTAAGCAGGATGTGGCGCAGCAGGTAAGTGCACTGAAGGCAGCCGGTCACTCCTGCCGCCTTGCGGTGCTGCTGGCCGGCGAGGATCCCGCCAGCGCCGTCTATGTGCGCGGCAAGGCGAAGGATTGTGCCGAATGCGGCATCGATTCCGATGTGCTGCGTTATCCCGATACCGTCACCACCGAAGAGCTGCTGGCTGAGGTGCAGCGCCTGAATGCAGATGCTGCTGTCAGCGGTGTTCTGGTGCAGCTGCCCCTGCCTGCCGGTGTGGATGCCGATGCCGTGCTGCGTGCCATCGATCCCGCCAAGGATGTGGATGGCTTCACCCCGTATAATACCGGTTTGCTTTCGCAGGGGCAGGAGTGCTTTGCTCCCTGTACCCCTGCAGGCTGTATGTATCTGCTGCAGCAGACCGGCGTTTCGCCCCGGGGCAAACGCGCCGTGGTGCTGGGCCGCAGCAATATCGTGGGTAAGCCTATGGCGGCGCTGCTGTGCGCGGCGGATGCCACCGTTACCACCTGTCATTCCAAAACACAGCAGCTTGCAGCCATTTGCCGCGAGGCGGATATCCTTGTCGCAGCCATCGGTAAGGCCGGCTTTGTTACCGCCGATATGATTAAGCCCGGTGCGGTGGTCATTGATGTGGGCATCAACCGCAATGACGAAGGCAAGCTGTGCGGCGATGTGGATTATGAAAGCGTGCGAAAAGTCGCGGGCTGGATCACCCCCGTGCCTGGCGGTGTCGGTCTGATGACCCGCGCCATGCTGATGGTCAACACCCTGCGTGCTGCGCAAAAGGCCGCCGGAAAATAAAAGAACGGCGGACATCCCGATCCGATGGGATGTCCGCCGTTTTCGTTTTACGGTACAGGAGAAAGCTGTTTACGGCACCAGCGCCAGCGTGCGCTTTGCCATATCCGTTGTGTTCACATATTCGAAGCCGGCAATGGAGCTGATCACATTGCCGCTGAAGGGTTCCATCCATTCCTGCGGTACGCTGCCGTTCAGCATACCCAGAATACTGCCGGCCGTTGCGCCGTTGCAGTCGGTGTCGAAGGCACATTGCACCGCAAGGCACAGGGTTTTGCTCATATCCCGCTTGCCCCACAGCAGTGCTGTCAGCACGATCATGGTGTTGGGATTGGTCATACACCAGCCATGGGCGGTGTGTTCATCGTAACGGGTGTGGATATGTGCGCAGGCAGCGTCGAAATCTGCGCCGGAGGCATACAGGGCAAGGATCTCATCCAGATCCGCCCGCAGGCGGCACTTTTCGGGAATGTATGCCAGACCGGCGGCGATCACAGTGTCCAGATCATCGCATACGGCAGCGGCGGCCAGTGCGGCGGCGATGAACATCTCACCGTAGATGCCGTTCTTGATATGGGAGATGGAAGCATCCCGGAATGCCATTTTGGCGGCGGCGGCGGGATCACCGGGATTGACGTAGCCGAACAGGTCGCCGCGGATCTGCGCCCCGATCCATTCACGGTAAGGATTGCGGAAAGAGGCTGTTTCGGGCGGCAGCAGCCCAATCGCGCCATTGCGGTAAGCCACACGCTCGGCAGTGCAGGTGGCGAAAATGGGGATCCACTGCATCCATGCCGTCAGCACATCGGCAGGGGTAAAATCACGACCGTAGGTTTCCAACAGCTTGAGAGCAAAGATGGTGTAGTTGGTATCATCGTCGATGGGCATTGCGCCGCCGGTCTGATCCGCCCAACTTGTCAGCTGGGTCGGAATGCCGAATTTTTCCACCAGTTCCTCCGAAAAGTCCGCCCGGCGGATATACCGCTGCAGCGGCCAGTTGCCGGTGGCCTGCAGTACGGGGTAAAGCTGTTCGGTGCGCCAGCCCTCCACCGGCTTGCCCAGCAGGCAGCCTGCTACGCGGCCATTCCATGCGGCAAGAATTTTTTGATATAACAGCTCACGGTTATCCGCAGCGGGCAGTGCCGGTTTCCCGGCGGGGCAGGCGGCGAGGATGGCATCCAGTTCCGAGGGCTCCTCATAGCCGAAATCCTCACGGATGGGGCATTCCTCCAGCGCATCATACAGCTCGCACAGCGCAGCTTCGGCGCGGCGCAGCTGTTCCTCCGGCAGGGCGATTACAGCCTGTACCGCTTCTTTCCAGCCGGCCACATCACGGCCCTCCATCTCGCATTGTTCATATTGGGTCAGGATGTCCCGTCCCACGGTCAGCCATGGCTGCTTGCTCAACATATATGTTACCTCCGCTTTTCCGGCCGAAGCCGGTCTTTTTCTTTCATCCTATCACAGCTTCAGCGGATTTACAAGAAAAATCGTCTTGTGAAAATGCACAGACTGTGCTAGAATAAAAGTCGTATACAGAAATCTGCACCGTTTGCCGTATTTTGGTGCAAACGGACAAACAAAAAGGAGAATACATCATGGCAAACGAAAAAAGAATCCCCAAGCGCAGTGAGGTGCCTGTGGAGGAGACCTGGCGTCTGGAGGATCTGTACGAGACTCCCGAAAAGTGGGAGGAGGAGGCCGCCCGTCTGGCCGCTCTGCCTGCCGAGATCAGCGCCTTTGCCGGCCATCTGGCCGATGATGCCGCCACTCTGCTGGCGTGGTTCCGCAAGAATGATGAGGTCAGCATGGCACTGAACCGTTTCTTCGGCTATGCCATGAAGATGGCTGACACCGATCTGGGCAACAACACTCATCAGGCACGCAAGGGCAAGGCCATGGGTATCATGGTCGCCATCGAGAGCGCGGCTTCCTTTGCGGATCCCGAGCTGATGGCCATCCCTGCCGAGACCTTCGAGGCATTCTATGCCGCCGAGCCCGCTCTGGAGCAGTATCGCCGCGCCATTGATGAGACGCTGCGTCACCGCGCCCATGTGCTGAGCCCTGCCGAGGAAAAGCTGCTGGCCGCAGCCGGCGAAATGGCCGAGGGTCCCTCCAACATCGGCGGTATCTTCCGCAACACCGATCTGAAGTTCCCCGATGTCATCGATAAGGACGGCAACGCCCATCAGGTGACCCAGGGCAGCTTTATCCCCTATATGGAGAGCAATGACCGCGATCTGCGCCGCCGCGTGTTCGAGAGCTTCTATCACACCTGGGCTTCCCATGAGAGCCTGTCCGCCACCATCCTGAACGCTCACATCAAGCAGCTGAGCTTCTTCGCCAATGCCCGCGGCTACAACAGCAATCTGGAGGCTTCTCTGGATCGCACCAATGTGCCCACCTCCGTTTATCACAATCTGATCGAGACCGTGCACAAGCATCTGCCTACCATGCACCGCTACATGGCGCTGCGCAAAAAGCTGCTGGGCGTTGACGAGCTGCATATGTACGATCTGTACAATACCATCGTTGCCGATGCCGATGAGGTCGTGCCCTATCCGCAGGCGCAGGCCGCCGTACTGGAGGCTGTTGCTCCTCTGGGCGAGGACTATGTCAATGTGGTGAAGGAGGCCTTCGCCAACCGCTGGATCGATGTGCGTGAGAACGAGGGCAAGCGCAGCGGCGCCTACTCCTCCGGCGGCCAGTGGCCCCATCCCTATGTGCTGCTCAACCACAAGGATACGCTGGACAGCCAGTTCACTCTTGCGCACGAGATGGGCCATGCCATGCACAGCTATCTGTCCATGCACAACCAGCCCGAAACCTACGCTCATTATGTTATCTTTGTGGCAGAGGTTGCCAGCACCTGCAATGAAGTGCTGATGATGCAGAATCTGCTGTCCAAGACCACCGACCGCACCAGCCGTGCCTATCTGATCAATCACTTCCTGGAACAGTTCCGCACCACGCTGTACCGCCAGACCATGTTCGCCGAGTTCGAGCTGAAGATCAATGAGCTGAGCGAGTCCGGCGAGACCCTGACGGCTGTCCGTCTGAACGAGATCTACCATGAGCTGAACCGCCAGTATTACGGCGACGGCATGGTGGTGGATACCGAGATCGCCAGCGAGTGGGCCCGCATCCCCCATTTCTTCTACAACTTCTATGTGTTCCAGTATGCCACAGGCTTCTCTGCCGCGGTGGCTCTGGGCCGCAAGATCCTTGCCGAGGGTGAACCTGCTGTAAAGGATTACCTGAAGTTCCTGTCCGCCGGCAGCAGTGCCGATCCCATCAGCGTCCTCAAGATCGCCGGTGTGGATATGACAACGCCCGCTCCCGTGGACGAGGCTCTGAATCTGTTTGATGAATTGATCACTGAAATGGAAGAACTGATGAACTGAGCACAAGCCGCACAAAAGCAGGGCAGGGCATCCGATCCTGCCCTGCTTTTTGCGCGGGCTGACAAAAGGAGGTGCGCCATGCGCATCCAGAACGAGGCAGGTTTCTATCTTTCGGTAGAGCTGCAGGGCAGGGTGGATATTGCGCCGGATTATCCCGGTTATGAGCATTTCCATCCTTTCTGGGAGTTGGTCTGGGCCGAAGCACCTGTTTGCATCAGCTGCGCCGGCAGCACCGCTGTCACCGGTGCAGCCATATTGCCGGCAGGGGTGCATCACCGGGTTTCAGGCGCGGGCAGGGCCTGCCGTATGCTGTATCTGGGCTTCCGTTTTGCCTGCGGTGAACCGCCGCAGCAGCTGCTGGAGGTTCCGGAGGATCCGCTGTTTGCAGATGCCTGCTCCCGGCTGCTGCAGCTGCCGCAGGAGGAGTTCTTTGCGATGCAAAGCGATGTGCTGATGCTGCTTTCGCGGCTTTTGCGTGTGCTGCCCGCCGCCGGTACAGAGCTCAGCCACCGGGCTGCTCTCACCGAAAAAGTACGGCGGCTTTGTGCGCCAAAGCATAATTATTCTGTGCAGCAGATGGCCGGTATGCTGTATGTGTCGCCAAATTACCTCAGCGATGTTTTCCGCTCGGAAACTGGTATGCGCATCAAGGAATACCAGACACTGATGCGTATGGAGGAAGCTTTGCATCTGCTGGTATCCACCGATTTGCCGGTGGCGGCCGTCGCACAGAGGCTGGGCTATTCCAACCCCTCGTATTTTATCCGCTGCTTTGAGCAGTATTATCACCGCACCCCCGGCGCAGTGCGTCAGGCGGGCGCAGAAGAGGAGTAATAAGGATGGAACTGAAAGGCAAACGAATCAACTTCCTCGGTGACAGCATCACCGAGGGCCATGGCACCTCCGCAAAGGAGAAATGCTTTGTCAGTCTGCTGAAGGATCGCCTTGAACTGGCGGCCTCCAACAATTACGGCATTGGCGGCACCCGCTTTGCGGTGCAGAAGACCCCCTCTGCCGAGCCTCGATGGGATCTGGATTTCTGCTCCCGCGTGGCAGAGATGGATCCCGAAGCCGATGTGGTGGTGGTATTCGGCGGTACCAACGATTTCGGCCACGGCGATGCGCCGCTGGGCTGCAAGGAGGACCGCACGCCGGATACTTTCTATGGGGCGTGCCACACTCTGATGCGTAGCCTGATCGAAAAATATCCCGACGCAGTCATCGCGGTACTCACACCGCTGCACCGCTGCAATGAGGATAATACCCGTGGCGACGGCTTCAAAGCGGAGGAGACCGCTCCGCTTTCCGTCTATGTGGATATCATCAAGGAGGTCGCCTGCTGGTATTCGCTGCCGGTGCTGGATCTGTTCGCCTGCAGCGGTCTGCAGCCCCGTGTACCTGTCATCCAGCAGAAGTATGTACCCGATGGTCTGCATCCAAACGATGCCGGTCATATGATCCTTGCAGACAAGATCGCCGCTTTTTTGCGGACGCTGTAATGCAATGCGTGGGGATGCCCATTGAAGATCGATAGGAGAAAGAAAATGAGCATAAAATTGTTGAAACAGATACTCTGTATTGCGCTGTGCGCTGTGCTCGCTCTGGGCATGCTGACCGCCTGCGGCAGTGTTGAAACAAAACCGGGCGAGACCGTGGCCTGTGCCGCCTTCAGCGGCGAAGCAGGCAAAAGCTATACCCTTACCGGTCCGCTGACACTGGATTTTTCCGCTGACGAAGCGGCGCAGACAGCGTTCAACCGCGTTGCGCTGGAGTATGAGCTGACCACGCCGGTACGCTGTGTCATGCTGTACACCTCTGCAGAAGGCGAGGAAAGGTCAGAGGAATTCTACCTCAGTGAAACGCTGAATGCTTTTTCCCAGCTGATCGACGGCTATCTGGAGGGCGCACAGGCGAAACAGCTGAAGAGCATCACTGTGGAGCCGCTGCTGGAGGGCGAATGCACCCTGCAGCTGAAGGCTGCCGCACTTGCGGTGCAGGAGGTCCTGCCCGAGGTGCTCATCATTGAAAACGAGCACTATGAGCTTGGTGTGGATCTGTCCATGGGCGGCGGCGTCAGTCATCTGGTGGATAAGAAAAGCCCCCGCGACGATATCGAGAATCTGCTTAACTGCCACGATACGGGCCGTCTGATCCAGCAGTCCTATTACGGTGTGGAGTCGTATGAGGGTTATAAGAACGGCAAGTACGGAGAGAATGTCTGGCCGTATAATCCGGTGCAGGGCGGTGACCTGTACAACAACTGCAGCAAGATCGTGGCCGTTGCCGCAACGGAAGACACCGTCACTGTGGTCAGCCGTCCGCTGGATTGGGCCAAAGACGGCGTTTATACTTATGCATATTATACCAATACCTATACGCTTCAGAAGGATCTGGTCCGGGTGGATAATACCGTTATTGATTTTTCCGGTTATCCCAACCCCGACCGTCATCAGGAGCTTCCGGCCTTTTACACGGTGAGCGCACTGAACAATTTTGTGTTTTACAACGGTGCTCAGCCGTGGAGCGGGGATGCGCTCACCTATAAAAGAGATCTTGCGTTCTGGGGCGGCAATCCGGATGCGTACTTCACCCTTTCGCCGGATAACACCGAGACATGGTGCGCATGGGTGGATGACAGTGATTACGGTGTCGGTCTTTTCACGCCCAATGTGGAACTGCTGCTTGCAGGACGCCATAAATACAACGGCGATACCCGTTCCAATGCCGATCCTACCAACTATGTAGCGCCGGTGTGCACCCTGAGTCTGCCCTGTTACGAGCCGCTGTGCTACAGCTATCTGGTGGGTGCAGGCACGGTGGAGGAGCTGCGGACCGCCTTCACCGCAAACCGGGATTTCGCCGATAATGCGGATCTTCGTCAGACAGCCGGATAAGACTTTGCGGTGTTTTACCATAAAACGAAACCGGACTACCGTACCGGTGCTGAAAGAAAAGGAAGCTGAACCATATGAGAAAAATGAATCTGATGCGCACCGTCTGCGTAGCAGTGTGTGTTACGCTTTTCTGCTGTATGCTGACCGCCTGCGGCAGTGTTGAAACAAAGCCGGGCGAGACCGTGGCCTGTGCCGCCTTCAGCGGCGAAGCAGGTAAAAGCTATACCCTTACCGGTCCGCTGACGCTGGATTTTTCACAGGATCCTGCTGCGGCTGCTACATTCAACCGCATTGCGTTGGAGTATGAGCTGACCGCGCCGGTACGCTGTGTCATACTGTACACCTCTGCAGAAGGCGAGGAAAGGTCAGAGGAATTCTACCTCAGCGAAACGCAGACTTCCTTTTCCCAGCTGATCGACGGCTATCTGGAGGGCGCACAGGCAAAGCAGCTGAAGAGCATCACCGTGGAGCCGCTGCTGGCGGGTGAATGTACCCTGCAGCTGAAGGCTGCCGCACTTGCGGTGCAGGAGGTCCTGCCCGAGGTGCTCACCATCGAAAACGATCATTATATTCTGGGCGTGGATCTTTCCATGGGCGGCGGCATCAGCATGCTGGAGGATAAGAAGAGCCCGCGGGACGATATTGAGAATCTTCTCAACAACCACGATACCGGTCGCCTGATCCAGCAGTCCTACTATGGCGTGCAGTCGCACGAGGACTATGAAAACGGCAGCTACAACGGTACTGTCTGGCCCTACAACCCGGTACAGGGCGGCGATCTGCACAACAACTGCAGCAAGATCGTGGCAGTGGAGTGTACAGATACCACCATTACGGTGGTCAGCCGTCCGCTGGACTGGGCACTGAACAACACGCCGACCTTTGCCTATTATTCCAATACATATACCATGATGGACGAGCTGGTGCGTGTGGATAACACCGTCCTTGATTTCTCCGGCTTCCCCAATCCCAGCCATACACAGGAGCTGCCTGCTTTCTACACCATCAGTGCTCTGGGCAGCTTTGTGCATTACGGCGGCAGCGACCCGTGGACCGGCGGCGAACTCAGCTATGCAAGGGATCTGGGCTTCTGGAGCGGCAATCCGGATGGTTATTTCAACCTTTCTCCGGACAATACCGAAACCTGGTGTGCGTGGGTGGATGAAAACGATTACGGCGTCGGCCTGTATACCCCCAATGTGGAGCTGCTGGTGGCCGGCCGTTATAAGTATAACGGCGATACCCGTTCCCGGGCAAACCCCACCAACTATGTGGCGCCGGTGGCGTATCTTGCGCTGAAGCCTTATACGCCGATCTCCTACAGCTATCTGCTGGGTGCCGGCACCGTGGAGCAGCTGCGGGCATCCTTTGCCGCAAACAAGGATTTTGCGGACAATGCCGATCTGCGGCAGACGATGGATGAGCGCTTTGATTATGCCGATATCCACTTCGAAAGCGAGGAAGATCTGGCCTTCTTCGGCGCCTCCAACCAGACGGAGCTTACCTATGAAAACGGTGCTGCTGTGCTGACCGCCACCCAGACAAAGGGTGCCGACCCCTACATTGCCCTGCGCTATGCGGATAATGCCACCGAGCTGTATGCGCAGGAGTATCCCTACATGGTGATGACCTACCGCACTGCACCGGAAAATTCCGAATCCGCCGATATCACCGAGCTGTTCCTTTCTGCGGATGTGGTGCGTTCTGCCACAGGCGGCTATTCCACGCTGCACTATCTGAAGGATGACGGCGAGCTTCACAGCGATATCATCTATCTGGGCGAAAAAGATTTCTGGCACGGACGGATCAACGAGATCCGGCTGGATTATTTCTCCCTGGCAGAGGAGGGGGACACCCTGTATCTCTACTCCATGACGCTGGCAAAAGACGAAAAGCAGGCGCAGAAGCTGGCAAAGAGTCAGCTGGCCGCCGCGCAGGAATGGCTGGGCGAATGACATCCAGTGAAAAAAATAACGAAGAACGGATGCAATTGTCATTTTGCTCTTGCAAAGCTTGACGGTTTTTGCTATAATGCTATATTAGGAGAGAATTTGAGCATTCGTTCAAATCGTATAATACAGGAGGTCTCAATATGGAAATTCCAAGTGTTGGCACTGTTGTGATCGTGGGTTTCGGTCTGGTGTTGTCGATTTTGGTTTTGCTGGTCTTTATTCTGTCGCTGCAGGGCCGTTTCTTCAAGAGTGTGGATAAGAATAAGGTGGCCAAGGCGGAAAAGGTCGTTGCCAAAGCTGCTGTTGTACCTGTTCCCGCCGCCGCTGCTGCCCCCGCCCCCTATGTGGAGCCGGGCATTCCCGAGGAAGTGGTCGTGGCCATTGCCGCTGCCATCGCTGCCATGGAAGGCGGCAGCAACTATACGCTGCGTTCCCTCACCCGCAAGAAGGACGGCCGCAATCCCTGGAGCGTTGCCGCCACCCTGTCCTACACCCAGCCTTTCTGATTTCCGTATCCGTAAAATAACCCATATATATGCATCTTGATAGAGGGAGTCTCCGCTATGCTGCAAGCAATCACTGAAATTCTGTCCAGTATCTGGGCAAACTCCGGCTTTGCTGCCATCTTTGGCAACTTTGCCGACGGCGGCTACAAATACCTGATCATGATCGCCATTTCCTGCGTTCTGCTGTATCTGGCCATCGTCAAAAAATTTGAGCCCCTGCTGCTGCTTCCCATCGCCTTTGGTATGCTGATGGCCAACCTGCCCTGGGGCAACATCATTCACATGGATTTCTTCATTACGGAATCCGGTCATCCGGATTACGGCCGCGTTCTGCTGGAGGGCGGCCTTGCCGACATCCTGTATATGGGTGTCAAGCTGGGTGTGTACCCGCCGCTGATCTTCCTCGGCATCGGTACCATGACGGATTTCAGCTCGCTGATCTCCAACCCCAAAAGCCTGCTGCTGGGCGCTGCCGCACAGCTGGGCATCTTTGCTACATACGCCGGCGCTATGGGTCTGAATGAGCTGGGCGAGGCATGGGGTATCGACTGGCTGCACTTCACCCCGCAGGAGGCCGGCTCTATCGGCATTATCGGCGGCGCGGACGGCCCCACCGCCATCTTCGTCACCAGTAAGCTGGCGCCCCATCTGCTGGGCGCCATTGCGGTGGCCGCCTACAGCTACATGGCTCTGGTGCCGGTCATCCAGCCGCCCATCATGCGCGCGCTTACCACCAAGAAAGAGCGTGCCATCGTCATGCAGCAGCTGCGTCCGGTCTCCAAGACCGAAAAGATCCTGTTCCCGATCATCGTTACTCTGCTGGTCTGCCTGATCCTGCCGGATGCCACGCCTCTGGTGGGTATGCTGATGCTGGGTAACCTGATGAAGGAGACCGGTGTTGTCGAGCGTATCACCAAGACCGCCGGCAACGAGCTGATGAATATCATCACCATCTTCCTCGGTTTCTCCGTGGGCTGTACCACCAATGCCGATACCTTCCTCAACGGCCAGACTCTGCTGATCATCTGCCTTGGTATGATCGCCTTTGCCTTCGGTACCGCCGGCGGCGTGATGTTCGGCAAGCTGATGTGCTGGGCCACCGGCGGCAAGATCAATCCGCTGATCGGTTCTGCCGGCGTTTCCGCCGTTCCCATGGCTGCCCGTGTCAGCCAGAAGGTCGGTCAGGAGGAGAATCCCTCCAACTTCCTGCTGATGCACGCCATGGGCCCCAATGTGGCAGGCGTTATCGGCAGTGCTGTTGCCGCAGGTATTCTGATCAATATCCTCGGTTGATCTGTTTTGCCAAAGATGCCGCGTTCTGTGTGAGCGCGGCATCTTTTTGTAAAATTTTCCGTCATTTTTCGTCGAAAAGTCTTTGCAGTTTTGCTCGGAGTATGCTATACTGTTTCTATAGAAAGTATGAAGTTCTGCTTTGCCGCGGTGTAGCTATGCCGTGCGGGCGGCTTCTTTTTATGTTTTTGTTTTGAGGAGCTTATGGAGAATCAACTGACCACCACCTTTCTTGCGCTGCGGCGGGCCTATATCGAAAAATGCTTCGGCAGGTTGAATGACCGCCAGCGCGAGGCTGTTTTTTACGGCACCGGCCCACTGCTGCTGCTGGCAGGCGCGGGCAGCGGCAAGACTACTGTCCTTGTCAACCGCATCGCCAATCTGATCCGGTTCGGTGACGCTTATGAGAGCGATGAGATTTACGGCACCCCTACGCCGGAGGATATCACCGAGCTGCAGGGACTGCTCACCTATGCAGACCGTACCCCAAGCGCGCGTATGGAGCAGCTGCTGCGCGTGGGTGGGCTGCTGCCGTATCATGTGCTTGCCATCACCTTCACCAACAAGGCGGCGGGCGAATTGAAAAGCCGTCTTTCCTCCATGCTGGGACAGGCGGGACAGGATGTGAATGCATCCACCTTCCATTCGGCCTGTGTGCGCATTCTGCGCCGCAGCGGTGAGCTGCTGGGTTATCCCAAAAGCTTTACCATCTACGATACCGACGATGCCCAGCGCGCTATGAAGGAAGTGTACAAGGCGCTGAATGTGGACGATAAGTTTCTGCCGGTCAAATCGGCGCTTTCCTCCATCGGCAGACTGAAGGATCAGATGGTCAGCCCCGAGGATGCCGCTACCGAGAGCCGCGGAGATATCCGAACTCAGCTGGTGGGCAAGGTCTATGCGGCGTATCAGCAGAAGCTGAAAAGCGCCGGCGCCATGGATTTTGACGATCTGATCTACCAGACCGTCCGTCTGTTTGAAAATTTCCCCGAGGAGCTTGCCATGTACCAGCGCAAGTTCCGCTATATCCTTGTAGATGAGTATCAGGATACCAGCCATGCACAGTTCCGTCTGGTGGAGCTACTTGGTGCGGCGCACCGCAATGTGTGCGTGGTGGGTGATGACGACCAGAGCATCTACCGCTTCCGCGGTGCAACGATCGAAAATATTCTGAATTTCGAAAACCAGTTTGCCGGCGCAAAGGTCATTCGTCTGGAGCAGAATTACCGTTCCACCTCCAACATCCTTAATGCTGCAAACAGCGTTATCGCCAACAATGCCGGCCGCAAGGGCAAGACTCTGTGGACGGAAAACGGTGACGGCGACCGTGTGATCCATTTTGTTTCGGAAAACGAGACCGACGAGGCGCAGAATGTGGCGCAGATCATTTCCGACCATGTGGCGAACGGCGGTACGCTGCGCGATTGCGCGGTGCTGTACCGTATGAACGCTCAGTCCGGTCCGGTCGAAACCTATTTCGTCCGTGCAGGTTTGCCGTATAAAATCATCGGCGGCCACAAATTCTATGACCGGAAAGAGGTCAAGGATATGCTGGCCTACCTGAGCATTCTCTCCAATCCGAAGGATGATCTGCGGCTTGCCCGCATCATCAATGAGCCGGGACGCAAGATCGGCGGTGCTACCATGGATACCGTGGCGGCGCTGGCGGCGGACGAGGGGGTCAGTATGCTGGAAATCGTCAGCCGCGCCGCAAGCTATCCCTCTCTTTCCCGCGCATCCAAGGCGCTGGCAGGCTTCTGGAGCATCTACGAAAGCCTGCGAGAGGCTGCTGAAACTCTTCCGCTGGAGGAGCTTCTGGGCGAAGTGGCAGAGATCAGCGGTTACAAAGCCATGCTGGAAGCGCAGGGCGAGGAGGGCCAGACCCGTATGGAGAATATCGGTCAGCTGATGAATGCCATCAAGGTCTACGCCGATGCACAGGGAGCAGAGGCTTCTCTGGCCGGTTTTCTGGAGGAGACTGCCCTGATCACCGATCTGGACAACTACGATGAAAATGCCGATGTGGTGGTGCTGATGACTCTGCACGCCGCAAAGGGTCTGGAGTTCCCGCTGGTGTTTATCGTCGGCATGGAGGAAGGCATCTTTCCCAGCGAGATGAGCGGATTTTCCCGCGAAGATCTGGAGGAGGAACGCCGGCTTTGTTATGTGGGTATCACCCGCGCCAAAAAGCAGCTGTGGCTGTGCAGCGCCGCATCCCGCATGATCTTCGGCCAGACCCGCCGCAATCGCCCGTCCCGCTTTCTGGAGGAAATCGGCTCCGCGTATATGGAGGAGCAGGAAAGCGATACCCGCGCCGAGATGCGCACTGCCCGCAGTGGCTGGGCCGGCTATGAAAGCGACAGCTGGCAGCCCTCCGGCTATCAGCGCCAGAGTTTCGGTGCGCGGAATTTTGAACCGAATTATCAACCGTCGAATTATACAGGAGGAGGCCTACGCATGGCTGCAAATAACAATATCAACACAAATACCAACCCCGCTGTTTCCCATTCCGCTGCGGACGGCGAATTTTCCATTCGCAGCGCTTATGAGCGCGAAAGCCGCCGTGCAGGCAGCTTTGATACTTCCACAAGCTTTGCCAGCCGTTCTTCGCTGATGAACAGCGACACTGCTGCCAAGGCACAGCCTGCAGCGAAAAAAACCTCCGGCGCAAAATATGCTGTGGGTGACAGCGTGCAGCACAAGGTGTTCGGTCAGGGCACAGTGCTTTCCGTCACCCCTGTGGGCGGCGATATGCTGGTGGAGGTACAATTTGCCTCTGCAACGAAAAAGATGATGGCCAACTATGCCCCGCTGACAAGGGTAGAATAATCAGAAAATATGCGGGAGGCTGCCATGAAGGGTAAGCTTATCACGATTGAGGGGCTGGACGGCTCCGGCAAAGGTACCCAGACAGAACTGCTGTATCAGGCGCTGGTACAGCGTGGGCTGCCTGTGAAGAAGATCTCGTTTCCCCGGTATGAAAGCGAATCCAGCGCTCTTGTTAAAATGTATCTGGCCGGTCGCTTCGGTGATAAGCCGGGCGATGTGAATGCCTATGCGGCTTCCACCTTTTTTGCGGTGGATCGTTTTGCATCCTATCGGGAGGACTGGCAGGCGTTTTACGAGGCCGGTGGTATTGTGCTGGCCGACCGCTACACCACGGCAAACGCCGTACATCAGTGCTCCAAGCTCCCGCGGGAGGAATGGCCTGTTTTTCTGGACTGGCTGTTTGATCTGGAGTATGCCCGTATCGGCCTGCCTGCTCCGGATGCCGTGTTCTTCCTTGATATGGAGCCTGCGGTCAGCCAGAAGCTGATGACCGGACGCTACCACGGCGAGGAATCGAAAAAAGATATCCACGAAAAGGATGTGGCCTACCTTGCCCGCAGCCGCGCCGCTGCGCTTTACTGTACGGAACGGCTCGGCTGGCGGCATGTCCGCTGTGATAACGGTACCCAGCCGCTGCCCATCCCGCAGATCCATGAGTGCATCATGGCAGATGTTCTGCCGCTCGTGGAAGCATAAGAAAACCGATTCACGGAAAGGAACCGTAATACATCTATGATCCGAAAAGCGACCGAACAGGATATTCCTGCGCTGAAGACCCTTGCTGCCGAAGCATTCGGCGATACCCCTGCGTTCTGCGAGCTTTCCTTCCGCACCTTTGCCGGTATCGATAACATCTGGCTGGATGATGAGGACGGCGCAGCGGCGATGGCGCTGGCGGTGTCGGTGACACTGAATGATAAGCCCGGGGCTTATCTGTACAGTGTAGCCACCCGCAGGGCGCTGCGCGGCAGCGGCAGAATGACAGCGCTGCTGGAAAGCATCAAGCGATACGGGGAAGAGCAGGGCTGGGCGTTTCTTTGCCTGCTGCCGGCTTCCGACTCACTGTTTGAGTTTTACGCACAGCGTGGCTTTGAAACCGCTTTTTACCGGCAGGAATACACGGTGCCCATCCGCCGCAATCTTCTGGCAACGGCTGAATTTGACGATGTGACGGTGGCGTTGCTGCCTCAGCTGCGCAAAAAGTTGTGCAGCGTGCCGGCGGTGACGCTGCACCAGCAGGGACTGGTGGCGGTGCTGACGGATTATTATTCCTCCGGCGGCTGCTCGGTGCGCAACGAAGGTGCATACGGCTTTTTCCGCGTGGAGGAAGATACGCTTCACTTTGATGAGTTTTTTGCACGGGATGACCGTGCGGCTGCAGCACTGCTGCAGGCCTGTCGGGAAAAGACCGGCTGTACCTCTGCACGCATTCTGGCAAGTGACGGTGGCCTGACCTGCTATGGCAGCGGCCGGCGCAAGGCCTACGGAATGTGGTACCTCTTTGGTGAAAAGCCGCCCGTAAGGGAAGGCTATATCGGTATGATGCTGGATCTGTGATCGGTATGCTGCCGCATAAACGAAAGGAAAGAACATATGAAAAAATTTCTGATCTTCCTGCTGGTACTCGCGATCCCTGTTGCCGCTGTGGGCGGTTTCTTTCTTCACCTGAAGAATGGTTTTGAAAAGGATATGATCGCCGAGGGCCGCGGCGAGTATGTCGAGGTGGAATTCGAGATCGGCAAAAATGATTATCCTCGCACCGTCTGCGATAATTTGCGTGCGGCCGGCATCATTCGTTACAACCAGAACCTGTATGAGTATATCAAGGAGACCGGTACCGGTCCGTCCATCCAGAATGGAACCTTCAAACTGAACAGCGGCATGACCTATGATGAGATCCTGGAGGTCATCACCAAGCCGCAGGGCCGCAAGGCGGATCTGTGGGTTACCATCCCTGAGGGTACTACGCTGCTCAAAGCTGCTGAGATCGTGGCAGAAACCACCGGCCTTTGCACTGCCGAGGAATTCCTTGATGTTGCCAACAATGGCGATTTCAGCAAGTATTCCTGGTGGAATGCCATCCCCACCGACGGTTACCGCTTCATGCGCGGCGAGGGCTATCTGTTGCCGGATACCTACAATTTCTACAACGATTCCTCCGTTTACGAGCTGGTGGATCGCTTCTATTCTGCTTTTGATGCTTATGTGGCCGAATCTGTCACGCAGGAGAAGCTGGATGCGCTGGGCATGACGCTGGATGATATCATTGTGCTGGCCAGTATGGTGCAGGAGGAAGCCGGCAACGAACAGGATGCCATGGTCTCCAGTGTGTTCCACAACCGTCTGCGCGACGGCTGGAAGCTGGAGAGCAACGCATCCAGCTACATCAAGAACGATGCGGATAACAACTATGTCCATAACTGGCTGGCCCCCTATTACGGCGGCTGGACACTGATCCCTGAGGGTATGGCCGAGGCCTACGATACCTATGCGGTGGCCGGACTGCCCGCAGGCCCCATTTCCAATCCGGGCCGTGCCGCCATCGAGGCTGCACTGAACCCTGCCGAAAGCGATTACTTCTTCTTTGTTACCGATCCCGAGGGCAACTACTATTACGGCGTCACTGCAGACGAGCATTATGCCAACTGCGTCAAGGCCGGTCTGTATTAAGGAGCATTTTCCATGCTGGAACGTCCCGAATTGCTTTCGCCGGCAGGCGATTTTGAGGCGCTGCGTTATGCTATCGCCTATGGTGCAGATGCAGTGTATCTTGGAGCAAAGAGCTTCGGTATGCGCAGCGGCGCCAAAAATTTTGACGAGGTGCAGCTGGTGGATGCGGTGGTTTTCGCCCACCGTCTCGGCCGAAAGGTGTACCTGACTCTGAATACCGTCCCCACCAATGCCGAACTGAGGGAGCTGCCTTATACCATCAAAAGCGCGGCGGATGCGGGCGTGGATGCCTTTATCATCGCCGATCTGGGCGTGCTGCGTATCGCGCAGGCCATTGCGCCGCAGGTGGTAGTGCATTTTTCTACACAGGCAGGTATCATGAACTATGCTGCGGCCACTGCTGCTTATTAGTTGGGTGCAAGCCGTGTGGTGCTTGCACGGGAGATGTCCCTCAACGATATTGCGGAGCTGCGGGCCAAAACCCCGCCGGAGCTGGAACTGGAGGCGTTTGTCCACGGCGCCATGTGTGTCAGCTTTTCCGGCCGCTGCCTGCTCAGTCAGTATCTCACCGGTCGGGATTCCAACCGTGGTCAATGTGCGCAGCCCTGCCGCTGGCAGTGGGATATCCGCCCCACGGATACCCGGCTTGCGCCGTTTTCCCTGTGCGAGGGCGAAGCAGCTGCGGGCGATCCGCTGGCCTCTGAATGGGACAGCGCCTATATCCTCAGCGCCGATGATCTGTGCACCGCGCCTTTTCTGGATGCCATCATCTCCGCCGGTGTAAACAGCCTGAAGATCGAGGGCCGTGCCAAGAGTTTTTACTACACCGCCAGTGTCACTGCGGCCTACCGGCAGGCGCTGGATGCCTATATTGCGGATCCGGATGCATTTCTGTGTCCTGAGCGCGCACTGGAGGAGCTGACCCGTACCAGTCACCGCCGCTACAGCACCGGCTTTTACTTCGGTCGGGAGGGTGCTACCGTCAATCCCGAGGCCGCCAGTTATCTGCGGGAGTGGGAGGTCATGGCTACCGTGGAAAACTGGGATGAGGGCATGGCTGCCTGCACCCAGCGCGGCAAGATTTTTGTCGGCGATGAGCTGGAGATCCTGACTCCCGGTGGTGAGGTGTTCACCCTGCAGGTGCCGTATCTGTTGGATGAAAACGGTGATGCCATCGATTCCACGCCCCGCTCGCTGATGAGTTTCTCTATGCCTGTGCCGCAGGAGGTGCCTCCCATGAGCCTTGTGCGCCGCCGTATTCCCGGTGGTTCTCCCACCACCCATGTACCCAGAAAAGATTAAAAATGTGAATTTTCTATGTTTTTTTGCGCATCCTGTGCAGACAGTATATTGTCTTTTTGCTATATTATGATATAATATATTATTACAATGGATGAGTATATTCACCCGGAATGTTTGCAGAGTGTTGCGCTTTCTTAAGGAAGTTTCATTCATTTTTGCTGCATATTCGTCCTGGCGTATCTTGTATTAAGACATTTTTCCCGGATATAGCGTTTCAATAATGGTGAGTGAGGGTACAGCGGTATATGAGTGAGACTTCGACAATCCCACAGGCGGATAAAGATATTCCGCTGCTTGACAGAGAAACCGTTTTAAGCAAAGATAAAAACTACTGGCGTTGGCGCAGAGTGCAGGATGTTCTCCTGTCTGCGGGGGCGCTTTTGGTGTTGTGGCCGGTCATGCTGGTTGTCAGCCTGATCATAGTGATCGACAGTCCCGGTGCAGGCCCGATTTTTTCCCAGACCCGTATCGGACGCGATGGAAAAGCCTTTAAATTTTATAAATTCCGTTCCATGCGACCCAATGCAGAAAAGGAATTGAAGGAACTTCTGCCATTCAATGAGATGCAGGGCCCGACCTTTAAAATCAAAAACGATCCGCGCATCACCCGTTTCGGTCGGTTTATCCGCCGGACAAGCATTGACGAGCTGCCGCAGCTGTGGAATGTGCTGAAGGGCGAGATGAGCATCGTCGGCCCGCGTCCGGGTCTCCCGCGTGAGGTGGAGCAGTATGATGAATACGCCATGCAGCGCCTGCTGGTCACTCCCGGCCTGACCTGCTACTGGCAGATCCGCCCCAACAAGAACGATTTGAGCTTTGATGAATGGGTGCAGCTGGATGTGCAGTACATAAAAGACCGCAGTTTTTTGACCGACTGGAAGATCATCTTTGCCACAGCTGGCGCTGTGTTCGGGATGTTTGGTGAATGATTTGAAAATTGCAATGTTCGGACACAAACGCATCCCTTCCCGTGAAGGCGGTGTGGAGATCGTAGTCAGTGAGCTGAGCCGCCGAATGGCGGCTTTAGGTCATCAGGTGACCTGCTACAACCGGGGCGGTCATCATGTCAGCGGCGCGGAATACGATTGCGAAAAGATTGCGGAATATGACGGTGTACGCGTATGCACGGTACCCACTGTGGATAAAAAGGGGCTTGCGGCGGTCAGCTCCAGTTTTTTTGCGTCTGTCTGCGCTTCCTTCAGCCGGGCGGATGCGGTACATATCCACGCAGAAGGGCCTGCTTTTATGTGCTGGCTGCCGAAGCTGTTTAAAAAGCGTGTGGTCGTGACTGTGCACGGTCTGGACTGGCAGCGCGAAAAGTGGAAGGGTGGCTTTGGCTCCCGCTTTATCCGTGCGGGTGAGCGAATGGCAGTGCGGTATGCCGATAAGATCATCGTGCTGAGCCACAGCGTTCAGCAGTATTTTATGCAGACATATGGCCGCGAAACGGTTTACATTCCTAACGGTGTCGATATTCCGTCTGTACTGCCGGCAAAACAGATCAGTGAAAGATTCGGTCTGGGCAAGAATGAGTATATCCTGTTTCTCGGCAGACTTGTGCCGGAAAAGGGCGTGCATTATTTGATCAACGCCTTTAAACAGCTGCATACGGAGAAAAGGCTGGTGATTGCCGGCGGTGCATCCGAGGCGGGCGACTATCCTGAGCGGCTTTATGCCGCTGCCCGGGAGGACGCCCGTATTCTCTTCACGGGCTTTGTACAGGGTGAGCTTCTCCATGAACTGTACAGCAATGCGTATATCTATGTGCAGCCATCGGATGTGGAGGGAATGCCGCTTTGCCTGCTGGAAGCCATGAGCTACGGCAATTGCTGTGTTGTTTCGGATATTCCGGAGTGCACAGAGGTTGTAGAGGATAAGGCTCTGGTTTTTCAAAAAGCAGATGCCGGCTCCTTGCGTGATGTGCTGCAGCGGCTGTGCGATGAGCCTGCTTTGGCGCAGAAATACCGTCAGCAGAGCAGTGAATATGTTCTTGAAAAATTCGACTGGGATGCGGTTGTATCCCGCACATTGGAGTTGTATGAATGAAAATCCTGATGGTAAACAAGTTTCTGTATCCCAACGGCGGATCGGAAACCTATGTATTTAAGCTGGGGGAATACCTTGCGGCTTCCGGGCATGAGGTGCAATATTTCGGTATGCAGCACCCTGCAAATGTGGTTGGGAATCGCGTGCAGGCGTATACCTCCAATATGGATTTTCACGGGGGTTCTCCGCTTGCCAAGGTGTTGTATCCTGTCAAGACGATCTATTCCGTCGAGGCCAGAAAAAAGATCCGTCTGGTGCTGGATGATTTTCAGCCGGATATCTGTCATCTGAATAATTTCAATTTTCAGCTGACACCCAGTATTATTCTTGAGATCCGCAAATGGAGCAAGCAGACCGGGCATCCCTGCCGCATTCTGTTTACGGCGCACGATTACCAGCTGGTGTGTCCCAACCATATGTGCCGTAACCCTGTCACCAAAACAAACTGTGAAAAATGTCTGGGCGGTCATTACCTGAACTGCGTAAAGGGGCGCTGCATTCACGGTTCGCTGGCCAAAAGCGCGGTGGGTGCTGCGGAAGCGGTTTTCTGGAATATGAACCGCGTGTACAAACAGATCGATACCGTGATCTGCTGTTCAGAATTCATGAAATCAAAGCTGGATACCAATCCGGTGCTTGCCGAAAAAACAGTTGCAATGCACAATTTTGTGGATGAAGTGCCGGCCAAAAAGACGGAAAAAAAGGATTATGTGCTGTATTTCGGCCGCTTTTCGCAGGAGAAAGGAATCGAAACACTGGTGCAGGCGGCCAAAGAGCTGCCCCATATTCCGTTCATTTTTGCCGGCTCCGGCCCGCTGGAGCATCTGTTGGAAGGCGTGCCCAATATCAAAAATGTAGGCTTTCAGACCGGCGAAGCACTGGAAACGCTCATCCGTGAAGCGCGGTTTACGGTATACCCCTCTGAATGGTACGAAAACTGTCCGTTTTCCGTCATGGAAAGCATCCTGTACGGTACTCCCGTACTGGGAGCCGCGATCGGCGGCATCCCCGAACTGATCCGCCCGGGGGAAACCGGCGAGCTTTTTCAAAGCGGAAACCTTCAGGAGCTGAAAACAAAGCTCTGCTGTCTTTATGAGGCAGCTGCTTATGATACGGTGTGCGACTTTGCTTCGGTTGAAGGCTATGCCGCAGAACTGATGAAACTGTATGGAGAAACAATGTGTTGCAGGTAAATAAGGGCCGTACAGCAGGTGAAATACTGGTTGTTATCGTATTTTATCTGCTGCTTTTCCAGAATGCACTGGAGGAAATATTCAATTTTGCAGGTTACATTGATGAGCTTTTTGCGCTTATCGGTGTTTTTGTGGTATGTCTGCAGACAGTCTCGTCCGGAAAGTTATATATCAAACGGAACAACTTCAGGATCATCCTGTTGTTGTGCATATTCACCGCGACAGGTTTGCTGGCCAATGTGCTGTTCCGGTATCAGCCCATAGAAGCGGTGCTGATCGATTTTTATACCAATCTGAAATTTTTCCTTTCGATCCTAACCGGATTCGTTATTTTCAACGGATCAAAGATGCGGCGTGAAAGCAATGTTCTGCTGCTGCATGCCCGTTTTGCATCAGTGTTGTTGGCTGCTTTTGTTGCGGTGGATTATTTGTTTGAAATTTTCCCATCGCCCGGTTCAAGATACGGCTTGCGTGTTATTCAGCTGTTCTTCTTTCATCCGACTTACCTTGCAGCGGCCGCAGCGGTGCTAATGACAGTGCTGTTGATATTCTACAGCGCCGGGAATGTGAAGTATATTGCTCTGGATGTTTTGATTATGGCATCAACGCTTCGAAGCAAAGCTCTGGTCGGTGCAATTGTGTATATTATCATCCTTGTTTTTTGCGTTATATACCGTAAAAAACTGAAGGCGTGGCATATCGTGCTGATAGGGCTTGTGGTCATAATAGTAGCAGGCGAACAAATTCTGTACTATTTCGTGACGCTGCAGGGGCGGGCAGCGCGGGAAATTCTCGGTGCAACCTCGCTGGAGATCATGCGCGACTATTTCCCGATCGGTACCGGCTTCGGCACATTTGCATCAAATATTGCGGTCAAGTACTATACGCCGGTGTATTCCATGTATGGAATTGCCAACATTCATGGTTTGACCGTTGAAAATTCCAGTTTTGCCAGTGATACCTTCTGGCCGATTATTTTCGGTCAGACCGGTTTGATCGGTACCGTTTGCTATGTTTCCGTTTTGGCGCTGCTGCTGCTGCGTATTATAAAACTTCGCAAATTTGATGTTCGGCTGTATGCAGGCGGGTTGTGGATTTTTGCCTATCTTTTGATTAGCTCAATGGCGGAATCGGCGTTTTGCAATCCGTTGTCGATCCCGTTTGCCTTTCTGTTGGGCTTGCTGCTTGTACAGGAAAAACAATACAAGGAAAAAGGATTAAATCATGAAGAAGCTTAACGGAACCGTGATCGTCACATATCGCTGCAATGCCCGCTGCACCATGTGCAACCGCTACAAGGAACCTTCCCGTCCG
Organism: Oscillospiraceae bacterium; assembly: GCA_017472965.1. Classification (GTDB taxonomy): domain Bacteria; phylum Bacillota; class Clostridia; order Oscillospirales; family Ruminococcaceae; genus UBA1762. The sequence goes on along the minus strand of JAFUNR010000012.1, from coordinate 57,090 downwards.
GAGGATGAGCTCACGGTGGAAACGATCCGTAAGCTGCCGCCCATGTATTTTACAAATATCACCGGAGGAGAGCCTTTTATCCGCGAGGATCTGAAGGATATCGTCCGTGAATTGTATAAAAAAAGCGACCGTATCGTGATTTCGACCAACGGTTTTTTCACTGACCGCATCCTCGATCTGTGCCGTGAATTTCCCGGTATCGGTATCCGCATCTCCATCGAGGGCCTGGAACAGACCAACAATGAGATCCGCGGGCTGGAGGATGGTTATAACCGTGGTTATACCACGCTTTGTAAGCTGGTGGAGATGGGCATGAAGGATGTTGGCTTCGGTATGACGGTGCAGGATCGGAACGCGCCGGATCTGGTGCCGCTGTATAAGCTTTCGGATGAAATGGGTATGGAATTTGCCACAGCCTCGCTGCACAACAGCTTTTATTTCGTGGAGTCCAACAACATCATCCATGACCGTGCCATGGTGGCACAGCATTTTGAAACGCTTGTCAACGAGCTTCTGCGTTCGGGCAGCCCGAAAAAGTGGTTCCGGGCCTATTTCAATCACGGCCTGATCAATTATATTTACAGCCAGAAGCGGCTGCTGCCCTGCGATATGAGCTTCGACACCTTTTTCATCGATCCGTTCGGCGATGTCATGCCTTGTAACGGCACAAAGGAAAAAGAGGTCATGGGCAATCTGAACAGTCAGAGCTGGGAGGAGCTGTGGAGCAGTCCGCAGGCGGAGCAGGTGCGCCAAAAGGTGCGCTGCTGTGACCGCAACTGCTGGATGATTGGCTCGGTTTCTCCGGCCATGCACAAATATATCTGGGTGCCTGCCTTCTGGGTGGCATGGCATAAGTTCAAGGCGCTGTTTTCCAAAAAGCCCTATTCCATGTACGAAAATAAAATCGTCCGCGATTATCGCGATGGCAAAGTGACAAAGGAAGAGCTGGACAGGTGCTCCACATGTGAAGCGTGTGCAAAAGCATCTGCTGAAGCATGATATCCGGTGATCCTGCCGGCGGGTATTGCAGATCACACAGAATGCAGAAAGAGTGAGCCGGTATGAATGTTCTGATTATCAACCCGATTCCGTACACCTCGGAGACAAAAGAAATACGCCGTGCGAACTCCATAAAGGATACGATGATTCATGGTTTGTGTGCGGCGTTTCAAAAATGCGGACATTCGGTTACGCTGTTTGCGGCAGAGCCCTTCAAACCGCTGCAGGAGGAAGAGTATCCGTTCAGCGTTATTTGGGCCGGATGTGCACTGAAAAAAGTGTGTATGTGCCACTGCTTTCCGTTTATGCCGGAGGTCTGGCGTTATATCGTGAAAAACAGGAAGAATATCGATCTGATCATATCGAGTGAGGTTTTTTCGCTGAATTCACTGGGGGCGGCGCTGCTGGCCAATGACAAACTGATTGTCTGGCATGAACTGGCGAAGCACAATGCGATGCTGAAGAAAATTCCATCCCGGTTCTGGTATAACATTGTGGCTCGGTTGTTTATGAGAAAAACCTGTGTCGTGGCAAGATCGGCAGAGGCGCGGAACTTTATAAGCCGGTTCTGTGCCAATACACAGCCGCAGATCAATGAGCACGGGGTGGATCTGGATAAATTCCGGGCATGTGAAGAAAAGGATGACAGCTTTGTGGTTTGCTCACAGCTGATCGACCGGAAACGGATTGACGGCATTATCGATCGGTTCGGGCACTATTTGAGAGAATACAATGCAGCGTCCAGACTGTATATCATCGGTGACGGCCCGCTGAAGGAAAGACTGAAAGAGCTGGTGGAAAGCAGTGGCCTGCAGAACAGCGTTTTTTTTCTGGGCAAGATGACACATGACGAGCTTTTGCCTTATTTGAGCAGAGCCAAGGCATTGCTGATCAATACCGAAAAGGATAACAGCATGATCTCGATCATCGAAGCGATTGCGGTGGCGACGCCGGTTGTGACAACGCGTGTGCCGCTGAATGCTTCGTATATTGAAGAGTACGATTTGGGAATTGTGGGTGACTGGACTGCAGCGGATCTGGCATCTGTTTCCGGGAACTGTGCAAAATATGTTTCAAACTGTATGCAGTACCGCCGGCGGCTTTCCAATGAGGCGAAGGTTGCGCAGTTCCTGCAGATTCATGCGAACCGTATGACAAAAATGGAGTAAATATGGATCATATTTTTTACCAGACAAAAACATATTTTTCCAATACGGGCGATGTCCTGATCAACAGTGCGCTGATTGAGGCGCTGCGGGCGTACGGTGCCGTCCATGCGAACTGCAGCGATGATATTCCGCAATATTTTCTGGATGCGCTGGGGATCCGCCCGTCGGAGCGCGTAAGTTCGAACAAAGAAACGGATTTTATCGCATCCGTTCTTTCCTGTGCAATGAAAAGCAGAAAAAACGGCGATCGGGTGTTTGTTTTTTCCGGTCCCGGCGATATGTATGGCGGCGGTCTGAAGTTGGTTATGCGTAATCTTGCTTCAGCATTGGTATTTCCACTTTTTCGTCTGTACGGTGTACACATTGTCCGGATCGGCCGTTCGGTGGGACCGATTTCAAAACTGATGGCGTTTTCGGAACGGGTCCGCTGCGCATTTCTTACCCATTATTATGTGCGGGATTCGTGGTCGCTTGCGCGATGCAGAAAGCACGGCATGAAAAAGGTGAAGCAGTGCCCCGATCTGTCCTGGCTGTATGACAGTGACCATGCAAAGCGTGTCAATACAACGAACACCGTAATGGTCAATCTGCGTAATTCGATATTTGATGAACAGGATGCCGCATTCGTGGAAGATACCCTGCAGAAGTGCGAAGAACTTCTCTGCGCACTGAATGAGTATCTGGGCGGGAAAATGAAGGTATGCGTTGCCTATCAGATCGCCGAGGATAAGGCATTCAGCCGCGTGGTATATAATCGGCTGTCGGACAGATTTGATGTGCAGTACATCGAACAACAGTTGCGGCTGGATGAGTTTGAAGAATACTATGGTGCTGTGGATTATCACATCACTAACCGGATGCACTCGCTTCTGGCAGGGTATAAGTATGGGTCACTGCCAATAGCGCTGATCGATACAAAAAAGCATGTGAAAATTGCAGCAACTTTTTTTGACTGCTCGCTTACGGAATTGATGATCGATATCCATGAAAGGGAAAGCGGGAAAGTGGTGCAGCGGCTCGCTGCCAACAGAGAAGAACTGCTGCAGCGGATTTTCGATTGCGAAAAAAAGCAGACGGAAGAAATGAAGCGCATTCTAGACGGCATTTTTGAGGGTTGTACAGAGTGAATACAAACTGCGACAGAAAAGCAGGATGAGAGTGAATGCAGAATAAAAAGATATTTCATAATGCAAAGTGGATTGTGGTATGCCGGATTGCACAGTCGCTGATCCAGGTGGTTGTGGGTATGCTGACCGCCCGCTATATGGGGCCGTCAAACTACGGCTTGATCCACTACGCATCCTCGGTTGTGGCGTTCTTTGTTCCGCTTATGCAGCTGGGTCTGCAATCCACGCTGGTTCAGGAATACATAGAGAATCAGGAGCACTCGGGTCGTATTCTTGGTACAAGTCTTGTGATGAATCTTGTATCTGCTGTTGCCTGTATGATCGGTGTAACGGTGTTTTCCCTTGTGGCCAATCATGGGGATCGAACGGCGGTTCTGGTTTGTGCTTTGTACAGTGTCTGTCTGTTTTTTCAGGCGTTTGAAATGCTGCAGTACTGGTTTCAGGCACAGTTGCTTTCAAAGTATTCCTCTTCGGCGATGCTTCTTGCCTATGTAGTCACATCGGCGTATAAAATATATCTGTTGGCATCCGGGAAAAGTGTTTACTGGTTCGCGCTGTCCCATGCGGTTGAATATGCGGCGGCGGGTGTGTTTATGCTGTTGGCATACCGGAAAAATACAAAACAGAAAATTTCCGTATCCCTCGAAACCGGCAAAAAACTTTTTACAAAAAGCAAGCCGTATATTCCTGCAACACTTATGGAAATCGTATACAACAGCACCGGTGGGATATTTCTGACCCTGATGCACGGTGAAACGGAGAATGGATACTACGCTGCAGCAGTTACCTGTACATGTATTACGGGCTTTATTTTCCGGGCGATTTTTGATACGGCGCGGCCGGTTATTCTGGAGAGTAAAAAGGTTTCCCAGCTGGATTTTGAGAAAAATGTGTCCCGGGTTTACTCGCTGACGATCTGGGCGGCAGCAGCACAGAGCGTGATGTATACCCTTTGCGCATCTCTCATTGTCAGGGTTCTGTACGGTGAAACCTATCTGCCCGCGATCCCGGTTTTGCAGATCATGATCTGGTACACTATTTTTTCTTACATTGCGTATGTTCGCAATATCTGGATTCTTGCGGAAGAGAAGCATAAATATCTGTTCCCGATCAATTTGTGCGGTGCCGTGGTGAATGTAATGACAAATGTCCTTCTGGTGCCGGTCATGGGCGCGGCAGGTGCGGCACTTGCAATGGTGATCACGGTTGTTTTTACAAACTTTATCATGGGCTTCATACTAAAACCGATGCGGCAGAACAATCGTTTGCTTCTCAGGGGGATGAACCCGCGGTTGATCACCGAAATGCTGTTTGCGTTTAAGACTTGATTTTTTTTGCCGGGGGAACTATACTATAAGAGTGCCCATATGGAAAAAGATAAAGCAAGACCATTTTTGACTCGAGAGGATCCTATGAAAGATAGAGTAATAGACAGCAACGACGAAGTCGTCATTGATTTTCAAAAAATATTCAACGCATTGGTAAAAAAAATCTGGTTGATTGCGATTGCGGCGGTAGCAGGTGCGGTACTCGCATTTCTGGTAACATTTTACCTGATCACTCCGCAGTATCAGTCCTCTGCGATGTTTTATGTAAATAACAGCACGCTTTCGGTGGGTGATGTTTCTCTGGGTATTACTTCGTCGGATATCACGGCGTCCAAAAACCTGGTCAATTCTTACATCGTCATTCTGAACACGCGTGAAACGCTGAATGATGTTATCGATTATTCCGGCGTAGAGGATGTCACCTATCGCAATCTGATGGGAATGATCGAAGCGGAATCCGTGAACAATACCGAGATTTTTCGCGTTACAGTGACGGCAGATGACCCCGAAAAGGCAGAGCAGCTCGCCAATGCCATTGCGCATATTCTGCCCAAGCGCATTTCCAGCATCATTGATGGAACTTCTTCCAAGGTGGTCGAGTCCGCTGTGGTGGAGCCGAATGCAGTGTCTCCAAGTTATTCCAAGAATACAGTGATCGGCTTCCTTGCAGGTCTGCTTCTGGTTGCGGCGGTCATTGCTTTGCGTGAGATCATGGATATCACCATCCGCAATGAAGAGGATATCGCCCGCGTATGCAAGTACCCCGTACTTGCCGCAGTGCCGGATATGGCAGCACAGCATAAGCGCGGCTACGGCTATTATTACGGGTATGGCGGTTACGGTGCGCACGGCGTCAAAAAAGCATATGAGCAGGCCCGTGCGAATGAAGCCGGGCATGTGGAACTGGTGGGCAGCGGGATCAGCTTTGCTGCTTCCGAGGCATATAAGCTGCTGCGCACCAAGCTGCAGTTCTCCTTTGCAGAGGAAAACGGTACCCGTGTTATCGGTGTATCCAGTTCTCTGACCGGTGAGGGCAAGAGCCTGACTTCGGTCAATCTGGCATATGCCATGTCGCAGTTGGATAAGCGCGTTCTGCTGATCGATTGCGATATGCGCCGTCCGTCCATTGCTGATAAGCTGCCGGTTGCGCGTACACCGGGTCTGTCGGATTACCTGTCCGGCCAGTGCAGCATGGATAAGCTGTTCCAACCCTGCGGTATCAAGGAGGATGAGAAAGCATATAATGTGATCTCTGCCGGCCGGATTCCGCCCAACCCCATGGAACTGCTCAGTTCGCCCCGTATGGCTAAAATGGTCGAACGACTGAAGGCGGAATATGATTACATTTTCCTGGATCTGCCGCCTGTAAGCGAGGTTGGCGATGCATTGGCCATTGCGAAAATCACCGACGGCATGCTTCTGGTTGTTCGTCAGAATTACTGCAACAGCACGGTTCTGAATGCATCGGTGCGGCAGTTCGAATTTGTGGAAGCCCGTATCCTGGGCACTGTGCTCAATGCCTCCAATGAGGAGGGCCACGGCTATGGCGGCAAGTATTACAGGAAATATTCCAATTCCTATGCGGGTGCAGGTCAGAAAGTAACGGGCGCCGGTAAATGAGGTAAGCGTTATGGTTGACTTTCACAGCCATATTCTCCCGGGGATCGATGATGGCAGCAGGAGTGTAGAGGAATCCATCACCATGCTGCAGCTTCTGGCGGAGCAGGGCGTGACCCATGTTGTGGCAACACCGCATTTCTATGCACGGCATGACCGTCCCGAAGTGTTTCTGGAGCGGCGAAAAAAAGCAGCCGGGATTCTTTTGAATGAACTTGTCAAGTATCCGGGTTTACCAGAGGTCAGCATTGGCGCGGAAGTATATTATTTTCGTGGAATAAGTGAATCGGATTTAATTCCACAGTTGACAATCGATCAAAAAAGGTGTATCATGATAGAAAGCCCGGGTTCACCCTGGAATGAGTGTTTCTATCAGGAGCTGGAGCAGATCCACCGGCGATGGGGAATCACACCGGTCGTTGCCCATATGGATCGCTATATCGCTCCTTTGCGCACCCACCGTATTCCCCAGCGACTGCGGGAACTTCCTGTCGCAGTTCAGGCCAATGCCAGCTTCTTTACCAATCGTGCGACTGCCGGCATGGCGGTGCGGCTTCTGCGGGATGGTTATATTCAGCTTCTTGGAACTGATTGCCACAATACCTTTGACCGGGCACCCAATATGGGGGCGGCGGCGGCAGTTATTGAGAAAAATCTTGGGATACATGTTCTGGAAAATATCCGTGTTTTTTCACGGGAGCTTCTGGAACTGTAGTATATTCAGTAATTCTTTTATTTATAATAAGGAGGGACGAAACAATGAAAAAGGTACTCAGCCTGATCCTGGTTCTGGCAATGTGCGTGTGCATGACCTGCACTGCTTTTGCTGCGACCAACAGCCCCAGCAGCTCTGCTCCCACTCCCGATACCAGCGATGCGTCTTCCATTGGTATGTGGGTGGTTCTGATGCTGGTTGCTTTTGCTGCTCTGGTTGTCGGCACTGTTTGCTACCGTAAGTTTGCCAGACGCTGATTGGCGCATTTGATCGAAAGAACAGAATAGGTTGGATTATGAACAGAAAACAGCTTGGAAAAGTGATTTATGTTTGTATCAGCCTGCTTCTGGTGCTTGTGATCCTGTACAGCGGGCTCCGGATTTTGGAGTCCGCTGTTTTTTTGCATCAGAGGCCGGAGATACAGACCACTTCAAAAACGATCGTCCGTGACGGCGTGAAGTATTACCCGCGGCAGGATATCACCACCGTTTTGATGATGGGTATCAATCAGCGGGGCAAGGTCGTTCCGACAGAGTACAATGTGGGCGGCGCGGCAGATATGGTCACACTTTTTGTCTTTGATGAAAAAACGGAGGAGTGTGTTATTCTCAGCATCAACCGCGACCTGATGGTACAGATGCCGGCGCTGAACGAGTACGGCAAAGAGGTCGGTACATATTACGGACAGCTTGCTTTCAGCCATACCTACGGTGACGGCATGGAAGACAGCTGCAAAAATGTCCGGGCCGCTGTGTCGAATTTGCTGTACGGGACGCAGATCGACTATTATTTCTCCATGAATATGGATGCCATTGCGTTGCTGAATGATGCGGTGGGTGGCGTAACGGTGACGATCCGGGATGATTTTTCGCAGGTGGATCCCGAGTTGTCAAAGGGAAGCGTTACGCTGTTCGGTGAGCATGCAGTCAACTTTGTGCAGGCACGGTGGGATGTGGGGGATGAACTCAACCTTTCCCGTATGGAACGCCACAAGGAGTATATGAGCAATTTTGTACCGGCATTGCGCGAAAAGATGGAAAGCTCTGTCGGTTTTGTGGTGGATACCTATGATGCTGTTTCGGATTACATCGTAACAGATTGCTCTGCGCAGACGGTCAGTCGTCTGGAACAGGAATACAGCGATTATGCTGTGGGCGAGACTCTTACCATACAGGGCGAAAATGTTCTGGGTGAGGAATATTATGAGTTTTATGCGGACGAGGAAGCACTGGATGAATTGATCCTGCGGCTGTTCTTTGCGCCGAAAGAGTGATAGGAGAGGAACACAGCGGTGTCAGAGCTCATACAGGGCATTTTAACATTATTGCGCTGTGCAATAAAAGAGGAGGATGGAACCGTTCCGCAGGGATTTTCTCTGGCGGAGGCGGAGCCTCTTCTTGCGGCGCAGTCATTGCTGCCTATGGCGTTTCACGGCGTGTTTCGGTGCGGTTTTTCCTTGAAAGACCCGATATTGCAGCGGTGGCGGTTGAAATATATTCGGATCGCACAGCACAGTGAGCAGCAGGTGAAAGCTTTGCACCGCTTGTTGGATGCGTTTGAGGAAAACGGGATCGATCATATGCCGGTAAAGGGAAGCATCCTGAAAGAGATGTATCCTGTGCCGGAGATGCGTATGATGGGGGATGCAGATATCCTGATTCGCGAAGAGCAGTATGAGCGCGTACGCGCCGTGATGCTGCAGCAGGGATATGAGGCCGGACAGGAGGAACCGGATGTATTTGTCTGGAAAAGCCCTGCACTGTATCTGGAGCTTCACAAACGGCTTTTCGGCTTTCCGCACAATGATATGTGGCGCTATTTTGGTTCCGGATGGGAGAAGACCGCGAGCAATGAGGGCTTCTGCCATGCGATGTCTGTGGAGGATGCCTATCTGTATATTTTCTGTCACATGACAAAGCATTTTCGGCAATACGGTGTGGGCGCCCGCCAGATTATTGATTTGTATGTGTACCGGAATGCGCATCCCGAAATGAATGAGGAACTTTTGGAAAAGGCCTTGAAGCGGCTGCATCTGTATGATTTTCACCGGAATATTCTGCGGCTTTTGCAAGTCTGGTTTGAAGAGGAACCCTGGGATCCGGTATCTGAGCAAATCACGCAGTATGTGTTCAGCAACGGAAACTGGGGAAGCACTGAAAATGCCATGTATGCTGAGGTGGCTTCGCATATACAGGAGAACGGTAATACCGGTGCTGTAAAAGCGGTGCCATTCATTGATTTGCTGTTTCCTGCAAAGGGTGCCATGCAGCAGCGATTTGCTGTGTTAAAAAAGTATCCGGGGCTATATCCTCTTTTTTGGCCGATCAGATGGATAAATGTTCTGTTGAAGCGCCGGAGCAGAATTGTTAAAAAGTTTAGTACGCTGCATGGAATCAGCAGGGAGAAAGCTGAAGCGTACTATGAGATGATGCAATCTGCAGGATTGGACTTTCGATATATGAAGGATGATGAAAAATAACCGGGCCGGGCGTGTTGCAAAACAAATGTTTTACAACACGCTACACGCGAAATAGAATTTTGCGTGTAAATTTCGCGGGAATTTGCTGCAATATTTGATGATTTTGGCTCTGTAAGAGCCAAAATGGCGGCCCTGTCTGGGCCACCAAATCGAATTTGACGGAGGCAACACGATTTTTGTGTTGCCTCCTGCTGTTTGGCAATTTTGCAACAGCTCTATGCTTTTTTTTGCAGTACAAGGCGTTAAGCGTTGATAAGGAGAGCGGAGTAATATGCGTTTTCTGGTAACCAATGACGACGGGATCAGTGCACCTGGTATTGCTGCGCTGGTTAAAGAACTTTCAAAGCACGGTGAAGTGCTTGTGGCAGCACCGGATCACAACTGCAGTGCCAACAGTCATCATCTGACGATGCATGACCCGATCCCTGTGCGTGAGCAGGCTTTTCCGGGCACGGCGCGGGCATGGGCGGTTGGCGGTACACCGGCGGATTGTGTGCATCTGGCGGTGAGTACACTGCTGCAGCAGCCGGTGGATCTGGTGGTATCCGGCATCAATCGAGGGGCAAATCTTGCCACAGACTGTCTGTATTCCGGAACGGTTGCCGCCGCAGTGGATGGGTGGATACTGGGACTTCCCGGTCTGGCTGTATCGCTGTGCAGCTATGATGCAGGTGCGGACTATACATATGCAGCCCGTGTCGCGGCAGCGGCTGCACGCTACATTGTCGAAAGCGGCCGCACGATGGTGTTGAATGTCAATGTACCTCCGCTGCCGCAGGACGGGATCCGCGGTGTAAAACTCTCTGCCATCGATAGGCGGATCGTATATTCCGATGATTGCTATGCGGTACAGAACGGCAGTGATCCCGAACAAAAAATATACCAGTTTGTTCCTTACGACTGTGATACCAATCAGCCCAGCGCAGATCTGGCAGCGGTGCTGGATGGATATGTATCCGTGACTCCGCTGACCGGTTACTGGAGTGATGCAGCTTTGCTGCAGGAGCTTGCGCCGGATTTCTCCGGCGGGATTTTCCGCTTGCCGGAATAAGGAGGTTTGCACAGTGACTATGGCAGAAAAAACAAATGTAATGCGCACACTGGAACAGAAAAAAATCCCCTACATACCACATCACTACCCGCATGAGGAAGGTGTTGCGGTAGACGGTATTACAGTGGCAAAGCTTTTGGGACAGGATCCGGCCTGTGTGTTCAAAACACTTGTGGCGGTGGGGGCGTCAAAGCGAAACTATGTGTTTGTGATCCCCGTTCTGGAGGAATTGGACAGAAAAAAGGCCGCGAAAGCTGTAGGGGAGAAGTCGATCGATCTGATTCCGGTAAAAGAACTTCTGCCGCTCACAGGTTATATACGCGGCGGTTGTTCTCCGGTGGGAATGAAAAAAGTATTCCCCACGGTGTTTGATGCTTCGGCACAGGATAAGGAAACAATCTGTGTCAGTGCGGGAAAAATCGGCGCGCAGATCGAATGCTCCCCCGCTGCGTTGGCAGCGCTGGTACGGGGAAAATTCGCCCCGGTCACGGAGTGAAATACAGAAAGAGGAACAGATGAGACAGAATTGGGGTATTTATCACAGCGAGATACCGGAACTGATTCGGGAACTGGCTGCTGTACCGCAGATGCAGAGGCTGAAACAGGTGGGAATGAACTGTGGCTGTGAATATACCCGGTTTCCTCGGTTTGTGCGCTGACAGCCTGTTTGCAGAAAAATGGAGCCGTTATACGCAGTATTCGCACATTTTGACGGCAGATAAACCGCAGCAGAACGGCAGCTGGCTGAAGGTCTCGGCAAAAAAACGATACATCGATCCGTTGGTCTGCGGTAAAAACCGTGTCAGTTCTCTGTCGCCCCTGTTTGCATCTGCACTGAAGAACTTTCTCTCAACGGAATTTGAGTGCTGGCTCGGTGCGGAATAGATTTTTCCGGGATAATATAATAAGTATAAATACCAGCATGGTATGCGGAACAAATTCATCGGAGGGCGTGCTGGGCGGCTGATTGTAAAATCAGCCGCTATTTTTTGTGTAGAAAATCAGGGAGAAAAGTGTATTGAAAAACGACAAAACGAATAAAACAATGCGAAAAAGACCGAAAGGAAAAAAATACCAGTATCAAAAGGGTTGAAATTGTTACAAAATTATGATACTATCATGATGGTATAATGCCTGAATAGTATAGGTAGAGGTATACCCATTCGCAGATTCTGCGGGTATGGGTGTGTTTGCGATGGGGCTGAGAGACTGTACAGCCGGTTGAAGGAGTACATATTTATATGAAGCATATTATGAAAAGAGCAAAATGTCTGGTGTGTCTGGCGGTGCTTGCGGCCGTGATGTTCACATCGGTACAGCTGTTCCCGGCGGAGGCTGCCAGCGGCAGCATTACAGTGACGGGTATGTTGAGCGGCGGCGCCGTTCTGTATACCGGCGATGACCTGCAGGCTGCGTTTGCTGCAGCAGAACGCGGCAGTGTGGTTTCCATTGATCGCTTCATTACGCTGACCTCCGATGTCGTGCTCACAACGGAGGTCATGCTGACAAATACCGACCGTATCACTTTTGGCGATTTCCGTATTCTTCTGTCCGGTGACGGTGCGTTGTTTGTTAATTCCCGTTTACGCAGAAAATATTACGATGCTCTCTCTCCTTACAGCACTGTAGAGATGATGGAGGAGCATGACGGCTATGTCTATTATCTGAAAGCGCAGGAGCCTACCTTCGGAAGCGCCCAGCTGACCATTTCCCGTTCGGGCGAGATGCTCGGCGGCGCAGTGGATGAAGCAAATGCCAGAGTTTTTCTGGATGCATCTCCGGCGGGCATCTCTGTGAACAGTATGCTTCCGCTGGTTTCCATGCCCGCCCAGAATGCCGAATCGGTCACTGCCAATGTGCAGGGCGCGGCAGCCGGTCTGGTTTCCACCGGCTCGGTTTTGACTCTTTCCGCAACCAATTCCGATAGTTCCGGCGTGGCTTCAAGAAGCTATACGGTTGTTGTGGTGGGCGATGTCAACAGCAATGGCCGCATTGATGCGGCGGATGCCAATCAGATCGCCTGTCATGCGGCGGGTTCTGTTGTGCTCAGCGGTGCTGCTTTTGATGCGGCGGATGCCAATCGTGACGGTTCTGTCAATGCCAAGGATGCAGTATTTATCTGCGAAAAATACTTGAACTACGAAGGCTACACCAGTCCCTTGAAGTAACGGACAGGAAAGGATAACCTATGAATTTGTTTTCCAAAGGTCTGCTCCGGACACTGACAGCTGCGCTTGCCGCGGCTCTTGTCATGACCTTTGCCGTATTGCCTGCAGCAAAAGCGGCAGATACGGAGGTCAAGGTGGTGGAGCCCGGTAAGACCGAAACCATCACATGGGAGTATACGGATGCCTGCGCCATTGAAGGCGAGATCGTGTTCTCCAACCGTTCCGTGATCGAGGGCGACCCTGTATATAAATGGATCGGCGACGGTATGAAGGGCGCTGTCAAAAACGACCGGATCTTTATTTACTCCGAAAGTTCCACCGGGGCCAGCGGCAAGATCGAAATGACTTTCACAGCCAGCTCCACTGCGCCCCGCGGCAGCAGCTGTACGGTCAGTTTCCGCTGCGCGGTCACAGCACCCGGCAGCACTGTGCCCGGAGCTGTTCAGACCACCAGCTACACAGTCACACTGAGCACCGGTTCCTCCGCAAACTCTTCTTCCGGTTCGGGCTCCGGTTCCGGTTCTTCCTCGGCTTCTGCATCTTCTTCGTCCTCTGCGGCGTCCGCTGCATCCTCTGCAGCACAGAGTACGCCGTCCGCGCAGAGTACGCCCTCCGCTAACAGCAATACCGGCAGCAACAGCAACAGCGGCACAACTCAGCCGCCCGCGCCGGCGCTGGCGGATATGACGGCGCTGAAAGAGCAGATCGAAGCAGCCAAAGCACTGGTTGATTACGAATATACCGGAGAAACATGGGATGCGGTGGCACAGGCACTGGAGACTGCCGAAGGTCTGCTGGAAAGCACCAGCCAGACGGATGTGGATAATGCCGCGGCTGCGCTGAAGGCCGCCATCGAGGCGCTGGTTCCCATGGATTACACCGCCCTGCAGGAGGCTCTGGATAAAGCTTCTGTCATGGAAAAGCCCAACAAGGTCAAGGCCGCGTGGGCCAACTTCATGGAAGCATTGGAAGAAGCCCGTGCACAGCGTACCTCCGGCGATCAGGCTGCCGCCGATGCAGCCGCTGAACAGCTGAACAAAACCTACGATAAGCTGCAAAAGCGTATCCAGAAGCTGTACGATGCCTCCCGCTGGGAGCCTTCGTGGATCGGCAGCACGATTATTCTTGTAATTATGATCCTCAGCCTGATCGCAAATGTTGTTCTCGCCGTTTTGCTGGCAAGGGATCTGATCAAAAAGCATCTCAACAAGAAAGATACCACGCCTTTGGTCGAATATGATATCGCAGAGGATGAAATGCCTGTCAATGAAGATTTCATCGGGGATGCGGAGCTGCTCGGCAGTGAAGACCTTATTGAGTAAGAAGCATGGACCCCAATGGCGTAAGGAGTAATAACTGTGGAAGAACAGAATTGGAAACGTGTTGAATATGACACATGGGATGCCGCATTCAAAGGCCTTGTGCCGCAGGTGCGTCAGCAGTCTGTTCGCGTGGCATCCTATGCGCGTGAGCTGTTCGTGCAGGCCTGCAGCATGGGCTTTGGCAAAAAAGTCCCCGGCGGCTATGAGCGCATGACCGGCAAAAACGCCGATGTCGTATACAAATGCGGTATGTACCATCAGCTGGGCAAGGCGCTTGTTCCGCCGGAATACCAGCTCTGGCAGCCCGATTTTACCGAAGAAGAGCAGCAGCTTTTCCACAAATATCCCGCGGACGGCCGAATTCTTGTGGCCAAACTGCAGATGCAGGGCACAAAAACGAACCGCTTCCGTAAAAAAGAAGAAGAGTTTGAAGAGTTGCCCACCGAGAATATCCCATGGCTGATGATCCGCGAGGCCTGCGAACAGCACATGGAGCGCTGGGATGGCTCCGGCTATCCGGATGGCCGCGCAGGGGATGATATCAGCCCTGTGGCGCAGATCGTCGGTCTTGCTCTTGCGCTGGATGAGCTTGCCTCCGGCACACGCTCCGAATCTCCTTTTGAGGATGCTCTTGAAGCTTTGCACGGACAGGCCGGAGCACAGTGGAATCCGGAGCTGATCCGTGTGTTGGATGCCGCAAAGGGAGCCTGCCGCGAGGTTTATGTCCGCTATATTCACTATACGCTGGCGTTGCCCAAGACCATCCAGCTGGTCGAGCGTACCCCGGACCGTGTCATGGGCCTTTCCTACCGGCCCATTATGATCGATGGCCGCGTGATCGTCGGTTACGAGGCAAACCCGTGGTTCGGCGGCATTCAGGATCGCCCCGGCGAGGTGGAACGCCTTGCCGATATCGAGCCGATGCTGCGCAATACCGGCCTGACAAAGGATGTTGCTTTCTACCTGCTTTACGAAGCGGCGGATACCATCCTGCGCATCCAGAACTGCAAGCTGGGCGACCGTTTCATGCTGGTGCAGATGCCGGATGATCTTTATAACAATACCAGTTATCTGAAAGAATTTGCCCAGCTTTTTGAGGATCAGCCTGTCAATAAGAATCTGCTGATGCTCACCATTTCCGAATCCTGTGTCAAATCCGCCAACAAGGGCGTGCAGGAGACGATTTCCCGCTATCTGCGCAACGAGGTCGAGCTCGTTCTTGATAATTTCCATCCCGACCAGTGGGAACCGGAGATCCTCAAGGAACTTGGTTTCCGCAAAATGCGTCTTGCGCCGGATGTGCTTGAACTGCCCGAAACCGCCGATTCCGTCCAGATGCTGCGCACATGGGGCTTTTCCATCATGGCGGCGGGTGTTGATTCGGCCAAGGTGCGCAAAAGCCTGTTTGACTGCGGCGTGGAATCCGTCTGCGGCACCATCACCGGCGAGCAGGTCACCGATGACCAGCTGATCCGTGATGCCATTGTGAGGCAGTTCAAATGAGTGAGACGAAAACCGTTGTTGCGGAGCCTGAAAATCAGGATCCGAAGAAAAAAGGCAAAGAAAAGAAGCCCCCGAGCGAGCGCCTGACCCTCCGCACACGCGGTGGCGTGCGCCTGACAAAGGCGCAGGTCAAGGAGATCAAGGCTGGCCGCAAAAAGCTGCGCAAGGATCTGCGTGCGCAGGGGCTGAAAAAGAAAAGTGATTTTGAATCCACCGCCGCCTCCATGGGCCTGTATTTTGATAAAAACAGGTTCCTGCTGTTCCTGTGGTGGCTGTTCGGCGGCAAGGGCCGCTGGTGGCTGCTGGGCGCAGCGGCGCTGCTTCTGGGTGCATTGCTCGCCATGTCGGCCATCAGCCAGATGCGCGGTTACTTCACCATCAACCTTTCCGACCGGCTTTTCCGCGAAGGCTTCGTCATGTGCGAGACTGCGGATTTTGCCCAGCCCTCCACCAGCCTGTTTGCCGAGCCTGCCGTGGATGTGCCCTGTATCTCCATCACCAGCATTCCCGCCGATGTGGATGATAACGAGGGTCAGCACGAGGGCCTTGGATACTTTGGTTATACATATTTCCTTCGCAACGAAGGCGAAAGCACCGTTGATTACAAGTGGGAGCTGCAGATCGTGGGCGAAAGCCTTGATATCAGCAAAGCCGCGTGGGTCATGGTCATCGAGGATGGCGGCCTGAACCTGTATGCCGAAGCTCTGCCCGATGGCAGCCAGCAGATGGTGCCCGCCGCCGGTGTCAACAATGTGGGTTTCAACTATGTGCCCGCGATGGCTCTGGCCAAGGACCCCGCCGCTGTGCAGCAGCTGATCGCCAGCAACGGGCCATTCAATTATTACCGCCTGACCCCCACGCCTTTTGCGGATGAGGATACCGTGGCCACCGGCTTCCGTGAAAAGATCGCTCCGCAGGAGGTTCACAAATACACCATTGTGGTCTGGCTGGAAGGCGATGATCCCGATTGCACCGATGAACTGATCGGCGGTCATCTGGGACTGAATATGCAGTACGCCCTGATCGACGAAGAAGAGGAGGGCAGCTCCTTCTGGAACCGCCTGCTCGATTCGCTGATCTTCTGGGATAAAAAGACCCCGGATAAGGATACCGATACGGTGTAATGCATTTCCCCGATCTCCCATAAGGGCGGCCATCGCCCGCCAAAAAAACCAACCGTATGCCGCGGAAGCGGTCTGAGGCAGCACTCCGGCCAAAGACTGTTTCCGAAGACATAAATGCCGAAAGGCAAAAGTAAAATCCCAAATCAAAGAAAGGAATGATCAACAAATGGTAAAAACCAATTCCGAGTATCGCTCTATTCGGAAAAAGCTGATGGCGGCAATCGCCATGGTTCTGGTTGCCAGCATTATGGTCGTGTCTTCGTCTTACGCGTGGTTCACCCTGTCTACCGCGCCCGAAGTCAAAGGCATCCAGACCTCCGTTGGCTCCAACGGTAACCTGGAGATCGCCCTGCGTGCCACAAAAGATGGTGATATCACCACCTCTACCGGCGCAGCTTTCCCCGCCGCGAACAATTACTGGGGCAACCTGCTGGATCTGAGCAGCGAGACATATCATCTGAATGATATCACTCTGATGCCCTCTGCACTGATCACCTCCAAGATCACGGATGCGACCAAGTCCTATCCCACCAATGCGGATGGTGTGCTGGTCGATGCAAACGGTGAAGTGATCGAGGCCGGCGTGAAGGAATACGAGAATCTGACTACTGACGAGAACAAGGCGAAGGCTGATGCCGCGGCGACGGATATTCCCGCCACCTACGGTTTCCAGAATGCTTCGCAGGGTGCCTTTATCAAGACCCCTGTTTACGGTGTGGATGGCCGTATGTCTGCCTTCAACACCTCCTCTTTCAGCAGTGTGTATGATACTGCGCTGAAGGGCTTCCCCGCATCCTCTACTGTCAGCAACTACGGTGTCCGTGCTCTGGGTACTTCCAGCGGCATGAGCCCTGCACAGCTGGCTCTGCTGGATGCCAAGCGTGCCGTAAGTGCGGCTGCCACCAATGCCCGCAACGGCGCCATCAATTCGCTGAACACCGATGCTATCAAGATCGCCAATCTGGCGGTGAAGGATCAGCTGGGTGAGGCTATTGATGCCAGCGATATCGCCAACATTCGTGCCGCCATCACCAACCTGCAGAATATTGCTGCCATTCTGGAGGATGCGGTGCGCAGTGCTGTTGTGGCGCTGGGCGTTTCTCAGGGTTTGACCTTTGATAAGAGTGCCGTGCAGTTTGGCGCAAGCGAGATCACCGTTACCGGTGTGGCTCTGCAGTGGTCCAAAGCGGACAGCAATGAGGAGGATGACATCAATGACGGCTTTGATCATACTGCCAAGCAGGCGATGCTGATCGAAGCATACGGGAAGATCACCGGCATGAAGTCTGATCTGGCAGAGGTCAGCAACAACATTGCACCTTACGAGGCTGCCGGCGCTGCTATGCCTGCGTATACCGATTTGGTCAACATCATCACCAAGATCCTGAACCCCAATGATATTCTGATCAACGGGAAGACTGTTGCTCAGTATGGCGGTCTGGCTTCTCTGGCGACCTCTCTGATGAACGGCACCCCCGAGATCACCATCAAAGCCGGTATTTATGCGGATATCGCCTCCTTTACCAATAACTACAGCACCACTGCTTCCATGCATGTGGAAGGCAACTTCTCCAGCTTTGGTGAGATCAATACCAATGTAACCGTTAACATCGCTACCGAGGTGGACGAGCCTACCGGCGGCTGGTATCTGAAGAGCACCGAAGGCTGGCTGTCCAACCTGTCTGTTTCCGATGATGGCGGCGAAAGCCTGATCAGCGATACCTTCGGTTACGCCATCGACCTGGCTTTCCGCACCAATGCCGCCAATTCCAACCTGCTGCTGCAGACCGAAGCCGCCAATCGCATTTCTGAAGAAAGCGGTGCCGCCACGCAGGGTGCGGGCAGCTACATGCAGTTCACCTCCACCAACCCCGATTTCACGGTTGAGCAGATGGCAAATCTGATGGGCAGCATCCGTGTTGTCTTTACCGATGACGCTACCGGTAATATCTTTGCTGTTGCCGGTCTGGATGTGGGCGAAGAAACGGTGCAGGAGGTTGATGAGGCCACCGGTAAGAAGTACTACTGGTCTACGGATGAGCCCCCTGTTAAAGTGTTGGAAGATGCTCCGACCGCTGATCTCGCCAAACCTGTTTATGTACAGGCCGAGGATATGAACGGCAATCTGCTGTATGTGGATAAGGATACCGGCAATATGACCACCGAATCCAACAACGGTCTGAATGAACCGCTGTACAGCATTCCCAACTACGAGGTGGATCCTGCCACCAAGACCGTCAAGGCTAAGCTGTACCTGTACAACTTCTCCATCAATGAAACCGGAGTGGTCGATCTGAGCGGTATTGCCGGAGATCAGTCCATCATGGCACTGGTTCAGAATGCTACCGAGTATCTGACCGCTGTTGTCTATCTGGACGGCAACGAAGTTGATAACGCTGATGTTGCCATCAACGGCGATTCTATGACCGGTACTCTGAATCTGCAGTTCGCCAGCGATGCCGATCTGGAGCCCATGCAGTACACCTTTGGTGATAAGCTGCTTGCTCCCGCAGTTTCTCTTGCCGGCAACAATCTGACCATCACCGCTGTTGATGGTGCTGATACCTATCAGATCTACGCCAACGGCATGAACATCGGTTCTGTCAAGGATGTTTCCGCTCCGTTTGATCTGGCTGCCGGTGTTGCCTCTCTGGGCGATAAGGCTCCTGCGGGCATGACTGTGTCGATCACTGTTGTCGCTCAGGGCGCCAACAAGACTCAGTCCGATGCCAGCGCTCCTGTGACTTGGACTGTGCCCACGGCTAATCCTTGATTCAACCCCACAAAAAGTTTCTGATTGATTCTTAAAAAGCAAATCCGCCAGTTCTCCCGCCCCGCCTTCGGGCGGGGCGGGGGAACCAAGGATTTCGAGTGTGTTGCTGCAATGTGCGGGGAGTGCGCACTTTTGCACGATGCCGTTTCGGAATCAGGCGGTCTGCTTTTCCGGCGACCTGTTTGCTTTCCCGTTTTTCCCAACGGATCCCCGGAAAAGCAGACCCAACGAGGTTTGCTCCCATTGATTCGTTTTTCCCCGCCGCCTTCGGCGCAATACCCTGACGAAGGAGGATAACAATTGAAAAAAACACGCAGCCCGCGCATCAACGGCGGCAGAGTGTTCCTTTACTGGATCATGATACTCATTCTGCTCAGCCTGTTGGTCACGGCTACCTACACATGGTTTTCCATCAGCCGCACACCCCGTGTCAGCAACATCGGCCTGAGCATCAATGCCCCCACCGGTCTGGTGCTTTCCACCGCGCCGGAAGGTGCCGAGTGGGTACGCCGGCTGGATTACGCCGAGCTTGTGGATGAAACCGCACCACTGCGGCCGGTCACATGGTCCGATGCCGACCAGTGCTTTTATGCCGCCCAGTACGGTGCGGATGGCCGCCAGACCGGCAACTGGCATCAGCTTTCGGACGAAAACAATGCCAACCGGGATGATGTCTACGGCTATTATGTCAAGGCCGGCTTCTATGCCACCACCGATACCGCCGTTGCTGTCAGCCTGACCCACGCTGTCGAGGTGGAGGAGGGGGTCAGCGGTTCCGGTACCTACCTGATCGGTACGCCCGAGTGGGATGCCGATAACATCATGCACAGCGATGGCGGTCAGGGCGCACAGAATGCCATGCGCGTCGGTATCCGCATTACCCCCATGCAGGACGGTGTCGAAACCACCGGACAGAGTATGTTTTATATCTACGAGCCGAATTGTGATACCCATATCAACGGGGAGCTCGAAGGTTATGAGCCCACCCCCAGCATTGACGGCACTGAAAATCTGATCGGCGAGGAATGGCTTATCCGCCAGACCACCACCACATGGACCGAGGCCGATCCGGTGGAACGCGGTGTTATCTACCAGACCATGGGCGAATTTGAGACCGATACCGAGATTTTCTCGCTGAATGCCAACGAGATGGTCAAAATCGATCTCTATCTCTGGCTGGAAGGTCAGGATGTGGATTGCGACAACCATATCGGCAAGGAATCCAAGATTCTTGCCAACATTCAGTTCAATGCCGATGTCGGCGGTCAGTCCGGTCTGGTACCCATTTACGGCTGAGCCGATTGATACAAGGTAACAATACAGCGGTTGCTGTTACAGAAATAGCTTGCATTCCCCTTAAAATTTAAAAAAACAGAAAGGGAAACCCACATGAAAACCAAGACACAAGCCCCGGTCGCCCCGGCAGCAGAGGGTGAAGCACAGGAAGTGCAGGTCAGCGCAGGCCGTAAAGCGCTCAATACCATCGTCAATGTTCTGTTGGTGGTGGCACTGGTCGTTATGGCCGTCTGTACTTACGTTTCCTTCGTGTCTGCTTCCGGCAATGGCGTCCCCAGCATTCTGGGTGTGGAATTCTTCTCCATCCAGACCGACTCTATGTCGCCCACGCTGGAACCCGGTGACCTGGCGATCGGCCGCGTCATCAAGGACAAGTCCACCCTGCGTTCCGGTGATATCATCACCTACTGGACCGTCATCAACGGCGAGCGCGTACTCAACACCCATAGAATCGATGCGGTGTATGATGGCGGCGGCTTCCTGATCTTCGGCACCAAGGGTGATAATAACCCCAGCGCCGACCCCCTGACTGTGCATGAGTCTGAGGTCGTGGGTAAATACGTTTCCCACATACCCAGCGTCGGCAAGGTTTTTGATTATCTGCAGACCTCCACCGGTTTCCTTGTAGTGGTTGTGATTCCCGTGTTTCTGTTCTTCCTGTACCATCTGGTGCAGTTCTTCCGCGTGCTGTTCGAGTACCAGAATGTGAAGAACCGCCTGAAGTACGAGGAGGAGCGCGGCCGTACCGAGGATATCCTCGAGGAACGCCAGAAGGAACAGGATGATGCACGCGCAGCGCTGGAAGAGCAGATCCGCGCCCAGATGCGTGCCGAGCTGATGGCCGAAATGGCAAGGATGCAGGCCGCCGCACCCCCCGCACAGGAGACCCCGGCAGAAGAAACTCCTGCCGCACAGGAGTAATATGACCGCGCCGTGATGCCATTTTCCGATGGTTTTTTCGCGGCGCGGAAAGTGCGCTTTGCAAGTGCTCTTTTGTATCGGTTGATTTCCTGCTAAAAAGAGAGGACAGACCGTGGATAATTTTTTGAAATATTTCTTTCAGGATTACGGAAGAGTATTCCGTGCTCTGGCAGATGTGTTCAGCGCGTTCTTCAATTTCATGAATTACCTGCTGAATTTCCCCATGCGCATGGAGATCATCAAATCCTATGAGAGCAGCTTCAGTACAACCGATTGGATCATGATGCTGCTGGCCAATATTGCGGTGATCGTGCTGCTGGTTGCGGTTTTCATCCTGCTGGCCAAGCTGTTCCGCCGGATTTTCCGTTTCCGTATCCCTGTCAAAAAGTATGACGAAATGGTCAAGCAGGTACGGAATCTGCAAAAGGATCTGATCCGTGCCAATTATGAAAAAGATAAGCTGCTGAATATGAAGATCGCCGAGCTGGGCGGTAATCCCGAGGAGGCTTATAAGGCACTGATGGGCGGAGAGGAAGCCGAGGCTGCAGAAGCCGAAGCCGCAGCAGAGGGCGAGGAACAGCAGGAGCTGCCGCCCGAACTGCAGGTGGCGGACGATGCGCTGCCGCTGGGCCGCCGCAATACTTTCGATTCGCCCTGTGTGGATCCCGCTGAAAGCCGCTTCTTCCGTCTTACCAGCGTGGATAACTTCTACAAAACCACCTATAAGCCGCCTGTCTATGAGACGGATGTCACCTTGTCGGAGTTCTGTGAGCGCTTCCGTAAATATGCCGCCCACGATCTGCGGCTGTATTACGAGATCGACATGATCCGCTACTTTGTGGCCTCCATGGGCACGGCGCGCATCATCATTCTGCAGGGTATTTCCGGTACCGGTAAAACCAGTTTGCCCTACGCTTTCGGCCGCTTCGTACAGAAGGATACTTCCGTTGTTTCCGTACAGCCCTCCTGGCGTGAGCGTACCGAGCTGTACGGCTACTACAATGAATTTACCAAGAAGTATTCCGAAACCGACTTCCTGCGTGCCATCTATGAGGCCAACTATTACCGCGATCCGCACATCCTGATTCTGGACGAGATGAACATCGCCCGTGTGGAATACTACTTCGCCGAGATGCTTTCCATTCTGGAAATGCCCCGCGTGGAGGAGTGGAAGGTGGATATCGTCACCGCTACATGGGATAACGACCCCTGCCTGATCCATGACGGTGTGGTGCAGATCCCGGATAACTGCTGGTTTGTCGGCACCATCAATAACGACGACTCGACCTTCGCTGTGGCGGATAAGGTGTACGACCGTGCGATTCCTATTGACCTGGACAGCCGTGCCGATGCCTTTGAGTGCGAGCAGGTGCCGCCCATCCACATTTCCACTGATAAGCTGATCGAGCTGTTTGCCGAAGCGAAAGAGAAGTATCCCATTTCCAAGGAAATGGAAGAGAAGATCGATGTGCTGAATGCCTATCTGATCAAGAACTTCCGTCTTGCTTTCGGTAACCGTATCATCAAGCAGATCCGCGATTTTGTGCCCTGTCTGATCGCCTGCGGTGGTACCGAGATCCAGGCAATCGACTTTATCGTGGCCAAAAAGGTGCTGCGTAAGTTCGAGTCTCTGAGCCTCGGCTTCATGAAGGACGATCTGGCCAAGTTCAATACCTATCTTGACCGTCTGTTCGGCAAGGACTCCATGAAGATCTGCAAGGCTTATGTTGAGCTTTTGAGAAAGAATAACTGATCCGCCTGAGGGAGGTGTACCATGGCGACAAAAAAGAAAACCGCATCGGCAGCTGAGGCAGAGCCGCTGTCCCTGGTAGACCCCATTTATAAAAAATTCACCAAAAGCGTGATCCGGGCACTGGGCAGTACAGAGTTTTATCTGTATTTCATGGATGCCATCGCCAATGCGGAAAACAGAATCCAGTTCTCCAACCGGAAGATGATCAAAACGGTGGATACCACGTGGGTGGATGCCATCGAGGAATCGCTGGCAGGTTTCCAGACGATCATTACTAATCCCCGTAATGTCATCAAGGAAGAAGAACTGATCGTGAATGTGGCCAATGCCAAGCGCACCGGAACCGAGGTGGTGCAGCATCTGGCGCAGCACGCGGCACTGGTGGAAAAATTCGATGAGGATACCGGCGATGTACGGCCCTCACGCCTGATGCAGCGTTACCGCGAGGACAGTACCAACCTGTATGAAAACCGGTTGGTGTTCACTGCGCTGGAGATGGCTTATCACTTTACCCAGATCCGCCACGATGCCCTGTTCGAAGCCATGAGCGACGAATTCGGCGCCAAGCTCAAAGTGGAATCCGATATGAACAGCCCGACAGAGCTTGTCCATATGGATATGTTCCTCCACATCAAAAAAGTGGAGAGCTTCCTTGATACGGATGATAAAAACTTTGAGGTGTTCAGCCGGATCTCCCGTATTTTCCGTGTGCTTTCCATGTATATGAACACGGAATTCGCCCAGCGTATGGCCAAGCTTGGCCGTATCAAGGGCACGGTCACCAAGACCAATGTTCTGAAAAAGAACCCCAACTACCGTAAGATAGTGGCTCTTTTTGAGTTTCTGAAATCCTATCAGGATATCGGCTACACCATCCGCGTGGTGGAACAGAATCCGGAGGTCAACGAAACACTGCAAAGAGACATCTATCACAATATTCTGTTTAATTATCTTGTGTTGAAGGGATATCTGCAGGACGAAGAGGACCGTCAGGTGACCGTCAAGCAAACCGGTAAGCGCAGGACGCTGAAGCCCAAATTCATCAAGGAGATCATTGAGGAGCTCACCGAGGATTACGATCTTCCCGATGTGGAGGTCCGTAAGGTTCTCATCGAGGAACTGACCAAGAGCGATTTGATGAAAGAGGAATCCGCAGAGCGACACCGTCTGGTGGAGGAGCAGCGGCAGCGAAAGAAAGAGGAAGAAGAGCGTATCCGTCAGGAAAAAGCGGCGGAAAAGGAACGCCTGCGTCAGGAACGCGAGGCAGAGAAGGAACGCATCCGGCAGGAGAAGGAAAAAGAACGGCAGCGGCTGCTGCAGGAGCGCATGGAGCGCGAGGAAGAAGCACGCCGCCGTGGTGGTCTGATCAAACGGGATCTGTCCAATTTTACCGCCAATCTCTCTGCGCGACTGGAGGCCCGCCAGGAGCTTGCTGCGCAAAAGCAGGAAGTGCTGGAGCGGCTGGATTTCTCGGACGCCGTGCTTTTGCTGGAGGAAGAGGAGACCCGCCGCCGCGAAGCAGAAGCGCGTATCCGCAAGCAGCGACAGCAGGAACGGGAACTTCGCCGGATGGCCGAGGAGCAGGAGCGCATCCGTCTTGCGGAAGAAGAAGAACGCGCACGGCAGCTTGCCGAAGAGGAAGAGCGCCGTCTGCAGGAGCTTCGCCGTCAGAGGGACGAGCAGATGCTGGAGCCTTTGGTGCTGGAATTGAAGAACTTCCTGATTCACAAAGAAAATCAGCTTGAGCAGCGCAAATTGCTGGCAGAGCGAAGAAAGGCTGCATTGGAGCGGCAGCGCGCGGCAAAACAGAGCTAAAAGGGCTGAAAAATGAAGCAATATACCAAATTACTGGCAACAGCTATGTTGTTGCTTACAGCAGTGGTGATGGTGATATCCACATCCTTTGCATGGATGACGATATCAAAGAATCCGGTCGCACAGGGTGTACAGATTGCGCTTGCCGGGTCACATACTGTGATGGTGGCACCGGATATTGCTGTTGAACAAAACGGTCAGGTGCTGCATTACCCGGGTGAGTTTTCCGATACATTGAATTTTTTCGAGCATGCACAGTACGATTATTTGAAAGAGCTCGGAGGATTGATCCCTGTTTCCACAGTGAACGGAGAGGATTGGTATATCCCTACATATTACAAGCTGGGGGATGCAGAGGTTGAGTCGGGACAATCGTATGTTGGCCAGCTTCGTCCCATATCCGAGTTCCGTGCGGATACAATGCTGAAGAATGCAAATCTGAGCAGCGATGTGATGGAAGAGGATCCGCAGGGGCATTATGTCTATCTGGATTTCTGGGTCATGGCGCCTGTGGATGGCTATAAACTTCGTGTTTCTACCAGTTCCGAAAGCGCCGGTTCCTTTGTGGTTGATCTCCGCGATCCGGTCAAAGCAGAAGCCGGGGACAGCTACACGCTGAGCGGAACCAATCAGCAGACTGCGGCATGTATGCGGGTCGGGTTTCTGATCAATGAGGATACGGTGCTGAATGACAGTATGCATCGCTATTCTCAGAGTGCGGGTTTTAACGCAAATGTCACCCGGCTGCAGGGCTTATATAACGAGCCCGGAATGGGTGCGTTGCACAATACAACGACCCGTTTTACAATTTATGAGCCCAATGCGGACCTGCATCCGGTACCGGTGCAGAACCGGCAGGGAAAAGTGATTGAAAACGGAATGTACGCCACAACGGAACCACTCGGTCCGGGAGGCGTAGCAATCCCGGTTGCGGACCGGCTGACGGTGCAGCTGACCAACAGCTGGAACCTGGTCGGGGAAGAAACAAAGATCGAACAAATGTTCCGTACTTTTATGGCTGGCAGAAATCCCGAAGGCGAGACAACACAGTCGCTGAAAGAGAAATTCTATGTGGACAGCCTTCAATATCAGATTTATCCTTATGTGACAAAGGGGAATTTTATTACCCGGTCACAGGAGTTGTATGCTGCGGCAGGCGATGATAAAATTGCAGGAGCGTCGGACCTGAGTGCTTTGCATCAGTCCGGTGCTACAGAGGATGTATATTTAACACAATTGACAGGAGGCGTTCCTCAGCGCATCCGCATGTTTGTCTGGCTGGAAGGTCAGGACATGGATTGCATCAATAAGGCTGCGCTGGGAAGTTTTGCTGTCAGCATTGAGCTGGCAGGAAGCAATGCTTCGTGAATAAACCGGGCAGAGGAATGGAAACAAAAGAAAGAAAATCTTCATGGCAGGTAAAAATCGGCTCAGCGCTGGCTACTTTGGCGCTGGTGGTTTCGGCTGTACTGTGTCTGTCTGTGGTGATGCAGGTCACGACCAGCGGCTATGTTCAATTTGCAGGCTATAGCCTGTTTCGTGTCGTCACCGGCAGCATGGAGCCCACCTTACCGGTAGGTTCGCTGCTGGTTTGCCGAAAGACGCCGATTGAAGAGATCAAAGAAGATGAGATTGTCTGCTTTCGTTCCAAAGATCCCCTGATCTACGGGAAAATTGTCACCCACCGCGTTGTATCGGTACAGACGGGTGGCGATGGTAATATCCTGCTTGAAACAAAAGGCGATGCCAATCTCTCTGCGGACGGTGAATTTGTAACCGCAGCGAATCTGATCGGCCGAGTGAATCACTATGCAAAGGATGGGAACATTATGGCATCGGCTGTAAATGTGTTATCAGATAAGGTCGGTTTTCTGATTCTGATCCTTTTTCCCACATTATTGATAGCCGGATTTATTCTGCGTTCCTGCATGATGAGTATGCAGCGGGATATAGTTCGGTTACAGCAGGAAAAAGCACAGGAATTGAGCCGTGCCAATCTGTATACACAGGATGAGTACGCAGCTATGCTGGACAGGATCAGAAGTGAGATCCTTGACGAAATGAAACAAGGTGTTGGAGCGAATGACGAAACAGCAAACGGAAACTCCAAAACAGAATAACGCTCTTTCTGCCGCACGCAAAAGGATCATTATCCAGTCTGTCATTGCGATCCAGACGGTCATTATTACCGTGCTGCTGATTTTTGGTATGAGTGCTGCGTGGTACACCAATGTGGTGCAGACCTCGGGTTTGCATTTTCAGGCGGAGGCATGGGGGTTTGACGGCGAGGTCTTTGTATCGGAGGATCCCATCGAAGCTGCACCGGGCAAATCCGATGTGGTGGGCCTGCGTGTGACCAATGCCGGCAAGGATATGGTAGATGTATCTGTCCGCGTATCCAAGGAGCAAATGGATGAAGAGATGCAGAAGCGTCTGTTCTTCTATGTGGATACGACGGATTCCCGCAATGGTGAGACCTTGAATCGGGTGTATGTCAATTCCCGTGACAGCTATACCTACACCATGCTGGCGAACAGCAAGCTCTATCTGACCGGTGAACAGGCCAATGATGTTCCGCTGAAGTGGCAGTGGGTATATGATATGCTCGGCTACTATTTTTATGGCACGGTCACCAATACAGTCGATGCAAACAATGCACCGATCGTTTCTGCGCAGGTGGAAGATTATCTGCGTCCGGTGGAATACGATCTGGATACCGCGAAATTTGACGAAAACGGTATGCTGACCGAGGCAAACGGAGAGAGTCTTCTCCAGTTTATTTATCTCTTGTATGCAAGAGACGGCTATGCCGGCGACGATGTGGAGGAGGATACCTCGAAGCCCGGATATTATAAGATCGATGTGGATGAAAACGGCCACGGGATCTGGATGTATCTGTGTAACTGGGAGGAGATCCAGCAGGCGACTGCATATGACAGCCAGCTTGGCATCGCCGCCGCACAGGCTATGCTTGCCGAGCAGGGGGTGTTGGCTGGTGAGACGGTCAATACCGATGGCAATACGGCAGATGAAAACATTGAAAATGTGCAAACCGATGCGAATGGAGCCGGAACAGGCGAGGGAACAGAGCAAACGCCTGTGACGGAGGAGGGGATCGGCGATGCCGGCACAGAGGGCGGACAGCCCTCGGCGTTGAATACGGAGGCTGCCACCCCGCTGGTGGAGCTGCCGCAGAATTTCATGGCTCGTCTGATCCTGATCGGACAGGTCGCACAGCGTGAATACAAGAATGTGACTACAGTCTCCCAGCTGGAGGAACAGCTGAACAGCGGCGGTACAGTTCGTCTGAACAACACGCTGACGCTGAATGAACCGTTGGTCCTGAGCAGTGTGGAAAGAGCTGTGCTGGATCTGAATGGGCACAAAATCATTGGCCCGAACGGCGGCAATACCATCAGGATGAATGCCAACAGCGATCTTACCGTGATGAATGGTGAGATCAGCGGCATTGAACCTAATTATGATATCGTCAGTATCCTCAATGCCGATCTGACACTGGATCATGTGACCATCAGCGGCGAGGGTGACGATGCTATTGCCATCACCGATGAGTTCCACAGCGGCGATTCTACTGTGCGTATTTCGAACAGTACGATCGATGTAAACGGATGCGCTGTCTATGTGCGCGGCAACGGTGAGAACTCTGAGAAAAAGACCCGTATCATTGTGGAAAACACCAAAATGGACAGTGGGTATGTCGCCATCATGGGCAACGGCTCCGAAGTATACTGGGGTACCGAGATCTATGTGAGCAAATCCGAACTGAACGGTTATTACGCCGCAGTATATCAGCCGCAGAGCAACAGCCTGATGACGCTGGTCGATTGCAAGCTTACCGGTGATACCGCAGTGGTGGCCAAGGGTGGCGACATGGTGCTGGAAAACTGTGAGATCACCGGCACCGGCGGCCCGCTGGAACCCGAATATCAGGGCAGCGGCTTTACACAGACCGGTGATGCCGTATTCGTGGATTGCAGCTACGGTGTGAGTATTTCGGTGAAGATTACCGGCAACAGTACGGTTACCAGTCAGAAAAATCTGGCTGTACGCGCATTTGTGCCCGAAGATATGACCGATTGCGCCGAGGTGAAGCTGTACGGCGGCACCTACACGCCTGCGACATCCGCAATCGCTCCGGAAGGATACAGTCTGGAGCCATATATTGCTGACGGATATATTCTCCAGTACAATGCGAGCGAAAAGAATTTTGTTGTGACCGAAGCGGGTTTGACCAGCGAGGAACCGGCCGATGAGTAAACGAAAAAGTCTGCTGATCGCAGCGGCTGTCATTTTCCTTCTCGCAGCAGTGCTTCTGTCCTTCGGTGCCGGCTATGCCCGATACCGCACCGAGATCAAGGGAGATCTGGAGTTCGGCATTCAGCCACTGGATCTGCCCGAGATCGAGCAGATCGCATGGAAACAGGATGGAGAAGGCTATATCCTTGTTTTCAAACCCAACCGCTCCATGCTGGACTGCAGGCTTTACCTTGCCGTTTCGGAGGGAGTCACATCGCCGGAGAGCATGGTTGTCGAACTTTCTTATATGCAGGATACGGAAGCCATCCAGCTGCGAGCGGTTATGGAACCGATTACGGAAGCCTCCGGACTGAAAATGCAGTTTGGTCCCGGCTATGTATTTCGGTTCTACGATCCCGTAACGGGTGAAGAGCATCTGATGGATCTTGTAGCGGACGGAGAGAATGCTTACTCGCTGGCAGTAACAGGTCTTGATTCTGCGGCGGAATACCAGAGTCTGCTGCGCTTGTTTGTCGAACCCACGCAGGGCGTGGTACAAGTGGCAGAGGCGGAAGATGCCGGAGAAAATCAGGTGGATACGCCTGTTGAAGAACCGACGGAGGATACTACAGACGGAGAAGTAAATGTTCCTGTAGGCGATCCAGCGGATGGAGATGGCGAAGAACCGACCGGTGATCCGCAGTAATAAACCTATGTGGGTTTTGTAAGAAAGCCCGAAAAATAAAGAAAGGAGTTGCCGCGATGCATCCTTCAAATAGCCACCACAGCAAGATCCCACTGGCATGGATCGTCACGGCAGCCCTGTTGATTATAGCTCTTTCGGTGGGCGGCACATATTGCCGCCTGATCGATTGGTCCAGTACGGAAGTTGTTTATTCGCCCGTCCAAACCGATGGATACGGCAGTGACTGTCTGGTAGAAGGCGGCCAGAAGATCGTTCTTGCCAACTGGCAATCGACAGAAACACAGCGTGTACTTACGATTGCAGTGCAGCGTCCCGTATCAGTTGCGGAGGCGGTAACCGATGCCGCTTCATCAGAGAATACTTCTTCTCAGACGGAGCCGGAGTCTGCTGCCACTACAGATACCGTGGAAAGCAATGCGCCTGTTTCCGGTACGGCATCCTCTGCGGATACGAATGCATCTGTGGCCGGGGAAGAGAATGCGCCGGAGAGTCCCGAAGCTGGTGAGGTCGAGGATACTCCTGTGTTTGACCCCGCTGAAGTAACGGTGCTACTGGATGAGAGTGCAGGCATCCATCTGCTTCCCGCGGTTCAGCTTACAAACGATTCCATTCAGCTTGTTTTGGAGCGCCGTACGCAGGGCGTTGGTTTGAGCGAGATTGTTCCTATGTCGGTTCGTGTCATCTGGCGCGGGCTGGAAGCTACATTCCACCTCAACATGATGCCCTATGATCCGCCCGCAGTGACGGGGAATACTTTACCGGCATCCGAAACAGATATGTCGGAGAGTCAGAACAGTTCTTCAACATCTGCGGCATCTTCCGGTGCAGCGGTTTCATCAAAGAGTTCTGTATCCTCCGGGTCGGCAATCTCCTCCAACACGGTGTCTGGCTCTCAGTCGGCGGTAACTTCGGACAGTTCTGCACCGGTATCGTCCGGAATGTCCGATACCGAAAGCGTTTCGCAAAGCGGTACAGACAGCAGTCAGGAAAGCGATTCCCAAAGCAACAGTCAGTCGAGCGGCTCGGCAGCGTCCGCACCTGCGTCGGGTTCCGGCAGCGTATCGGAATCCGGGAGCGGGTCAGAATCCGAAAGTAAAACGGAATCCTCGACAGAAAAGCATGAGATCGTCACAGATCTTGAGCTTTTGGAGTATACCCCCATTGCCGATATCAGCGCTCCGGTCACGGCGGTCAGGCTGAATCTGGAAACACAGTCGGATTTTACCCTGCGTTTTCATTCCATGAATGCAGCCGGCGAAAAAGCAGAACTGAAAAAGGTTCGATACAGTCTGGATGGCGGCAAAAGTTATACCATGCTGTATGATACCAATGCGGTTTCACTGCTGTGGCCTTATGCTGAAAACTGGGATGGCACGGTGCTCCTTGATTTTGGCACCGCGCTGCCGGCGGAGCACCGCCCGGTGATCACCGTCTCCGCGCTGAAATATACATCTCAGGAACTGCATCCCACATTGGAAACGGCCCCCTCTCTTTCCATGGGTCTTGTATTATCCAGCAAAATGCCTTATAATGTTACAATAGCCCCGCTTTGGAACGGTGCACAGCTGCAGGTGCAGAGCATTGAGCGGCTGACAAAAACCGGGGATGGCAGTCTTGCCTATGCTGCGGATAAAACCGTCAGCGCTGTTATGACACAGGAAGGTTTCCAACTGATCCGGACAAAGGATGCCGTCTATCCCACGCCCGGCAGCTACCGCATGAATCTTGTGTGGGATTGGAACGGTGTCCCTCTGCGCAAGCAGACAGTATATTTCTTCATCAACACCAATTGATCACAAATTCGATCACTCAATATAAAGCAGACCCGATGCGCCTGCAAAGCAAACTACCTGGCAGGAGGTAAAAGAAGTGACAGAAACAAAGCAACGCATTGAAGAACTGAAAAAAGCGCTGCCCAACGTGCGGGAAAAGGTCGCGACCGTCGCCATGATGTTCGTGCTTTCTCTCACGCTGATGGTATCGGTCAGTTATGCGTGGATCACCCTCTCGATCAATCCCGAGGTGGCCGGCATCAAGACCACTGTCGCTGCCAACGGCAGCCTGGAAATTGCACTTTCCGATTTTGACGGTAAAGAGCCCGAGCGCTCCGGCGTATCGGATTCTTTCTCCGCGGAAGGCCAGACCACCCACGGAGCCAACACTACGTGGGGCAACCTGATCAACCTGACCGCCAATTATGGTATCGAAAGCCTGGTTCTGCGCCCTGCCGCGCTGGACCTGCAGAGCGATGCGCTGATTTACGGTGTAAACTACAGCGGTGATGGCCGAGTTGAAAGCGCTGCTTCCGATTTCGGTTTTACTACCTGGTATGAAACGGATAAGACAACCAATACATGGAAATTTGTGGCGCCGTCCGGTTTCCCGTCGGTATATCCTGAGGGCAAGGCTTATGGTGTGCGCGCAATTTCTTCTGTTGTGTATAAAGGTCAGGAGGATGTCAATCAAATCAAGCTGCGTACCGTGAGCGAGATGCAGCGAGATGCGCGTAAAAATTATGAAGCATTGACGGGCAATGAAGATTATATTGAAGTCATCCGTGCACTGGTGCAGACCTATTTGGATGAGAACATTGATGCGGCTATTAATGAACTTCTGGGCAGCGGTAACGGAGAAATGCCGGATGTAGAGCTGGATGGCGCCACATATGTTCCGTCTCTGACTGCAATGCTTGACGATTTTTACAATGATGTTATTGCACTCACCGGCGAAAGTCTGGTTTATATCGCCAACTTGCAAAGATTGGATAAGGCCACAGCGCCGGATTATACCCTGAGCACTTTGCTGGCGGCAGACCGCAATGCGCTGTTGAAAAATGGTGTTCGGTTGAGTGCGTTGGGTTACAATGCATCCAGGAATAATTACAGCAATACAAATACTTTCAAAAGTCTGCACGATGAAGCGTATGCGGATTGGCAGACCATGCTGAGCTTCTGGGAGGCAAACGGTCAGCCCAAGGCAAAGATAAATTGGTCAGATATTGAACCGATGGTAAATAATCTGATCCATATCAACAGCTTGACGGTACAGGGCTATACTATTGGTGCAATTGCTTCTATGGGTATGGGCGCGGTGGATTTTGTAAACACAATGCCCAAGCGTGCAAGCGTTGTTCTGAAACAAGGCAATTTGTGGGATTTTGAAGATTTATCCGGTACATTCATGTCCATGGATATCCCGGTAAAGGTCTATAAAAATTTTGTCATCGTAAAAGTGGACTATGATGGCGTTGGTGTTATGACCACCAGTGTTTCCCGTACGCAGACCAGTAAATTCGAGCAGGAATATGAGTATGCAAAAGAGGCGCTGAATGCCGGTGCGGATACCCGTGTGGCAGAAGCGCAGGATACCTATGGCATGGTGTTGGATGTGTGGCTTCGCACCAATGCGGCAGATGCATTGCTCACATTAAACGGCACCCCGGAAGTGATAGAGGAGGAAAAACGGCGTCAGATCATTGTTACCGGTGAAAGTGAACCGCGTGATGTATATGCGTATAACAAATATACGGGAGAAGTGGTAGATGTTCCTGCTATAGGTAAAGTGCCTGCAGTTGAGGAGGTTCTTGTCTATCAGGACGACGATGGAAATTTCCGTAATTGCAGCACATACGCAATTGAATACCGGATTGATGTGGATGCTGAATTCAATTTTACGCCGACAGAAGAACCTATCAAAGAGACGGATAAGGATACGCAGGGGAATCCGCTGATTTCTCCTAAAATGGATAGATACGAAAAGGTTGTCGGTTTCACCAGTGCCAACCGTATCTGGCAGGAAGACGACACATATAACGATCCTCCCATGTTGGTGGAAGGCGAGATCAGCAGTACGCAGGGTTCCGGTAGCTGCTACATCTTCTATGCCGATACACCGGAAGCTTATGCCCGCTCGCTGGATCTGCTGCGCAATATGCGCTTGGTGTTTATTGACGCACAGGGAAATGAGCTTGCCCGCGGCGGTATGGATGTGGACCATGTATTTGAGGAAGCCGGTAAATATACGGTTCCCATTTCGATTACACAAACAAGCAATTTAATTGACATTGTTAGCGAAAGCGGTGTTGTGACCGAAACGATTTTTGGTATCTGTCGTCTGAAAAAGAATGTGGCTACCCGCATCTCCGTTTTGCTGTATCTGGATGGTGAAAATCTGGAGAACGAAATGGTTATGTCCGAGGGTGATTTCATCGGTAGTCTGAACCTGCAGTTTGATTGCACCGATGGTACCGCCGAAGGTACGCTGCGCTCGGTAGGCGACACTGAGCTTTCCATGGATACCATTTCGCTCAGTGCCTCGCTGGAAGAGATCCATGGTGCTAACTGTAACTGTGTGCTGGATAGTTTCAACGCAGAGTTGGAGTATAACGGTGCAGAGCAGTATGTCGGTCTGGAAGCAACTTTGATGGGAATGACCCCCGTCAAGGGAATAGAAGCTGTTTTTCAGCGTAAGATCAATAATTCGCAGGGTTCCCGTATGGAGCCGGTGAAGCTGCAGGATGCGGGTGACAGCAAATATACCGCGAATATACCGGTTACCATGCCCGGTACATATGTTCTGAATTCGCTGCGGGTGGATGGTGTCGATTATCCGCTGCCGCAAACTTTGACGATCCATGTGGATGGTTTTGAAGTTTCTACGGTCAATTTTGATGAAATTGCGGCGTTGACAGCTGATTCCAGCGTTACCCGTCCGGTTACGGTAACGCTGAATGCTGCGATTGAGCCGCGTACCATGCAGGCTGTGTTTGTGCACACAGAGGACCAGCGTTCTGTTAATGTTGCAATGTATAAAACGGGCAATGCGTGGCAGGGTAATGCCACATTCTCCAAGAGTGGTACATATACATTGCAGTATCTGATTATGGATGGGGTACATATGGAATTGTCCGATGGACTGAATGAAGATGGCACACCCAATCCGGACGAACAGGATCTGCAGCGCAGCTTTACTGCCTATCTGGGCCTGAAAACACAGGTTGTTCTGGAGCGATACATTAAAGATGATGTGACCGGAGAATCCGTGATCGGTCCGCTGACATATGATTTTGAAGGCGTTGAAAAAATCCATGTCTATGTACAGGTTTTTGATAATGCCGGAAACCTCATGCGCGGTTTGGAAAATGTAGAGCTTTGGTATAAATCGGGCAATTCCAGTCTGAAATACAACGGCTTGACCACCGAAGAAATGGCATGGAACGGCAGCGAGTATTACGGTTACTTTATGGCAAATAAGCCGGGTAGGTTTTCTTTTGGATCTTTGACAATCGGTGGACAGACGATCAATGCAGCGGAAAGTGCGCATGTGTTGAATATTATTTCCAAGGTACCGCCCACCTATGATGAGATGGAATCTGAAAAGATCATTGTAAGCACCGGTGCAGCCGAGTATAAAGTCCGTTTGAATGATGCCGGTACCGCCAATATTTGGGTGGTGCTCAACGATGGTGAGCGCGATCATGTTTTGGAAATGGTCGCAGACGGTGATTACTACAAAGCAGTATTGCCGAACCTGAGCACAGAGACCGGTGTTGAAAATTCCAACGGTTACTGGACGGTCAAGGAATTCCGCTTCAACAATGTCTATGCGGATGGCAAGTTCTACAGTGAGGAAGATGAAGATAAGTATATCCTCAGAGCTGTGGATGTTGTGCCGGAAGCTGAGCGAAGCTTTACCGTTATCAATCATTTGGAGGCAACGGTCACATCACTGTTGCTGGGCGCCACCAAAGACGGTGACGGCAATATCACCCGTACCGGTATGTTTATGGATCGGTATGTTTTGAAAGATAAGGGGCTGACGGTTTCTGTTACTGCGCCCGGTATTGCAGCCGATGATCTGAATGCGGTGATCACATCCGTGAATCTTAATTTGGCACATGGCGGCGAAGCCAGCCAAAAGAGTTACGGCGGTTACACCGGCGGTACAGTCAATTCTTTGCCTGTCAACATGACCAATCCAACGGTCGCAGGGGACAGTGTGGTATTCACGGCTGAAGCGGAAAAATATCTGGAAGTGGCCGGAAGCTATAACTACACGCTGTCGGTTGCTACGTTTAATTCCGATGCAACCTTCAGTAATTCCAGTGGATCGGCAAAAGCGAAGAATTTCAGCGGTCTTGCGGCAGAGGTGTATTCCAAGCTTCCGGTTTTGACGATCGATAGTGTTTCTGCCAACCCCACAAGTGCAAGACACTATAAGAAAACCAATCCTACAAGTCTGGATGTTGTCACCGGTAACTTTAATACAAAGATCGACAACTTTAACGCTGTGGTATATATGTATGTTGCGGCGCAGACTGGTTCGCTCGATCAGGAACAGGTCGCAATTAAATACCCGTCCATTACGTTTAAGGTGACAGGCGTACCTACGACGCATAATGGCATTACACTGACTGTGCCGAATCAAAATGGTAGTGAGTATGACAATGTGGTCGTCTTTGATGCGGGAAGCTTGTCCAATAAAGCGCAAATCGGTGCAGGTACCGACGGTACATTTGACGAGGGTCTTTTAGGCTTTGGTGCATCGGTTACAAGCTGGCCGGTATTTTATCCGGCGGGCAGACAGACAATAAGCAGAATTACCATAAATTACGGCGGCGTGGATTATACGGTAACATTGTCCGATGCTGTTACGGTTAACAATCCGCTTTTCCCGGCGCATGTGAATTTCGGTTCCACTGCAAGTGGACAGACTT
Source organism: Oscillospiraceae bacterium (assembly GCA_017472965.1). GTDB lineage: Bacteria > Bacillota > Clostridia > Oscillospirales > Ruminococcaceae > UBA1762. Next base: position 20,252 of record JAFUNR010000012.1, on the reverse strand, counting down.
TGCCGACCACACCATCTCGAATTTATGGTGCGGCAAATGCGAATGGTACATTTACTGTTACATTGCCAGGAAGTCAGACTTGGACAGAGGATAAGGCTTCTGCGAACAATGGATCGTTCGTTGTACAGTCGGGGTATCCCAAAAATGAGAATGTTTACACAACAAGAAGTGAAACATCTGGCTGCGATACGATTAACTATTATACTCCGTATATAAAGACAACAACAGTTTCTGTAGCATCCAGTTCCAATACCACATGGGTGCGTACTTGGACGATTACCGGTTGGAAAATCGGTAACACAACTTATGCGCCGGGTGATACTGTTGCGATTACGGGTGCCCAGTCTGCTACACCGGTGTTAGGGTACAGTGACGGTGCCAAAACGACAAAGGCGTCCACTACTACTCGAACGGAGTATTACTATAGTTCGAATGGTAACGAGGTAAAGGGTAATGCACCGGGTACAACGATTGATAGCACTGAACTTTCGTATACGCAGGCTAACCCCTACAGAAAAGATGTAGTTGTTGAAAATTGATTGCTATAAGCCCGCCCTCGAAACCGAGGGCGGGCAGGAGTAAAAATGACATTAAAGCTTTGCGTTTTTTTGGCAATCGGTACAGTTTTGATGGGCATGCCCATTCGGATCGCTGCACGCGAAAAGGAAATCTCCGCATGGAAGGCTTTCTGTGTGACTGTTCTGCTGACGGTGACCGGAACCGCCGGTACGTTTTTAATGTACTTTATTGAAAATGGGCTTTTTGGCGGGTTGTCGTTTTACGGGGCGGTTTTTCTGGTGCCGGTTGTGTTTGTCGGTGTAGCGTTGCTTGTAAAAGTACCGTACGGAGAAGTAATGGATCTGTGTGCTGTAGGCGAGTGCATTATGCTCGCTTTGATGAAGATTCATTGCAAGATCAGCGGCTGCTGCGAAGGGCGCCCATTGTTTGTGTCACAGACTGGGGAACCTGTCCGATTTCCCAGCCAGATAGTAGAGCTGGTGGCGGCATTGCTCCTGTTTACGCTCCTGCAGTATTGGTGCCTGAAAGGTGAAAGACGGAACGAACTGTACGGATGGTATTTACTTTTGTATGGCAGTTCTCGTTTTGTTCTCAACATCATGCGGGAGGCGTGGGTCACAAAGCAAATGCTTCTTCCATTTGGGAATATCTGGTCGATCGTTGCGGTTGTGGTTGGTATTGCATGGCTGTGCCTTGTGAAAAAGAAAACCACAGGAGAAAAGCCCAATGAGTGATCTGCGCATAATTCTGGATTTCTAAATGTGTTTTTTCTGGGTGGTAACGTACACGCTGGCCTTTTTAGGGACGGTGAGATACCGTTATCCATTGATTTCACTGCAGACACAGGCCGTTATTGCGCCGTTCGAGTGGATTGTGCTGTTGAATTTGTTTTTTAAATCTGCACGGTTCAATTATGCTGTGGCGGCATATGTGCTTTGGGCATTACTTGATTTCGCGATCATTGTGTTAAGTTTTGTGACGAAAAAAGTGCCGCTAAAGCGAAAAATGATGTTTTTGATGCTCATAATCCTTGTGACGGTTGCGCTGTATGATACGGTGATTAACCACGATGCGATGTTTTTCTTCTCCTATTTCAATACTATTGTTGGCGTGCTCATCTGGCTGGGATATGTTTTTAATCCTATCCAATGCGGCCTATTTCTCTGGCGGTATTTATTGCGAAATTGGTTGCAGATATACTCGGTGCAATAGTTTATTTTGGCTGCGGCCCTGTTTGGATAGACTGCATCAGCATATTCCTGCCTTGTGTGGATTTTGTATTTATTCTTGTGTATTTTAAGCGAAAATGTTGCCGCACAGCAGTGAACCTGATGTGAGAAAGCAACTGACCGCTGTACAAAGCAGGGCGGTGCTTTGCAATTCTGCTTTTTTCGATAAGCTTGTTTTATTCATTATTATTGCGTTGTTTGCCAAAACGGGCATTAACACGGAAAGGACCACACCTATGAAGCACAAACTGAATAAAAACCTCTCCGCATTGCTGGCGGTGCTTTTGTGCGCGGGTCTTTTCGTATTCGCTGCCCCTGCCGCCCATGCCGCTGAGCTCAGCGGTACCTGCGGCGAATCACTCACATGGTCTTTGCGCAATGGCACCCTTACCATTTCCGGCACCGGTTCCATGACAGCCTATACCGAGTATTCCATGCCGCCGTGGCTTTCTGCGGCGGGCTCCATCCAGCGTGTAGTGGTGGGGCAGGGGGTCACCTCTGTCAGCGACCTTGCATTTTACGAATGCACCGCCCTCACCGCCGTCACACTGGCGGATTCCGTCACCTCCATCGGCGAGCTGGCCTTCGCCGGCTGCACCTCGCTGAACTATATCAGCATGAACGGTGTGCAGCACCTTGCCCGCGGCGTATTCTACGATTGCTCCGCGCTTGCCAATGTGGTGTTGCCGGCCGGTTTGCACACCATCGGCGATCAGGCGTTCTTCTCCTGCCAAAGCCTTGGCGGCATCATTGTCCCCGCCGGCGTGCAGATCATGGGCGACGGTGTGTTCGCTTATTGCGATGCCCTTGTCTATGCCGAGATTCTTGCCCCGATCAGCATCCTGCCTGCATGGACCTTTTTCGGCTGTGATTCGCTCAATCAGGTGTTCCTGCCTTCCACCATTCAGGCTGTTGAGCCGGATGCCCTTGTCGAATGCGATGACCTTTACCATGTGGATTACAGCGGTTCCGATGGAGTAAAACAGATGATCGATTACCAGCTCTCCCAGCCATCGGCCCCATCCCGCGGTCCGGATGTAGATAAGGTTGTGGATTATTCCCAGAATACAGGCTCAACTACCACCACGATCGAAAAGCTGCCTGCAGGCAACGGGCTGGTAACCGATTCGAATAATATCGGCACCACCGTCAATGCCACCGTTACCGATCCTTCCGGCTGGCAGGATGTGACCCAGACGGTCAACAATGCCATCAACGGCGGCAAGCAGCCCTCCGTGGATATTCAGCTGCAAGGCGATGGCGATACCACGCTGCCCGGCGGCGCACTTTCCGATCTGCTGGATAAGGACGTGACCGTTACCATCCACACGCCGGATGCGGATTGGAAGCTGGAGGTGGATGATCAGGATAAAGGAATTCTCTCCGGCGAACAGGATCTCAGTGTGCAGATCACGCCCGGCACCGATGATCGTTATACCGATACCATCGGTGACTCCGAAAGCTACAGTGTCACATTGGGCGATACCACCTTTAATTCCACGCTGTTGTTCCCGCTGGGCGGGGATACGGCACATCGCATTGCAACACTTTATGCAGTCGATGGCAGAGAATTGAAAAAAGTCGGCAGCGTCATTGTGGATAACGATGGCAAAGCTGCATTCAGTCTGGCCGGTACACGGGCAGGTGAGTATGTGCTTGCGCTGGATGTTCCGAATGAGGATCCTATGGATGCCGTCATTCCCGAAGTACTTGCCCCGGAATACGATATCACCTATGGCGCCACGCTGACCGATGCCTACGGCAATCAGTATGTACTTACCGGCCGCGTGAACAAGCTCGGTATCAGTGCCGGCACTCTTGGTCTGATTGTGCTGGGGGTGCTGCTGGCATCCACGCTGCTTGTCGGTGCCGTGATGGTCATGTGGAACAAAGCCCGCCGCCGGCGTTTTACACCGCCGTCCCGTTAATAAATCGATCGCCGCTGTGTCATACAGCGGCGATTTGGTGTGTTTGACCGCAAAGCTCCATTTCATCGGCTTTTCGGCATATTTCATTTAGAAAAATAGTCGAAAAAACATTCCTATTTTGCAAAAAATACGGCAGTTTTTTTGTTGACATAAATAGCAAATCGCGGTACAATAAATAGCATAGGTAATTATGTCCTTATATCATTTTTATAGGAGGAGGATATCCGTGTTTAAAGGAAATACACTCAAAAAGTTCGTTTCCCTGGCACTGGTCATCGTGATGGCTTTCAGCTTCGTGGCGCCTGTTTACGCAGAAACCACAGCATATAGCCTTGGCGATGTTGGCTATCTGGCCATCGGTGACGAAATGACCAATGGCGTTGGTCTGGATTCCCCGGAAACCGAAAGCTACTTTGTACAGGTTGCAAAGTATCTGTACGGTGAAGAAAACTGGGAGTCTGAATACGCTTTTAAGGCTGGCGATAAGTGGCGTATCGAAGAGGTTCGCTACCTGTTGGACGAGTCTTACAAGGGCGACGGCTATACCAAGGCCGTTTTCTCCAGCTACCTGAATTCCGCGCTTGCGAGCGAGCGTGCGAAACTGCAGGCTGCTGTGGCCAGCGCTGATTATATCACGCTGAATGTCGGTATCAATAACTTCGCCACCTACATCATTGAGCAGATGATGTACTATCTGGAGAATAAGGGTGCCGTCAAGTACGAATACAGCTTTGAGGATTTCAAGCTGGATGCTAACGACATTTCTCTGGATGAGATCCAGAAGATGAAGGATTCCGTGCTGGATCATCTGCTGGCTGCCATTCCCGAAATGGCGAACAGCGCTGATGAGCTGGCTGAGGATGCGCTGAATCTGATCGACTTTGTGACTGAGGTTGCTACTTATACCTACCTGAGCTACATCGTCAACTTTAACGCTGTGATCCGCGAGATCCTGAATTCCAATCCGGATGTTGAGCTGTATGTGATCGGTCTGTATAATCCCATGCAGGGCGAGACCATCAGTGTCAGTCTGGGCGAGAAGTCCTTTACTGTCGGCGGCAAGACTGTTACCACCGCTGCGCACTCCTTTACTGCCAATGTGGGTTATTTCTTCGAGGCTCTGGTCGAAATGGCCAATGCCTATACCCAGGTTCTGGCTCCCCGTGCCTTCGAGTATGCCTATGTGCATCCCGGCAATCCCTCTCTGCTGATCGACCGCATGGGCAATACCGCTCTGCCTGAGGATGACCGTATCCCCAGCGATCTGAAGACCAAGCTGCTGCAGCTGGCTGATGATACCGCTGCCGATATGGTTGGCGAAATGTTCGAGGAGTATGGTATTCATAAAACCGAGAACGAGCTGTACGATATCGCCTGGGACATCTTCGACTGCAAGTCGAATGTGGAGCGTCAGGCTTACATCCGCAGCCTGATCGATGAACTGGTCATTGAAGAGATTCTGGATAAGTTCAAAACTGAGCTCGAGAAGTACGCTGGCACCTACGGTTCGATTGTTGTCGCAAAGGATGACATTACGGTACTTCTGCAGGATCTGAACGCCGCTGTGGACGAAGCTGCCCGCGAGAAGGTTGCCGAAGATTTCGTTGTTGATCTGATGACCAAGGCGATGATCGGTCAGACGTTTGCCGGTATTGAGATCAAGACCCAACAGGATGCGTATGATGCCATTGACCTTCTGAAGCGAAACAGTGGTGGTGACCCTGCCGCATTGCGTGAAGCTGCTGCTCAGATGGTTATTGATGAGATCGGTGAAAGCAATGCGTTGGGCATTGTTAAAGCCGATGTAATCGAGCTGCTGAACCGGATGGATGCAGCGACCACGGAAAAAGGGCGGGAAGATGTTGTCAACGACTGGCTGAATGGAAAAGCTGCCAGAAAAATTACCGAAAAAGTACAAGAGTATATTCCTTCCTATAAGGAAGAGGATGCAAAAGAGCTTTTGGCTGATATGGATGAGCGTGCTGATGATGACAACGAAGCTATTGCTGAGAATCATCTGAAAGAAAAGTTCAAGCCTGTTTTGGCTGAAAAGCTTGAAGCAAAGTACGAAGATGGTGGTTTCACACTGCAGACTGTTGATTCGTTCGATCTGTTTGCAGATAAAATTAACAACGCTGATGATACAGATGAAGTAAGAGATATTGTTCGGACTGAAATCCGTGCTGCTGCTGCACAGAAGATTTATGATTTCGTAACGGATGATAGTGAAGGCCTGCCTCTGTGGGCTCCGGATGATCCGGCAACTGTTGAAGATGAAGGTATCTCCGTGGATGAGATCCTTTATGTGCTTGCACGGATGGATTCCAAAACCACCCAGGCCGAAAAAGATCAGGAGCTGCATGCTTGGCTTGTTGAGAATTTGAACGGCGGCATTGAGCCGACTGGTTTTTACAAGGATTTCTTCTTTGATCCTGTCAAAAATCAATTTGCTTCTGCATATGCATCCTACAGTTCTGCTGCAACTACGGCAGAGGATACTTTCGTCCAGTACAAAGAGTCGCTGGCTGAAGCCAAAAGCGCATTTGGCGAATATGATACCCTGAAAGGTGAAGCTGCCCGGACTATTCTCGAGAAGTATAACACTTCTTACAAGGGCGCCGGTGACACTGCACAGGAGTATTATACGGATTATCTTGCTTTGAAAGAGCAAGCTGTCAATAAGGTCATGGACGGCTATAAGGATTATCAGAAGGCTGTTGAAAAGGGCATGGACAGTGCTGACCAGCTGAATGAAACCTTTGATAAGGTGTTCGATCTTCTGCGCGAGGTCGCCGAAGTTGAGACCATCAGCCTGAATGACCTGCTGGCTGTTGCCAAAAAGGTTTACAACAGCGGTGCAAGCTATGTGGCCGATATGGTCGATAACCTGATTCAGGGCGATGATATGGCCAAGGAAGATAAGACCGTTGCTTACATTGCGCTGCGTTATTATCTGGCCAATGCTCTGATGATCATGCCCGATGCCAATGGTCATGCCGTGATCGCCGATCAGGTCATCAAGGCGATGAAGGGCGGCGATACCGATAGCTTTGTCGGTGGTCTGGCCAACCGTGCTGTCGATGCCACCATCGATATGTACCATGCTGCCAAAAAATATCTGAAGCTGCCCACCAATGCTTCCGGTCAGGTGGAAACCCTGATCAACCCGGATAATTATGTTGCCTTTGGTGATAATGTCACCGCCGGCACTGCTCTGGCAAGTGGTGTTCAGACCTATCCCGAGATTCTGGCCGATGCTCTGGCAATGGCCGAGGATGACCGCGATGGCGCTGATATCCTGTACAATTACACTCTGGATGGCATGCGTACCGAGGAGCTGTGGGCCTTGGTCAGCAACGGCTACAATGGCGATGCCTATACCACCGGTCGTTACGGTGAGGGCTACATTGCCGGTCTGCGCAATGAGTACAAGGCCAATGTTGCCGATGCCGATGTTGTCACCATCAATGTCGGTCTGAACAACCTGACCACCTATCCCGTGACTCAGGCTCTGCTGGCAGCCAATGGCGAAGAGCCCTACGCAATGGATTGGGGCCGTTACATCGGTGATGACCGTTACGCTCTGATCAATCGCGCCAAGAATGCTACCTTTGATTTCATCCTGAAGATCGTCGGCAAGGTTGAGAACCGTGTTGATGACCGCATCCCCGAGCTGGATAAGCTCTATGAGGGCTGCGAGATTGCAATGAACACCTTCTACACCACCATCGAATCCATGCTGTATGCCATGGTTGGCTACGCCGCCAATCTGGATAATGCGGTCGAGGATATTGCCGAAATGAACGAGAACGCTGTGATCGTTTTGACCGGCTTCTACGATCCGATGGAGGATACCTACTTCAATACCGGCAAGACCATCAGTGTTGGTGACCGTTCTGTTACTCTGCCGGATCGCAGAGTCAATGTTGAGGCCATCACCCACCGTATGATCAATCAGGCAAACCGTTTCCTGACCAATTATGTTGGTGCCGGCACCTCTGCCGCTGAGGAAGGCAGCCGTATCGTTACCGCCGAGATCCTGGATACTGAGTTGTTTGTCACCGCTGATGATTCCGTCAGCAAGAACCTGACTGCTCTGGATTCCTTTGCCACCGTCTCCATCAGAGGCCATGAGATCACCCTCAAGGCTCCCGAGTATCTGCTGGCAGTCGTTGACAAGAAGATTACCTCCGAAACCGGTACCGTTCTGCATCCCAACGGCAACGGCCACAAGTATATCGCTGACCAGATCCTCGATGCTCTGGATTTCGATATCTATGCTGATGTGATTGTGGATAACAAGTCCGTGCCGGTCGGGACGGCTTTGGCCGACATTGAGTTCACTTTCACGATGGATGATAAATCTACCTTGTATGATGAACTTGAAGTCGAATTCGATTGCCCGACTTATCAGCCGGTAGCCGGCAATTACCCCATCTACGCTGTGATCAAGAATTCCGGCTACGAAGTCAAGGATTCGATTACAGTGAATGGTAAGGTTTATCCCACCCTGTATGCTTATACGGACGAGAGTGGTTATCACGAGATCGATGTTGAGTTCGGTACACTGACGGTCGTTTCCGGCAAGATTTCCAAGAGTATGTGGACGATGTCTCTGGACAGTGTGATCTACCTGAACTATTACATGAACCTTGAAGGTTTTGCAGATGACATTGATTTTGCAAAGCAGGGTGGTGTGATTATCTGGACAGGTGAAGATGCTCCTGCCAGCAGCAAACTGCTTACTGTAAATGCTGAAAACTGCAAGACTGTCCCCAGCAGTATGTTCTATGACGATGTATACGGTTGGGGTGTTCGCACTGACGAGATCTTTGCTAAGGATATTGGCGATTTGGTCTACATCCGTCCTTATGTTGAAGTAGCAGAAGGCGTTTATGTCTATCAGGAAACGAACTATAAGTATAGTCCTGCGCGTTTCTGCTATGACAGATTGGATAATCCTAAGAATGGTGAAGTAGATGAGCAGGAACGTAATATTTGTGCGGCGCTGCTGGAGTATGCTACTTCTGCTCAAAAGTACTTTGAGCAGAGAGATGGATATGTGCCTCCCTATTACGTGAATGAGATTCCTGACGACTGGAATGTAGCCAAGGATGCGTATAGCAGCTACAATCTGGCATTTGATGACGGCTATCTGACTGAAGTGGATTCTGATACAGATGGTCTGAGAGAAATGAGTGCAACGATTGAGGGCGACAGAAAGTATGTTTCGTTGGCTCCTGTATCCGCAGGCCTGGATCTGCTTGGCGCCATCCGTATGGATGTCTACTATTCGATTGATCCGGCAATCGTGGGTGATATCGATTGGGAGAAGTCCGCGATCCTGTTCTGGGATGCTGATACCTATAAGGATGCCAAGAACAATGGAGGCAAGCTGAGTGTTGAAAATTGCACATATGCCAGCCCCATTATTGAGGATGATGGTTATTATACCGGTAAATCTCATCATATCGTTGCCTCGCATTTGGGTGAAACGCTGTATTACAGCTGTCGTATTGTTATGAATGACGGTGTTACCGTTTATCGTAGTGGTTTGACGCCCAACAGTCCGGAGAAATTTGCAGAGGGATGGCTGACAAACGGTAAGGATGATGCAGAGGATGCGGTCTGTAAAGCTCTTGTTGTCTATGGTGAAAAGGCTCGTATTCGTTTCAACTAAATAAAACAAATTGAAAGGATGCTGTACAACGATGAAAAAGTTTTATGAAGAGCCCATTATGGAATGTGTTGTCATCGCTGATGAAATGATGGTTGGCGGTGGAGGCAATCAGATCGGCGGTGCGTCTGATGGCTCTGACGAAGAATTCTGATTAATGGAATGAAAGACCCCCGGCAGCTGTACAGCTGCCGGGGGTTAGATTAAATGCAGGTAATACTTGGATGAGCTTTTATTATAAAATTGCCGGATTGAATGTAAAGATTGAAAGCTTTGGAAGAACTCTGGAACAGGCGAAGCCATATTTATCGGAAGGAGATGTGTCGCCAGATATTGTTGTTCGTTCAAAATATGAAAAAGTCCGGGATAATTATCCATACCTGAGCGATGAAGATGTGGAATATCTGGCCAGTGGTGGTGCATTTTATCGTGAACTGCTGAAATTTGATGGTTTTATGCTGCATTCCTCTGCTGTTGTAGTAGATGGTTTGGCTTATTTGTTTACAGCAAACAGCGGTACCGGTAAATCCACGCACACGGCTCTTTGGCTGAAGCAGTTTGGTGAACATGCATATATTTTGAATGACGATAAGCCTGCGCTGCGCAGGATCGATGGCATCTGGTATGCGTTTGGGACGCCGTGGAGCGGCAAGTATGATATCAGTGTCAATACAGGTGTTCCGCTTGCAGGGATCGCGGTATTGGAACGCGATGTGAACAATCAAATCGAGCCATATTCCGGTAAAGATGCGGTGCTTGATATTCTGCGGCAGGCAAATCGACCGAAAGCAATGGAATACCGAATCAAACTGATGGAATTGCTGGACCAGCTGATCCGCGAGGTGCCCATCTGGAAGCTGCGCTGCAATATGGAACAGGAGGCCGCATTTGTAGCCTATCAGGCGATGTCCGGCGGCCTGAAAAAAGGAGAATGAGCTATGCTGAAACTGAAAGAAGGCTTTATCCTGCGCGAGGTCGCAGGGGAGACCGTGGTGATCCCTTCCGGTGATGAGCTGGATCTGAATATGATGATCACGCTGAATGAAACCGGTCGTTTTCTGTGGGAGCGCATTGCACAGGGCATCGAGGAAACCGATCTAGTGACTGCATTGCTGGCGGAGTACGAGGTGGACGAAGCCACCGCAAAGGCCGCGGTAGCGCGTTTTGCGGCGCAGCTGCGCGATAAAGGCTTTCTTATCTGAAAATGTATGTAAAACAAAAAACAAGGGCGATGACGGGGTTCCGTCATCGCCCTTGTTGTTATTTGCAGAGAATTTGCGATGTCGTGCATGATCAGGGGGCAGAAGTGATTGTATCGCCGGAAAGTGTCACGCCCCAACTGTCGATTACAGCATCAGCGGGCACACTCTGGATCGCTTCTGCAAAAACATCAATCACCTGATGGTATGTAGTGCTGTCAATTGTTTTGATTTCAAGCGTCAGGGGTGGACCTCCCAGCAAATTGCCCGTGATTGCTTCTGCAGCAACCGGTACTGCATAGTAATATGTGCTGCCGCTTCCGGCTACCCATCCGGGACCAAGCGTGAATGCAGGAGCCTGAGAGGCTATCGGAGCAATTTCTCCGCTTTCGGCATATACCCAGTAGGAAACCAGCCGTACTCGCAGATAAGCGGGAATATTGCCGGTGTTTTGCACCGTGATCTGACTTTTAGTTGTACCATCAAATGTTTCTGCTGCAATACAGTCTACATATGCGGGGGTAAAAGCGTTCTGTGTCAGTTCAGTAACGCGGTACATGTAGGCCAGAACAGACCCGCAAAGCGCGGCAACAGTCAACAGCAGGAAGCACAGCAGGGGGCGACGGAGTGACTTTGTTTTCATCATGGATACCCCCGTCGATTGTGGATGAAATTGCTGTTGCCGTTTAGCCAGCCTGTGCTGCTTTCTGCGGCAGAGAACTGTACGGTTGTACCACTGCTGCCCTGATGTGCAAAAGACAAAGGCGAATCAGCATGCCGCCATGACCAGTCATTCAGCTGTGTTACGGTATAATTACCGAAAACAAGGTTGTTGATCGTTGTGCTGCCATTGCCGGTGACCGTTACATAGATGATTTCGCCAGTAGAGGTGTTTTTTACCTCATACACGAATACCTGATCGTCATCTGTGGCGTTCTGGCGTGTGATTGTCAGATCACCGACTTGCAGCGAAAATTTGGCATAAAAGATGTTGCGCTCGGTTTCGCTCAGCTTGTTTTTATCCGGCGTGAATCTGTTGGTGTCCTGTTCAACTGTTCCAGTTTCAGCGGTTATAGGTTGGGTACATTCTTCGTCCAGATACCAGCCTTCAAACCGATAGAAAGGATTTGCTGTAGGCTTGGAACCTTCCAAATCTTCGCTGCCGGCGATGACCTCGATAGTGGAGGAAAGCCAACCGCCTTCTTCCGGCACAGCTACATATTCGGCTACATATTGCAGCGGTGCATAGTAGAAGATTATAATGTTTTGAGCTTCGTTTTCACGGATAGGAATCGTTTGAGTTTGTGCAGATACACAGGTGTAGTTGTCAATTTCCTTGGCTTTCTCTGTGACGCTGGAACCGTACAAGGCACTTCCTGTTTTGGAGGGGGCGTTAACCGAATCGACAGGCTCCGTGGTGTTGTATTGGTAATAATGTACGGTATAATCGAACGATTTGCGCTTGTAGAAAATATACAGCTCAGTACCGTCTGCGGAAACCGTGATCCGATATTCCGAATTGACGTAGGTTGCATTGCTTTCAGCCTCGCCGATTTTAGTTACTGCTGCATTCGGGATCAGCTCAAAACCGGAGAAGATTTGCGGAATGATCGAAATAGTACTATTGACATTGCCGATACCTTCCACATGAGTACCTGTTTCTTCGTAGCCGCCGGTACCATCCGTTTTATACTGCGCTTGCAGCGCGGCTATCTTATCGGCAGGCAGGCTGGGATCGTGAAGCTTTTCCAACATGAAATGAACCGCATAGTAGGCGCTGGTTTTGTTGGGAGTGTAGTAGAAGGTGATGACATTATCGTCGGTACCCACATATTTGTTCTGTTCCTCATCCCATTCCACCGAAATCACCAGACGCTTATAAAAAGCATCCGGCACCATGTTTTCATAGGCCTTGAACCGTTCGGTAACTACGGCGGAGGAGGTGGTATGCGTGACCGTATCCATTACAACATTCGTTTCCTTATTGATATAGCGAACGGTGTATTCGATATTCTGCGCTTCGACATAATAGAATGTGTGGGTATTCTGCTGAAGGTTGCTGTGGTCAGCTTCGTACTGCATGGTGATCGAGTGGGAGCTGACGGTAGGGAAGTAGCCCTGATTGTAGTTTTCGTAAAGCTGGTTGTAGGGCTCGCCGGCTTTGGCGGTAAAGGTGCGGGTAGTGCCGATGTATGCAAAACCGACGGTATCATCTGCCACCTTTTTGGTTGGATTTTTCAACAGTACGTAGTTGATACGGTAGGGGGTGGGGGTATGGCTGCTCCAGTCCGCAAAGACATTCATATCCCGGTTGATGGGCATATCCGTGGGCGAAAAAGCCTTTTTCTGACCGTTTTCCAGATAGAACCAACCGCCGAAAACAAGGTTCATATCGGAACCGCTCGTATCGGTGCGGGAGGGATTATCAATGCTGCCGACAACGTTGCCGTGCGTGATCCTGACAAAGGATTTGTAAGGAGTGACAGAAGAAGCATTGGCCTCAAAACCCTTCATTTCATCCAAAGTGGTGAAGAAGTTGACAGTGTGGGTTTTGGGTATCCATTTTGCATACAAGACATAATCTTGTGCAGGCATTGTATCGGTATCCCAGTTGACTTCGGTTCCTGCGTAACATCCGGGCGATGCATACCAACCGTTAAATGTATATGCATTTTCTTCAAGCGTAGAGGGATAAATCGGATCACCATTTGGACGATAAGCAGACAACAGTGTGTTATAATCCGCTGTTTTCTTCAAAGCGTCAACAAAGGCGTTGTGATTGAAGAATTGAAGTGTGAAGTTTTTGGGCTGATAATAGAATTTGATGATAGCCGGATAATCCGCGGAGTTTTTTCCGTTAGGTCTGGAACCTGCATTGTTCTCCTCTACGAGATTTCCTTCTGTGTCACGGTCGAAATACTCGGTTTGGACATGGGTCATACCGATATACTGAAAAGTGGTTTGCTGATTATAGGCAGCGGTTGGGTTGACGATAAATGCGTTTTCCAACTCATATTGCTGCTTAACAGTGTTGTAAAAATATATTTCGTATTGATAATACGATACACCAGAATTATTGTATGCGGTCATGGTATGGGTAGAATTTGTAACCATGCCGCTGGTAGAGTTGGTTATAATCATCTGCGTATCCATATATGGATACGCGCCTTTGATATTTTTGTTTGTGTTGCTTCTGCCATAACCGGAGTTACTGTTTGTTCGCCAACTGACATAAACATTATTACTTACGATAGGATTATTTGCCAACAGATTGTTTATTTTAACCCATTCGTCATCGATTCTTGCACCGTATTTATCGGTGATTTCAAAGTAATAATAGGTCCAGCCATTGGTAGTAAAGCTTTTGCATTCAGGGTTGGTACTGCTTGTTACAGTATTCCAGTTGTCCGTATTTAGAGTTCTGTTTCCCCAGCCGACCGAAGCATAATCATCGCTGTCAGTGTTAGATGCATTTTGATAAGTAGTACCACTTTGTCTGGCAAAAATAAACTGAACAGAGTATTCTTTTCGGTCGTAATATACATTAACAACAGAGGAGCCGTTACCTTCTACAACAACACCCGGTTCATTTTCGGTTTTGGTCGAATTGTATTCATAGAATTGATATGTAGCGGCAGCGTTAGTTGTATTGGTGTACCAGCTGCAAGTTGTTATATCACTGTAATCTTTTCCGTATATGGTTGAACCGGAGATAACAGTGTTGAGTGGTTCTGTTTGCCAGTAATTATACTTTCCATCAACATCTGGATCTTCAAGCCAATATACAATAGAGGCGGTCGTACCAATGGTTGTCCATTGTGCTTCATAGTAGCAACTGTACGCTGGAATGGTGGAGATAAGTCCGCTCAGAGCATCATCGGGCAGGGTGGTTTCCCAAACGCTGTCGTTGTTTGTATCAACTGCTACAAGCTTCCACCCATTAAAAACATAACCGTGTCGGATGGGATCGTTGACAATAAACGGCGTGCCGTAGCGGGCGTAGATGGGGTCTACACCGTAACCGCCGTTGGCATCAAAGTTGATCAGATAATAATTGCGGTCGTAGTAGCATTCAAATACCGTACTGCCGTCTGCGGCAACGCTTTCGGGAATATGGTACATCTTTTCAAAGCCGGTGGTGTTTCCGGCCTGAGCTTTCAGATAACTTTCTTCAATGATGGTGCCGGTTTCTGCCTGGCCGGTGTGATAGCGGGTCACATCTTCGGTGTAAAGATCATCGTTGATGTTCTGAAAAAAATACCGGATGGCAAAATTGACCTTGATCGGCTTGTAGTAAACACAGATCTCAACATTTTGCGCCACGTTGGTGAAATTCAGGCTGACCGTTGAGGCATCGTCGTCAATCTCTGTGTTTGCATCTGTAGTATCTGCATCATAAAAAGGCGCAAAGCCCAAAAAAGTGGGCGAAACAACATTCTGTGTAAAATTACTGCCCTTTTCGATGGTGGCTGTATATGGGCTGTAGATTGCAGTCTCCACACCATTCAGACTGGATGCATCCAGATATTTGATCATTACAGTCACATATTCGGCTGTGCCATCGGCGTTGGCGGATGTTGGCTGTGCGCTTTGGATCCTGTGCTCGGAAAAAACCGCAGGTGCATCCTCTTCGGGCTGCACGGCAGTCATAGAGGGTTCTTCTGCGTTTTCCTGTTCGGGAGCGGTGTTGACAGAAGCCTCCACGGACGGTACTGCTATGGCATCCGTTGCAGCATCCGCCGCAGATGCTGTAGTCTTCTCCTCAGCTTCCTGTGGCAGAGCGTCGGGCTGTTCGTTTTCATTCAAAATTTCTGCAGGCTCCGTCTGCTGTACAGCAGTGCTTTCATCCGCAGCAGACGCCTGTGTGTTGAACGGCAAAATATACAAATCGGAAAGTAGCTGCATCGGCTGAGGGGCGGCCGGTTCGGTGGGAGCATTGGTAAAAAGAATGGTCACGCAGATGGGATCACTGTAAATCGTCTGGCCGTCACAGCTTACGGCACAGCGAATATAGCTGCTTCCAGATGTATCCAGCAGGTTTTTTACAACAGTATAGGAAACCTCGCACTGTGCTTCGGTCTTATCGAAAATATTTACCCATGCGTTGTTTTGTGCATCAAGCAGGATCTGCCACTGAAAAACCGGGTCGGCTACGTTATTTGGTTCGGCACTCAACAGAACCTTTTCGTCACGATAAAGCAAAAGTTCACTTGTGGGCGTGCCATCCCGCAGGATCGTGACTTCAGATTTTGCCGTTTCGGCAGCTGCGGCTGTATCTTCGGCAGCAACCCCCGTAGAGGGCAGCATGGTAAAAACAGTTGCCAGACACAGCAGCAGCGCAAGGATCCTTTTTTTCATTGTCTGCCCTCCTTTCGTGAGATTTGCGGGAAAAGTACAGTGGTTTGCGGCATTTTTTTTGCGCCGGATGTTGGTTACGCGTGATTGAAAACGGAGCTCCACGCATCGGCGATGGACTCAAAGCCGCCAGCCTGCACAGCATAGGCGCGCAGATTGATGAAAAGATTATCCATACCGGTGATCTGATGGCGGGTGATAGCACTGCTCACAGTGATTTTGCCTTCGTTTGCAAGAATGGGGGCATTCTCAAGCGCTTCGTTCGGTTGCAGTACACGGTAGAATACGCGGTTGTTGAGCGGGTAAAGGCTGTCCGAACTGCGTGGCAGCAGAGTCCAACTGTCAGCAATGCTCCACTGCATCAGGGCGGTGCTGCCGCTTGTGAAGGAATAAGTTTTGCTGTCGGCAGAAATCGTCCACTTGTCGGAGACCTGCACCTCGGCGAAGACGATCACAGCGGCCTCGCTGCCGGAAAAATTCACGCGGGCATCCTTTACCAGATCCACACCGGGGATGATAAAGGCGTTTTTATCATCGGCAGTGAAATCGCCTGTTTCGGTCAGGCTCAGTTCGCCGAAGGTGATCACGCGGGCCGAATCACCGCCGCTGCCGGTGCTGATGTATTTGGCATACAAGCCGCCGGTCATACGGATGGAAATCAGTGTCAGACACAGCAGAACGCAGGCCAGACACATCGGAATATTCAGTTTTACTTTTCCGCTGTGCCTGCTCATGGCTCTGTTTTTCCTCATTTCGTCAGTCGGTTTGCTCCTCTTTCAGGCGCTTGATCTCTTCAATGATACGGTCGCGCTCAGCTTCGTCCTTCTTCTTTTCGCGGCAACGGGGCAGTTCCACCAGCGCAATGGCGGCGGCAATGGTCAGAATGATGCCCACCGGCGTTTTCAGAAAGTTGACGACGCTGCCTGCTCCGGGGATGTGGAACAGCACGCGGCCGCGGATGGCAGAAAGGGCAATGGGGACATCGGCGGTGTTGTTGGCATCGCCCTTGGTGGTGACGGTCTCGCCGTCAAGAGCCAGAATGCGGTGAACTACCAGTATATTGCCATCCTGATATACAACGATATCGTCAGTGGCGTAGGCGGCTTCCTCGCGCACAACGATCAGATCGCCGGTGGAGAAGGTGGGCTCCATGCTGCCGGAAAGTACCACAGCCGCGCCGTAGCCGAAGGGCATGGGCAGCTGCTCACCCACCAAACGGTTGGCGTTGATCATATACACATTCACGCCGAGGATCGCGCCAACAAGGATCAGCGCGGCCCAGCGGATGAAGTCGACAATTTTCAGTTTGGGTTGGTCGGTCTTTTTCAAAAACAATGCCTCCGCAGCAAGTAATGAAGGGGGAAAGGATTTATGCGCGACGCTTTTCGCGGATGTGGAATACCAGCAGCACCGCCATCAAAAACAGTGAGCAGATAGCCAGCGCCAGCCACAGCGCAGCGCTGAAATCATCGCCGGTATCCACAGGCGGGATGATGCCGCCGGGGGCTTCGGGGTCAAGGCTGGCAGTGGCAACGGTGCGGATCACGATGGTGAACAGCAGATCGTCGTCCACAGCGGCATTGCCAAGCATGGTATCCAGCGCATCGTTGCCGTTTTCAAAGGGCCAAAGCCAGTCCAGGGTGTAATAGGTGTAGCGGCCGGCGCTCAGGGTGCCGGTATCCGCGGCGGCATCCAGTGCGGGAATATCCGCAAAGGTATCCGGCGCACCGGCAAGCCACTTGCCGTCATAGCGGCTCAGACGGCCGGTGACGGGGAGGGGCGTGCCGTCCGGTGTGACAAAGGCATCCACCTCGACGGTATAATCCAGCGATACATTGCCGGTGTTTTTCAGTTTGAAGGCGTAGGTGTTTTCTGTGCCGGGGGCGATCAGCCGATCGCCGTCATTGCTGTGTACGGTGATGGTGCCCTCGCCGTTTTCGTAACTGACACGGAAAATATCCACCTGTGTGTCAGTGCTCCACACCTTGGAATCGTCGCTGGCTTCAAAGCCGGGGGCGGCGGGGGGAGCAGCGGGGGTGTTGGTATGGTTTTCGGCGGCGGGCTCTTTGGTGACGAGGGAGGATTGCTCTGCCTGCTGCAGCGGGATGCTGTTGGAGGCAAGGGCGTCCGGCGCGGAGAATTCCTGCACGGGGATCAGTGCGATCGCGCCGGAATCATCCAGCAGATACGAGCTGAGCCGTCCCATCAGAATAAAGGCGCTGGCCGCCACGAATACAAAAAGAAACAGCACGGCCAGCCAGAGCCATCTGTTTTTGCCGCCGGATCGCTGCATGGCGAAGCACCTCCGTTTCCTGTACAGCGTTGGATCAAAGTAAAGCGGTTTGCACGGTCGTGCGGGTTCCGTACCCTGCAAAAGGCAAGAGAGAACACTCTGTACCCTTTGCACAAAACGGAACCGCCCCGCCCGACCCGGCCACGACAGGCCGGGCGGTCACGGTTTCATAAATCATGAGAGTGATTTAGGGGAGAGGGATTAGTCAAGCTGAGTGACAGTACATTTAACAGAGAGTTCGATAGTAGCAGCGGCACCTGCAGCTGCTTTATTACCGAGAGCGGTATCTTTAGGATCGCTCTGATAACCAGCAAGAGTATCTGCCTCAAATTCCCATTCCCAGGATACAGAGGGAACATCAACACTAGACAGCGGGGTGTTGGGTTTGTAGGAGTCAGAAACAGCTACAACGGCATCCTTTACAGCTTTGATCAAAGTAGCTTTATCAGTAATAGTAGTATCCTTACCGATATAGTATTTTTCGCCCTCAACAGTGAAAATGATAGGACAATACTCGATGCCATCAACGCTCCAGTTTTCGTTAAGAGCCAGATTGGTGATTTCAAAATCGACCTTATACGCGACTTCGGGAGCGCCCTCGAACGAGAATTCGGTGGCATTCTTTGTTGTACCGGGAGCCACAACTTTCCATTCGTCGGAAGACTCAACGGAATTATCATGACTAATTGCCGCTTTAGTAGCATCAGTACCCTCGTAATTTTTATCAAAGGTTACGCCATCAGAGGTGACAGTTACGCCCCACTTGGCGACGCGGGCATAGTCTTCGCCGCTACCATCGGTCACGTACTTCGCGAAAGTGCCGCTGATGGTGCTGGTGGTCAGCAGAACGCAGATCAGCAGAACAGAGGCCAGACGCATCATGGTGTTCTTCTTCATAAGTAAAAATTTCTCCTTTCTTCTTGGCCTTGCGGCCATGTTTGAATTCCTCCCCGTCCGGGGAAAATATGGGCTACCGGGCATTCGATTACGAAATACCCATCCGCTGCACGAATGCCGCGGTATTATATCATCCCCGGAACGTGGCATTCCGAAGGAAGAATAACCGAAAAAATGAAAAACAAAAAAACTTCGGGGTACGCATTCTGCCAGGCCGCCCGACGCACCCCGAACCGCACTATCTGCGCGGTATTTTGCGGGGGTGATTTTGCATTGCCGGGATCCGCCGGCAAGCTGCCGGCGCGCTGTGCAGAATGACGCCCCGAAGAAGTGGGAAGCGTACAACAGTGTTTTTTTTGCACCGTGTGCGTTCATTTTGACGCATTTTCAGTCAGCAACATACAGCTGCCGATGCCGAAGTGCCGGTTTTATTCCACCGGCTGTTCTTCAGCGGTTTCGCGCTTTGCCTTCTCGGCACGCAGAGCCTCCAGCTCTGCCAGAAGCGCTGCATTGTCATCATGCTTGTTCTTTTCATAAATACGGCGGCGGATCACATCGTAACCCACCAGCAGAATAATGGGCAGCACCACGCATACCACCAGACCGGTCGTCGTCTGCATGAACATGGCAATGTTACCTGCGCCAGCGATACGGCTTTGGTAAACGCCCACCAGATTTTCGGCGGGAACAAGGGCTTTATCCTCTGTATTGTTGTTATCGCCGCGGGTGCGGAACTGACGCTCACCGTTTTCTTCCACGATCTCCAGCACACGGTGGGTGATGATGCTGGTGCCGTTGCCGGCCGGATCAAAGAAAGAGATCACATCGCCCTCTTTGATATCGGCAGCATCCGCTGTGTGACAGATGATCAGGTCACCGCTTTCGATCACAGGATACATAGAGTCCGTCAGCACGATCAGCGGCAGATAGCCACCCACGCTGGGGACCTCCTCTTTATTGATATAGCTTTTGGCGATCAGCGTCACATTGATCAGCAAAATCGGGATCAGAATGATGCACAGAACCGTGCCAATCACCGTAAGCAGCTTGTGATTTGCAGATGCTTTTTCTTTTGTCATGATGGTTACCTTGCGTTTCCCGCAGAAAACTGCGATATTTTTTCAAAAGATCAATGCAACATAATCAGCGTTATGT
>JAFUNR010000011.1 GCA_017472965.1 Oscillospiraceae bacterium | reverse complement strand
TCTCCTGCTACATTAAAACGAAACCTGGCGTTGATCAACGCCAGGCCTCGTAAAGTTTTAGGTTTTCGTTCTGCTGCCGATTTGTGGGCTTCTGAACTTGCTTTGTGTTGCACTTAGTTTGACAAATCACTATGCCGAAGGCATCGTTTGCATTCGATCTCCCGTACCAACCCTGCTGCGATTCCGGCAGCTGCACTCGATCTCCCGTACGGATTTCAATAAAATATGAATGCGATATAGAAGAAAACAGATCTTTCCGTCATCAAAAACCGCACAACCGCATAACATAAATCAGGAATGAAAGCGATAAATTACCGGAAACACGTAAAAATTTCCGGAAAAAGCAAAAAAATGCGTAAATATGCCTTTTTTTGTGGACTTTCCCGTTTTATCCTGTTATAATAAAAAGACACAGACGGCAGCTGTGTGTTTTTTCGACCCCGTCGACAGGTCTGCCAACCCGATAGAAAGAGGCCAGTTTCATGTATTTCGGAAGCGTTCGCTTTTTCAAAAATCTGATCCTGCTGACGGTCATCATTCTGATCACGGTTCCTACCGTGCTGGCCGTCCGCTGGGGGATCCAGCTGCATCGGCAGCAGCATGAGTGTGAGCGCCTTTCGATGGAGATGGAGCAGCAGCGCCTTTCCTATCAGGAGGAGTTGGATCAGATGGCTGCGCTGGAGACCGCCGCCGAGGTGGCGCTCAACGAAATGATCCAGAAGCAGGCCGAAGAGCAGGCCAAAGCCCTCACCCCTGAAAAGATCGCCTACCAGCAGATGTATCCCGATTTTTACGCCCCGCAGGAGTTGGGCGCAGTCACGAACGAGGAAAATGTCATCTACCTTACCTTTGATGATGGCCCCTCCAACCGCACGCCGGAGATCCTGGACATTCTGCGCGAGAAAAACGTCAAGGCCACTTTCTTTGTGGTGGGTCAGTCCGATGAGGAGCGTCTGCAGTGGATGAAGCAGATCGTGGATGAAGGCCATACCATCGGCATGCATACATACACCCACCAGTATAAAAAGATCTATGCCTCGGTGGAAGCGTATCTGGAGGATATGTACGCCATCTTCACCCAGATCCGCGAGACCACCGGCGTCACCCCCACGGTGTTCCGTTTTGCGGGCGGCAGCATCAACAACCACAACCACGGTGTTTACCGGGAGATCATCGCCGAAATGCTGCGCCGTGGCTTTGTGCCCCACGACTGGAATGTTGCCAGTGCGGATGCATCCTCCACTCCTATCAGTTCGGCGCAGCTGCTTTACAATGTGGTCAGCGGAGCCCAGCGTGTCAAGCGCGGCGTGGTGCTGATGCACGATTCGGAGTATAAATACACCACGGTGGAAGCCTTGCCTTCCATGATAGACCAGCTTCAGGAAATGGGGTTCAAACTGGACAGCCTGCATGAAAATACACAGCCGATCCTGTTCAGTTATCCGGAATAAAAGAGAGAAAGAGAGAGAGATCATGAGCAAGAAGGAAAACCTGTCCCAGGCAATGTACGAGATGTTCGGCGTTGGCAAGGAGCCGGCTGCGGAAAAGGCTGCCCCCAAGGCTGCCCCTGCCTCCAAGGCACCCGAGCTTGAGGCTGACCTGCTGGAGGAGATCCGCAAGGAAGTGGCCGCCGAGGTCAAGGCCGAGGTCAAGGCTGCCCCCGCACCTGCTCCTGCTCCTGTTGAGGAAAATGTGCCCGTCACCTATCTTGCTTCCGGTGTCACTCTGGAGGGCAAGCTGACCGCCAAGGGTGATGTGGAGATCGCCGGTCAGTTCAAGGGAGAGATCGTTACCGAAGGCAAGGTCATCGTGCGTTCTCTGGTGCAGAGCAATATCAGTGCCGGCAGCCTGAATGTCATGGGCGGCGGCGTTGTGGGCGATGTGAACATCAAGGAAAGCGTTCTGCTGAGCAGCGGCACCTGTTTGAAGGGCAATGTTTTTGCCGGCGATCTGGTTTGCTCCGGCGCGGTCAAGGGCGATGTGGAGGTCAAGGGCAATCTGGCTCTGGATATCAACGCCTCTGTGGAAGGCAACATCACCACCGGCACCATGACCATGGCGCAGGGCGCCGTCATCAGCGGCGCTGTCACCATGGGCGCAAAGAAGGCCTGAGGATAAAACGCAAGCTTTGCAAGCTGCAGCATTCCGGTGCTGCAGCTTCTTTTTTTGCGCGGATAGAGAAGGGGAAAGACCTGCCGCCGACACTCTGCTGAAAACTGCAGCGCGTTTATCCTGCCGCATCTTCTCTGTCGTTTTGGGTTGCATCCGGACGGTGTGGGGTGTATAATAAAAGCCAAACAAGCCGGGCCTTCGCCCGCATACCGCAAAAAAGGGGAAAATACCATGCGCATCGTCATCAAAGTGGGCACCTCTACCCTCACACATTCCACCGGACGGGTCAATATCCGCCGCATTACCGCGCTGTGCCGTGTGCTCAGCGATCTGAAAAACGCCGGACATGAGCTGGTGCTGGTATCCAGCGGCGCCATCGGCATGGGCGTGGGCAAGCTTTCGCTGCCGGGCCGGCCGTCTGATATGCCCACCAAGCAGGCCGCTGCCGCCGTGGGTCAGTGCGAACTGATGTATACCTACGATAAGCTGTTCGGCGAATACAATCATGTGGTGGCGCAGCTGCTGCTCACCGGTTCGGATGTGGAGGATCCCGAGCGGCTGCACAATATCCACAACACGCTGGGGCGCCTGCTGCAGCTGGGGGCACTGCCCATCGTCAACGAAAATGAT
The DNA here is from genome assembly GCA_017472965.1 of Oscillospiraceae bacterium. Lineage (GTDB taxonomy): Bacteria > Bacillota > Clostridia > Oscillospirales > Ruminococcaceae > UBA1762. Next base: position 58,450 of record JAFUNR010000011.1, on the reverse strand, counting down.
ACCGTCGCCACACAGGAGATCGCCGTGGGTGATAACGATACGCTGGCCGCCATCGTGGCCACAGCGGCCTCGGCGGATCTGCTGGTGCTGCTTTCGGATATTGACGGCCTGTACACCGCCGATCCCCACACCCATCCGGATGCGCAGCTGATCCCGGTGGTGGAGGCTGTCACCCCCGAGATCGAGGTGCTGGCCGGCTGTGCCGGCACGAAATTGGGCACCGGCGGCATGGTCACCAAGCTGGGCGCGGCCAAACGCTGCGCTGCGGCGGGCATCGATATGATCATCGCCAACGGCGCGGATCCCGAAATTCTGTACCGTCTGCTGGACGGCGAGAGCTTCGGTACACTTTTCAAAGGGGGAAACTGATATGACGGATACCCTGCAGATGCTGCACACCGCCAAAGCGGCGTGTCCTGCCGCCGCCGCGCTGAGTTGTGAGGAGCAGAATGCCGCACTGCGGGCCATGGCCGCGGCGCTGCGCCGCAATACCGCCGCCATTCTGGCCGCAAACGCGCTGGATGTGGAGGCGGCAAAGGAAAAGCTGGGCCCCGTGATGGTGGACCGGCTGCTGCTCAACGAAAACCGGGTGGAGAGTATGGCCGCCGGGCTGGAGGCTCTGTGTGCGCTGCCTTCGCCGCTGGGGCGTGTACTGGCAAAGCACACCCGTGCCGACGGCCTGCGTATCGAAAAGATCGCCGTGCCGCTGGGAGTGGTGGCCATCATTTACGAAAGCCGTCCCAATGTCACCTCCGATGCCGCCGCCCTTGCGCTGAAAAGCGGCAATGTTTGTGTGCTGAAAAGCGGCAAAGAGGCCCACGCCAGTGCCGCCGCCATTGTGGATGCGCTGCATGAGGGACTTGCCGCCTGTGGCCTGCCCCCGGCACTGATCAATCTGGTACAGGATACCACCCGTGCCGCCGCCAATACCCTGATGACTGCCGACGGACTGGTGGATCTGCTGATCCCCCGCGGCGGCGGCGGGCTGATCCGCGCCTGCGTGGAAAATGCCACCGTGCCCTGCATCCAGACCGGACAGGGCATCTGCCATATCTTTGCCGACCGCAGCGCCGATGTGCAGCAGGCGGTAAAGATCATCACCAACGCCAAAACCAGCCGACCCTCCGTGTGCAACGCCGCCGAGGTGCTGCTGGTGCACCGGGATATCGCCCCCGCGCTGCTGCCTGCTGTGCGTGAAGCGCTGGTGGAGCAGCGTATCGCCGCGGGCCTTGTGCCGGTGGAGCTGCGGCTGGATGCCGCCGCAGCCGCCCTCATTGAGGGCACTCCGGCAGGCGAAGCCGATTTCGATACCGAGTTTCTGGATCATATCCTCGCCGTGCGGGTGGTGGAGGATGTGCAGGCGGCCATCGCCCACATCAATGCCCACTCCACCCACCACAGCGAAGCCATCCTGACCCGCAACACCCGCAATGCGGCCCTGTTCACCCGGCAGGTGGATTCCGCCGCGGTGTATGTCAATGCTTCCACCCGCTTTACCGACGGCGGCGAGTTCGGCCTTGGCTGCGAGATGGGCATCTCCACCCAGAAGCTGCATGCCCGCGGGCCCATGGGCCTTGCCGAGCTGACCACCTATAAATATGTGATCAAGGGCAGTGGGCATATCCGCTGATTTTCCGCGGCGCTGCCGCACGATGCAAAACGAGGTACGGAGCATGGAACTGAAAAAACAACTGCTGGAGCAATATCCCTTCCGCGTGGAGCTGCACGCCCACTGCAGCCCGGCATCGCCCTGCGGCGATCTGCCCGCGCGGGAGGTGGTGCGTATTTTCCACGATGCCGGCTATGACGCGCTGGCATTGACCAACCATTTCTTCCCGCTGCTGTCGCAGCAGATCCTGGGAGAGATGGATAAGGAAAAATACCTTGCCATGTATTTTGACTGCTGGCACGAGGCCTGTGACGAGGCTGCAAAGCTGGGCATGACGGTGTGGCTGGGCGCCGAGCTGCGCTGGAGTGCCCACGGCTGCAGTGATTATCTGATCTACGGCGTGGATGAAGCCATGCTGCGGGATATTTACGACTATCTGGATGCGGATGCCGCCGCCTTTGTGCGGGACTGCAAAAGCGAAAAGAGCTTCTTTGTACAGGCGCATCCCATGCGGGATGGCTGCACCCCGCTGGATGCCGTCCTGCTGGACGGTGTGGAGGTGTTCAATATGCACCCCAATCACAACAGCCGCGTGGCGCTGGCTGCAAAACAGTATGCCGGCACCGGCCTGCCCGTGACTATGGGCACCGATTACCATCATCCCGGTCACCACGGCCTGTGCGCCACCCGCATGGCATCGCTGCCGAAGGATTCCTTTGAGCTTGCCGCCTTGCTGAAAAGCGGCGATTACATCATGCAGCTGGGCGAAAGCATCGTTCTGCCGTAAAAACTGCTAAAAAACAACAGGCACGCCGTAAGGGTGGGTGCTCATAAAACGGTTACAGTCCCGGCAGATACTTCTACCGGGGCTGTTCTTGTCTGTATTGCGGCGATATGATAGAATAGATCAAACAGTTAGACTTGAATTCTAAGAGGATGTGTTTTTTATGAAGATTGAAAATGCAGAATTAAAATACATAGGAAAAATAGTGGCCATATCGAAGGCTGCTTTTAATAGCGATATTACTGTTGGGTCTTCCACCTCGGGCGGGCCTCCGGAATATGATTCTGTGCCATGGCATGAGGATATGCTGAATAAGGGACATTTATTTCAAGCTATTGAAGATGGAGAAATCGTTGGTGGAGCAATTTTGTTTTTGGACAATAATGGGGAATTTCTATATGTGGGAAGAATATTTATAGACCCAATTCATCACAGGAAGGGATACGGTATTTCTTTGATGACCTTGATAGAAAAACGCTATCCGCATGTTAAGCAAATTATGCTTGATACACCTCTTTGGAATGTAAGAACAAATGCATTTTACAAGAAATTAGGTTATTCTGAAGTAAAACGGGATGAGGAATTTGCATACTATCAAAAGGATTTAAAATAAGAGATCCAGTCTATCGAACAGATATAAAGGCGCACTTCTATACACCTTGCGGTGTAGTACGTTTGGTGCGATGGTGCACCGCACCAAAGCCTCCCTTGTGTAAAGGGAGGTGGCACGGCAAAGCCGTGACGGAGGGATTGTCATGCAGTCAAAGCATAATAAGCAGTTGGTTCCATTGGCAAAGCAACTGCGAAAAGAAATGACAAAGGAAGAACGGCATCTTTGGTACGATTTTCTGCGTACTTATCCTGTTCGCTTTTCCCGACAAAAAGTGCTTGGAAAATATATTGCTGATTTTTACAGTGCAGAAGCAAAACTTGTTATTGAGTTGGATGGCTCACAACACTATGAAACAGATGAAATGGAAAAAGATGCAGAACGCACATCGTTTTTGGAGAGATATGGTCTTACCGTTATTCGGATTCCCAACAACGAAGTAAGCAGAAATTTCCTCGGCGTTTGTGAGCATATTGATTCTGCGGTGAAACAATCCCTCAGTCAGCTTCGCTGACAGCTCCCTTTACACAAGGGAGCCTTGCGCGCTACTGCGCCAGTGCATCATACGAAAAACCTCCCTATGAGATTTCTCACTGGGAGGTTTAACTGTTTTACGAGCATCCGCCTAAATGCGTGCCTGTTTTTCTGTTGTTCGTTTACAACTCGATAGCAAACGGTCCGTCCTTGTCCACATAGTGCCGCTTGATGCCAAGCTCGCTCATCCAGCCGCGGGTGATGACGGTTTTGAAAGGGCCGGTGTCGTAGCCGCCCTCGCCCATGTTGTCCCACACCCATGTGGGGGTGCACCAGATGCAGTAATCGGGGTCGATCAGCTCGTACAGCCGCTTGTCCGCGCCGTTCTGGCCGTGGTGCGCCATCTGGACGTAATCGCTTTTCAGCTCTGCGGCGGGCAGGGTCTGCGCCAGCTGTTCGCCGGCAAGCCTGCCAAGATCCCCAAGGATCAGAATGCGCTTGCCGTTGGTTTCGATGCGCCACACCGTGCTGGAATTGTTGATCTGATCCTGCGTCAGCGCCGGATCCGGCTGGCGCAGACAGACAAGCGCCGCGCCGCCCACACCAAGCGTATCCCCGGCGCAGGCGGTGATGATCCTTGTGCCGCGCGCTTCACACAGCGGCGCAATGCGGGGGATCATTGCCAGCGAGTTAGGATCGCTGTGGCTGTGCCGGCATATCAGCTCATAGGGCAGAAAATGGTAGCAGGCAGCCTCCACCGTGATCTCGGGATGGTGTTCCATCACATGGCAGAAGGCGCCCATATGATCATCGTGGGGGTGGGTCAGCACCCAGTATTTCACCCGTCCGCCCAGCCGGTTCAGCACCGCGGCCAGATTTTCGCCCTCGCTTTCAAAGCCGCCGTCAAACACAGTAAGTTCCCCGCCGTCCTGAAAGATCAGAGAAAGACAGATGGTATCCGTAACGGATTTCTGCATATAAAGCGTACTCATAAATAGACTCCTTTCACGTATCTGCGGGAAAAGAGACCGGCTCAGTCGGCATAGTACTGCAGCAGCATGCTGATCAGCCGGCCGTTGCCGCTGGCATTGGGGCTCCACGGCACAAACCATGGATCGTTATCGGCAAAGCGCTCCAGAATATAGCATTCCTCCGTGATGGAATATTGCAGGAAGCTGTCGAGGATCTCCTTTGCGGCGGCGCGGTCGCCCTGCTTCAGCCAGCTGACAAACCAGCTGTACTCGGCGTAGCCGCACACATACCAGATGTGGGTGTTGCCGTCGCGGAAGGCCATGTGCCCGTACAGGCCGCTGCGGTATAGACCCTCCTCCTTCAGAAAACGCAGCAGAGCACCGGCATACTGCAGCGGGATCACCCCCAGCTCCAGCAGGCGGCCGTAGTTCAGCCGGGGGAAGAAGCCCTCCAGCAGCGGCTTGTCGTTGCCGTCCGGACACATAGGTATGCGCAGCACACCGTCGGCATCCGCCTGCTGCAGGTACGGGCGGACCAGCCGGCGCATCACGGCGAGATAGTCGTCGACCTCCCGGCGGATCTCGGCGGCGCGGGGATCGCCGAACCGCTCGGCGGCCTCGGCAAAGGCGGTCACGCCCAGCAGATTGACCGAATCGGTGCTCAGCCAGGCCTGAAAGACCTGAGCCCAATCGCAGGCGCGCATGGGCGGGAACAATCCGGCAAAGCAGCCTTCGCCCTCCGGCGTGGCAGCGCGGGTACGGCGGATCCACTCAAAGGCCGCCATGGCGTGATCCCGGTATTTGTGATAAAAGCGTTCGCTGCGATCCATGGTGTAGCGTGCAAAGCTGTACAGCGCCGAAGCGGTGATGTTGGCCCAGTTTTCGCCGGCGGGACGGATCTCGCCGTCCGGCGCCTGCAAAACGGTAAAGTACAGATCAAACACCGGCTCGATATAATCCGCAAAATCGCCGGCGCGGCCCAGTGCCTCCAGTACGGCAACGGATTCCCACGGCCAGATCAGCCGCTGCAGGCCGCCCTGCCGGGGCAGCAGCCAATCCCGGTCAACGGGATGGCAGAAGCATTGCAGTGTCTGCACCGTCAGGCTCTGCACAAGATGCAGGCGCTTTGGATCGTTTTGCACCGCGGCGGGCAGGCTGCACAGACGGGTCAGCTCCCGCTGCCAGAAGCGCTCCGTCAGCGCTTTTTCCTGCTCGTAGAGAAAGGGCAGCGCCTCGCCTTTGCCGAAGGACAGCGTCAGCACCGCGCTTTCGCCCGGCTGCAGTGCCGCGTCAAAGCGCAGCGCACCGGCGGCTTCGTCAAAGCGGACAGGCATACCCTCCGCTGTCAGGAACGCATCCTCGTCGATGACCACGGTGCGCCCGCCGGCAGCCTTCAGCCGCCATGTGGCGGGGGCGGTCTTCCAGACATTCACATCCGGGGCGTAGCTGGCATATACATCGGGGCTGCCGAACACCAGCTCCTTTTCCCGCCCGCTGCGCAGCAGCAGCGCCAGCGGGGTGTGTACCGCCGCCGTGCCGGTGTTGCTCAGCCGCAGGCGGATAAAGCAGGTGGGTCTGCGCTCGATGCTGCAAAAGGCCTCCATGCCGATGGAAAGCGCTCCCGCTGAGTGGAGCAGCCCGTGGATGGGCGTGCCGTTTTCCGGGACGGTGTTTTGTACGGTATGAAAATCCAGCGCCTCGTCACTTTCGCCCTGCACCAGCCACAGGCCGCTGCAATCCAGCCGGCGGTAGCTGCGCCAGTCGATGCAGCGCTCCACCTCGCCGAGGATCAGCTTTCCCTCTGCCCACAGTGTGTACAGGCGCTCCGCTTTGGGCGGGTGCAGATAGCGCCGGGTGGTTTTCGGACGCAGCCAGCTTGCGTTTTCCTGCATGATAGCTTCCTCCCGTTGTCGGTTTTCAAGTCCATTATAGAGGAACATCCCGCAAAACACAAGATGCCCCTGTGCGCCGCAATGCCAAAAAAATCGCTGCTTCTATGGTGTTTTTTCACAGAAACAGCGATCGAATTGTATATATTGCGATGAACTATACGATTTGTAATTGAAAAGCGGCAGTATTTTGCGGAAAAAGCCTGCCGGCGGCGCCGCAAAGCGCCCCGCGGTGGAAAGCGGCGGTAAGTGTGCGCCCGCTCAGTTCACACCGAAAAGCAGCTGGGTATAGTTGGGGAAGGGCCAGTCGCTTTCGGCACACAGACCCTCCAGCGCATCGGCGGCTTCGCGCACGGCATCCATGCAGGGCAGCACCTTGTCGCGGTAGATGAGGGCGGCGTTCTCCGATGTGCAGGCGGAGGAATCGGGGATCAGCGATTCCAGCGCATCGGCAGCGGCGGCAAGGGTATCCGAAAGCTGGCAGCAGCGGCGCAGGGTATCCTCCTCGGCACGGGTGGCAAGGCCCAGATTCAGCCGGCGCTTAGCGGTAAGGCTCTCCGCCAGCTTTGCCGAAAAGCTCCATACCGCCGGCAGGATCTGCTTGCGCACCATGTCCAGCATGGTCAGCGCTTCGATGTGCAGGGTCTTGGCGTACTGCTCCATGCACACCTCGTAGCGGGCGGAGATCTCCGCCTTGGTGAAAATGCCGTGGCTTTCAAAAAGAGCGATGTTCTTGGGGTGCAGGTAGTAGGGCAGAGCATCCGGAGTGGAGGGCAGATCCAGCAGTCCGCGGCGGGCGGCCTCGGCTTTCCATTCATCGGTGTAGCCGTTGCCGTCAAACACGATACGCCGGTGGGCGCGCAGCTCGCGGCGCACCAGCGCGCCGGCGGCGGCGCTGAAGTTTTCGGCGCCGGCAGTCTCCAGCTCATCGGCATAGCGGCGCAGGATCTCGGCCACGGCGGTGTTCAGCACCACATTGGCGTCCGAAAGGCTCATGTTGGCGCCGGGCATGCGGAACTCGAACTTGTTGCCGGTGAAAGCCATGGGGCTGGTGCGGTTGCGGTCGGTGTTGTCCTTGCTGAAGGGAGGCAGCGTGTCCACACCCAGCTCCAGCTTGATTTTGCCGGGCCTGTGGTATTCGCTGTCGGTGCACAGCGCATCGATCACGCTGGAAAGCTCGTCCCCCATAAAGACGCTGATGATGGCGGGCGGGGCTTCGTGCGCACCCAGACGGTGATCATTGCCGGCGCTTGCCACCGAGATGCGCAGCAGATCCTGATATTCATCCACCGCGTGCAGCACGGCGGTGAGGAACAGCAGGAACTGCAGATTTTCGTGGGGATTTTTGCCGGGATTCAGCAGATTGTCGCCCTTGTAGACCGAAAGCGACCAGTTGTTGTGCTTGCCGCTGCCGTTCACACCCTTGAAGGGCTTTTCATGCAGCAGGCATTCCAGTCCCTGCCGGTGGGCGATCTTCTTCATCATCTCCATGGTCAGCTGATTGGCATCCATGGCGATGTTGGCGGTGGTGAAAAGCGGGGCCAGCTCGTGCTGGGCGGGGGCGCCCTCGTTGTGGCGGGTCTTGGCGGGCACGCCCAGCTTCCACAGCTCGGCATCCAGCTCTTTCATAAAGGCCAGCACACGGGGCTTGATCACCCCGAAATAGTGGTCGTCCATCTCCTGTCCCTTGGGCGGCATCGCGCCGAACAGGGTGCGCCCGCAGAAGGCAAGATCCTTGCGCTGCTCATACAGGGCGCGGTCCACCAGAAAATATTCCTGCTCTGCGCCCACGGTTGCCTGCACCTGCTTGATGTCATCCCGGCCAAACAGCTTCAGGATGCGCAGTGCCTGCCGGTTCAGTGTGGCCATGCTGCGCAGCAGGGGGGTCTTTTTATCCAGCGCTTCGCCGCTGTAGCTGCAAAAGGCGGTGGGAATGCACAGCACCTCGTCCTTGATAAAGGCATAGCTGGTGGGATCCCACGCGGTGTAGCCGCGGGCCTCGCAGGTGGCGCGCAGGCCGCCGCTGGGAAAGCTGGAAGCATCCGGCTCGCCGCGGATCAGCGCCTTGGCGGAAAACTCCAGTATGGCACGGCCGTCCTTTGCCGGCTCGATAAAGCTGTCGTGCTTTTCACTGGTGGAGCCTGTCAGCGGCTGAAACCAGTGAGTATAGTGGGTCGCACCGTGCTCAATGGCCCAGTCCTTCATGGCGGCGGCCACCTCGGCGGCGATCTCGGCATCCAGCGGAGCACCACGGCGCAGCGTGGCGTGAAGGCTTTTGTAAACGGCCTCGGGCAGGCGCTGCTTCATCACATGATCGCTGAAAACAAGGCTGCCGTAGCTTTCGCTGAAGATCTCCATAAAATTCTCTCCTTTGGATTGCGGCGGATGTGCATATCGCCGCAGGGCGTGCGCATCCTGTGTAATATACATTTAATTATATTGATAAATACACCGTTCGTCAACAGGGTGTTTGCACAGGGCATGCAGGGGTGTTTTCGCTCTGTTTTGGCTAAAACGCTCAAGAAATGCCGGAAATAACGCACTGGCTGTGCCGCACAAGTCCTGTTTTGGGTCACCTGTGGCGGTTGACTTTCACTGCGGATACTTTTATAATTTTAGATGTGAAAAAGTCGGTGAAGCGGTCGTCTGCAAAACGATCGGTCGTGCAAAATATTTATAGAAATTTCACGAAAAACTTTGTTGACATTTTACAAAAAAAGCGGTAAACTATCCATTAGTGCCAAAAAGAGAAACGATTGCACAACGAAAGAAAGGATAGTTTATTATGTTTGGTTTTAATGCGGAATCCATGGTGAAGCGCGGCAAGTGGGAGAAGCTGACCGCCGTTGTTGAGAAGGCTGATATGAGCAAGGTGCCCGCCATCGCTGCTGCCTGTGCCAAGAGCAAGGAGGACGGCGCTTACAACACCCTGATCACCATGCTGAACTCTGACAATGTCGAGTGCAAGATCAACGCCGTCAAGGCTCTGGGCGAGCAGGGTCGTCCCGCTGCCATCACTCAGCTGATGTATCAGGTCAAGACTGCTACCAGCGAAGAGCTGAAGAACGCTATCGCCGCTGCTCTGGAGCTGCTGCACAACATGAAGAACGACGAGGAGTAATTCCTGCGTCTGCTTCACTTTCGGCAAAAGGAAGAAGGAACAGAAGCCATCCGTGTGAAAACCTCACCGCGGGTGGCTTTTGTCTTTTTTTATTCCCGCCCGCATCCGGCAAAGGGAACGCATTGCATCCGCAATTCTGCCATACACAAAAAAGGGAAAATCGAAAGGGGATCTTACCAATGACTGATCTGCGCGCGAAACCGTATTTCCTCGATGATGAGGGCATCGCGTGGGTGGAAAACACCATCGCCTCCATGTCTGCCGAGGAAAAAGTGGGCCAGCTGTTCTTCCAGCTGATGGCCAGCCAGGATGAAGCCTACCTGAAGGATCTGATGGAGCGCTTCCATCTGGGCGGCTGCCGCTACAACAATATGCCCTCCGCCATGGTGCAGAACCAGAACCGCATTCTGCAGCAGTATGCCAAAGTGCCGGTGTTCATTGCCTGCAATACCGAAAGCGGCGGCGACGGCGCTGCAGCCGATGGTACCCACATCGGTGCGGGCATCAAGATCGGTGCCACCGGCAAGAATGAATATGCCCGTGCGCTGGGCAAATACGCCAATGCCGAGGCTGCCGCCATCGGCTGCAATATGGCCTTTGCCCCCGTGTGCGATATCCACTACAACTGGCTGAACACCGAGGTGGTCACCCGCGCCTTCGGCAATGATCCCGGGCGCGTTGCCGCCATGAGCCTGGCTTATATGGAAGGTGCCCACGAGAACGGGGGCTTTGCCTGCGCTGCCAAGCATTTCCCCGGCAACGGTCTGGATCACCGCGATGCCCACATGGCCAACAACATCAACGGGATGTCGGTGGAGGAGTGGGATGCGACCTACGGCATGGTGTACAGGACCCTGATCGACGGCGGTCTGGATGCCATCATGGGCGGCCACATCATGCTGCCGGAGTATGCCCGCGCCATCAATCCGGCTATCACGCCGGACGAGATGATGCCCGCCACCCTTTCCTATGATATTATGACCACCCTGCTGCGCGACAAGCTGGGCTTCAACGGCATGGTCGTTACCGATGCCTCCCACATGGTCGCAATGACCGACCGCATGACCCGCAGGGAGATGCTGCCCGCCGCCATCAATGCCGGCTGCGATATGTTCCTGTTCTTCAACGATCCCGACGAGGATTTCGCCACCATGCTGGAGGCCTATACCACCGGCAGGATCAGTGAGGAGCGCATGACGGAGGCCCTGACCCGCATTCTGGGCCTGAAGGCAAAGATGGGTCTGCACAAAAAGGCCAAAGCGGATCTGGTGCCCGCGCCCGAGGTGCTGGCCTCCGAGATCGGTAAGCAGGAGTACAGGGATGTGCATGCTGCCATCGCCCGTGACGCCGTCACACTGGTCAAGTATAAGGACGAGGGCGTGCTGCCCCTGACCCCGGAAAAGTATAAGCGCATCATGATCGTCCATGTCAAGGGGCCGGATTCTCCCTTTATGGCGCTGGCTGCCATGGCCATGGGCGGCGGCATGAACCGCAAGACCCCCGCCGAGGATCTGCGCGACCGTCTGATCGAAAAGGGCTTTGATGCCTTCATCTACGAAAGCCCGCTGGAGAAGATGAAAAAGATGATCGCCGCCGGCGAGAAGCCCAGCCTGAATCTGTATTTTGCCGGCAAGAATGCCATCGCCGATTTTACCTCCCAGCAGGATCTGGTCATCACCCTGTGCGATGTGATGAGCGGCCGCCCCGTTTTCGGTATGAGCAAGGGCGGCGGCGAGATCCCCTGGTATGTCTTTGAGCTGCCGGTGGTGGGTATCAGCGTCAATGCTCCCACCATGCTGGCGGATGTGCCCCAGTTCCGCACCTATATCAATGCCTACGATTCCAAGCCCGCCACCATGGAAGCACTGGTGGATGCGCTGGTGGCCGGCCCCGATGCCTTCAAGGGTAAGGACCCCATCGACAGCTTCTGCGGTCTGTGGGATGCCCGCCTGTAAGAGGTGCGCCCTATGGCAGATGTGTTTGAAGCCTTTGAGAAAAAGCACGACTGGCTGGTGTGTGTGGATTCCGACGGCTGCGCCATGGATACCATGGACTGCAAGCATTTTCACTGCTTCGGCCCCTGCATGGTGGCAGAATGGCAACTGGAGGAATGGCGTGAGCCCATCCTTGCCCGCTGGAACGAGATCAACCTGTACAGCATGACCCGCGGTGTCAATCGCTTCAAGGGTCTGGCCATGCACCTGACCGAGATCGATGCGCAGTATGCCCCCATCGATGGCATTGCCGCGCTGAATGACTGGGTGAAAACCAGCCCCGCGCTTTCCAACGATGCGCTGGCCGCGGCCGTTGCCGCCGGCGGGCATCCGGTGCTGGCAAAGGCGCTGGCGTGGTCCAAAGCGGTCAACGCCGCCATTGTGAAGCTGCCGGAGGAGCTGAAGATTCCCTTTGCCGGCGCAAAGGAGGGTCTGGCCGCCGCCGGTGAATTTGCCGATGTGGCCATCGTCTCCAGCGCCAACCGCGATGCGGTGGTGGAGGAATGGGAGAAATTCGGCCTGCTGCAGCACACCGATATCACACTGGCACAGGATTGCGGCAGCAAGGCCCGCTGCATTGAAAGAATGCTGGAATTCGGCTATGCGCCGGATCATGTGCTGATGGTGGGCGATGCCCCCGGTGACTGCGATGCCGCCGAAAAGAACGGCGTGTGGTATTATCCCATCCTTGTGCGGCGCGAGGGCGAAAGCTGGCAGCGCCTGCGCACACAGCTGCTGCAGGTTTTCCGCTCCGGCGGCTACGCTGAAGTGCAGCCGGCGCTGAAAAAAGAATTTCTTGCAAACCTCGGCGGCTGAGCCAAAAAAGCTGCCGCGCAGATGTAAAACAAAAATCCTCCCTGTGAGACTTTTCGCAGGGAGGGTTTGCTGTTTCAGGGAGCCCGCTCCGTAAAGGAGACGGGCGCTTCTTTATAAAAGGGGTTGAGGGGAGCGGGGAAGCGGCTTTCCTTACTCCGCTTTGTACGGAGAAACGGTATCCACCAGCAGGGTGCCCTCCAGCGCACGGTTATCGATAAAGGCCACATAGCTGGTGCCCGTATTCACAGCAAGCTCCTGTTTGCCGTCAGCGGTGTAAAGGGTCAGCGGATCCTCCACATCACCCTTTTTCCACTGCACCTTTTCGCAGGAGCCGTGGGTGAAGTAATAGCCCTCACCGCCGCCGGTAAAATCAAAATCCGTGCACAGCTCGTCGCTTTTCAGCCCCACCGGGCAGCCAAGCAGCAGCAGATTGGTGTAGCTCGCCTGCTCACCGGTGGCCTCGTCCATCTGGGGCAGACCGTATTCGGTCTTGGCGTAGCGGGCGGTTTCGGTATTGTACACAAAGCTTACCGGTACTGACATCGAGAAGGAAAATTCCACTGTGGAAGCGGGCAGCTCGCATTCCCGCACGGGCTTGTCATAAGGCACAAAGCGGAACAGCGTGTCCACGCTGCCTTTGGCGGCAATTTCCTTATAGGCAATGCCGGCGGCGGCCAGCTCGTTGTTGGTGTAGAAGCAGTGGGAATTATCCCGCGTGGCGGCGCGTACCTCGTCAAAGCCATAGATGATGTTGCCCAGATAAATGCCGTCCACCGTGGGATATTCGTGGGCATTGAGCATATCGGCGGCGTAAACGCTGCAGCCGATGTGCAGCAGGATCATGTTTTCGGGGATCAGCAGCTGCACGAACTGGTCGCGGGTGCTGCGCACCGGTCCCAGCTTGCCGGGGATCGCCGCCGCGCTGGGAAACACTGCCATCAGGCGGGGAATACCGCCCTCGGTCACCATCTCGTATACCACGCTGGCGGCGGCAATGCCGCTGTGGGGCAGCGCCGCGCTGGAATTATCCAGCATGACGGCCACGGGGCGCAGATCGGTGGTGCCGTTTTCCAGCTTTTGGCCGGTCAGCGGGTTGCAGTCCAGCGGGATGATCTCCTCCGGCTCCGGCTCATCCTCCGGCTTGCCGGTATCATCGGGCTTTTCGGTGGGCTGCGATACGGTGGGAATGGTGCCGTTGCTTTCGCCCAGAGAGGCGCACCCGCTCATCGCTGTCAGACAGCCAAAGCACACAGCAGCGCACAGCATCAGCGCCAGCAGCCTGATTTTGATCGTTTTCATGGGGAACACCCCTCCTTTATATGGCGTTTCGGCCCCAAAAGACCGTTCTTTTTTAACAGTATACCCTGTTTGGGTACAAAAGTAAAGCTTTGTGACACACCGGATACAGATTTTTCACCGTTTGAAGGGGAATGTCCGCAGCGGATCCGCATAAAAAAGGGGAGCCGCCGTCTTTCCGGCAGCTCCCCGTAAAATATGCGGTTGGTTTGATCAGTCGCCGATCTCGGCTTCGGTGCCGGTGCTCTCGATGACTTCTTCCTCCACCACGACCTCCGGGCCGCTGTAGCTGAAGTTGTAGTATTCATCCAGATCCACAAAACCGATGTAGCTCTTGCCGCAGTTGAGCAGCATGGGATTCTCATCCATATCCGTAAAGCGCAGCATATCGGTGGTGGCGCCCTTGAACCAGCGGATCGGTTCCATTTTGCCGTTGGCGAAGTAGTAGCCCAGTCCGCCGTAATCCATGTTCAGATTCTGGTAGTTGGGATCGCCCTTGTCGTTGCCGTTGGCATCCAGATTGCCGCCCGGGTAGGGATAGGTGGTGATGTCGGCAAACAGCACCAGCACATTTTCAAAATGCAGCTGCTCACCGTTGTTTTCATCGATGGTGTCGTGCCACACGCCGCGGCTGCCGTTGTACTGGCTCATGGCATAGTTGCCGGCGGCCTCGTCGTAATCAAAATTGGTGCGGTAGCTGTAGGAGTGGGTGATGCGTACCGCGGTGGCATCCTCGCCCACGATCTCGCGCTCGCCGCCGTTTTCGTCATAGGGCACAAAGCCGAAGCAGGTAGCGCCCTCGCCGTAAGTATACTCGGTGTTGTATTCACCCTTTTCATACACCTGCTGCAGCAGATCCGCCGTGGTAAAAGCGGTGTGCTCGTAGCTGAAGCCGCTGTTCAGGCGGCCCTGATCGCGGTAGATGAAATTGTAGGTATTGCCGTCCACATCGCGGTCCCAGTATTCGTTCTGATCGATATAGGTCTGGGTGATGCCGCTGCGGCCGATGTGCATATAAAAGGCGTTGAAGGGGATGGCGAGCCGCAGGAACTGATCGCGGCCGCTGCGCACCGGGCCCACATCGCCCTCGATCTTGGTATAATCGGCAAACAGCGCCATGAAGCGGGTGATGCCGCCCTCCACCTTGGTCTCGAACAGGATATCCGCCTGAGTCAGACCGCGCTGCGGCCGGCAGGCAGAGATGTTGTTCACCATCACGGCGGTGACGCGCCGGTTGGGGTCATAATCCTCGCCCTGCTCCAGGCCGGTCAGATACTCCGGCAAAAACGGCGGGGGAGGCGGCGGTTCGGGTTCGGGCTCGGGTTCGGGCTCCGGCTCCGGCACAGAGGAACTCTCCGGCTGGGAAACGGGCCCCGATGTGCTGGTGGGCAGGTCGCCGCCGGCGCTGGCGCAGGCGCACAGACCCAGACACAGACACAGGCACAGCAGGATCACGGTCAGGCGTTTCATGTGTGGTTGCTCTCCGTTCTTTTTTCTTGGCAAAGGCGGCAGTGCGCCGCATTGCTGTTTTATAATGATATATGATTTTGCCGGCGTTGTAAATACCTGCCGTCCCGCCGGAAGGATTTTCCTCTTTTTTTATAAAGTGTATCCCGCTTTTTTGTATATCTTTTCGAAAGCGGATACACCTTTGCAAAAACTGTTTCACAGATTGTTCACATTTATTTCACAAGTTTCGCAAGCAACTTTGACAGATATCCGATATGATATTCCTTACAGTGAAAAGCTGCGGGGGAATATCCCTTTGCGCAGCGGATACAGGAGGCGAAACGAATTGATCGAAGTCAAGCATCTGACCCGGCGCTACGGCAAGCTGCTGGCGGTGGATGATATCTCATTCTCGCTGCAGCCCGGCCGGATCTACGGTTTCCTCGGGCCAAACGGCGCGGGCAAATCCACCACTATGAATATCCTTACCGGTTACCTTGCCGCCGCCGAAGGCAGCGTCACCGTCAATGGCTGGGATGTGTTTGAAGAGCCGCAGGCCGCCCGCCGCCAGATCGGCTATCTGCCCGAGCAGCCGCCGCTTTACCCCGAAATGACGGTGCTGGAATACCTGCGCTTTGCCGCCGGATTGAAAAAAGTGCCGGCAAAGCAGGCGCAGCTGGAGCAGATCCTGGAGCGCACCGGCCTGACAGGCGTGCAGCACCGGCTGATCCGTACCCTTTCCAAGGGCTACAAGCAGCGCGTGGGCATTGCACAGGCGCTGGTGGGCGATCCCCCCGTCATCATTCTGGATGAGCCCACCGTCGGCCTTGACCCGCTGCAGCGCATCGAGGTGCGCGAGCTGATCCGCGGGCTGGGCGGAGAGCACACCGTGCTGCTTTCCAGCCACATCCTTTCCGAGATCAGCGAGGTGGCGGATGTGGTGCTGATCCTTTCCCACGGCCGTCTTGTGGCGCAGGACACCCCCGAAAATCTTGCCCGCCGCGCCGCCGGCACCAACCGCCATCAGCTGCTCATCAAGGGAAAAGCCGAGGCGGTGCGCGCCGCGCTGCAGGGATTTCCCGTCAGCGGGCTGGAAATTGCCGAAGCAGGCGAGGGTCTTGTGCGTGTGCAGCTGGAAAGCGATGCCGATGTGCGCGAAGCGCTTTTCTGGAGCATGGCCAAGGCCGGCTGCGCCATTCTGGAGGCCGCCAGCGCATCCGTCAGTCTGGAGGATATCTTCCTTGAGCTGACCGGTGAGGAGGAGGCTGCCCGCGCTGCCGAGGCCAAGGCCGCTGCCGAGATTGCCGCCGCCCGCGCCGCGGCGGAGGAAAGTGAAGCTGCCGCTGCTGACGATGCCGCGCAAAGCGCTGCCGCACCCGAAGGAAAGGAGGAAGCCTGATATGCTCGCCATCTACCGCCGCGAGGTGCACAGCTATTTCACCTCGCCCATCGGCTATCTGCTCATCGCATTTCTGCTGCTGATGAACGGCTTTTATTTCACCGCCTACAATTTGCAGAACGGCTACTCCAACTACGGTCTGGTGCTTTACAATACCCTGATCGTGCTGCTGGTGTTCTGCCCGCTGCTCACCATGCGTTCCTTCAGTGAGGAGCGCCGCCAGAAAACCGACCAGCTGCTGCTGTGCGCCCCGGTGCGCACGGTGGAGATCGTGCTGGCCAAATTCCTTGCCTGTGTCACCGTCATCGGTGTGCCCTTTGCGGTGTTCTGCACCTGCCCGCTGGTGCTTTCGCTGTATGGTACGGTGGAGTTTTCCATCAGCTACGGCGCGATCTTTGCCTGGCTGCTGATGACCTGCGCCTGTCTTGCCGTCGGCGTGTTCTTCTCCTCCGTTACCGAAAACCAGATCGTTGCCGCGCTGTGCGGCTTTGCCGTGCTGCTGCTGAGCTATCTGAGCGGCGGCATCACCAGTCTGGTCACCAGCTCTGCCGGCGCCGCTGTGGCGTGTCTGGCGGTCATCTGTCTTGCACTGGGCTTCCTTGTGTGGTATATGACCCGCAGCCGCGTGCTGGCGGGCGCTGCCGCCGGTGTGGGCCTTGTGGTGCTGCTGGCACTGTATCTGGCCGACAGCGCCGCTGTCGTTTCTGCGCTGAGCGCCGCCATGGGTGCCATCGATCTGTTCGAGCCGTTCCTTGTTTTCATCAACGGTATCTTCAGCGTCACCTCCGTGGTGTATTATCTCTCCGTCATCGTGCTGTTCCTGTTTCTGACCGTGCAGTCGCTGGAACGCCGCCGTTATAACTGAGAAAGGGGGAAGCTGCAATGAAAGAAAACAAAACTGCCGCAAAGGCTCCCCGCTTCCGCTTTGACCGCCAGATGTACAAGGGCGGCTGGTCGGTGCTGGCCGCCGTCATCGTGCTGGCGCTGCTGGTGCTGCTGAATGTGGCTGTGGGCAAGCTGCCCGCCGGGTGGATCCGCTACGATGTCACCGCCGCGCAGCTGTATTCCATCGGCGCCGAGACCGAGGCCGTGGTGGAAAACCTGCCGATGGAGGTCACCGTTTACTGGGTGGCCAGCGAGGGCTATCAGGACAGCGCCATCGGCGAGATGCTCAAGAATTACGATGCGCTCTCCGACAAGGTGGCTGTGGAGCACATCGATCCCACCGTCAATCCCGGCTTTATGAGCAAATACGCCAGCGACGGCCTGACCCAGAACAGCCTGATCGTCGAAAGCGCGCTGCGTACCAAGGTGGTGGGCTACGATTCCATTTATGTCACCGAGTATGAATTCACCGAGGATTACAGCGATTACACCACCACCAGCAGCTATAAGGGTGAAAACGCCCTGACCGCCGCGCTGGATTATGTCACCAGCGAGGATCTGCCCGTGGCGTATTACCTGACCGGTCACGGTGAGCCGGGCTTCTCTGCGGCGCTTGCCTCCGCCGTGGGCGATAAGAATATCACGGTGGAGCAGCTGGCGCTGCTTTCCGCCGGCGCTGTTCCGGAGGATGCCGCCGCGGTGATCATCGATTCTCCCGCCGCCGATCTGTATGATAACGAGCTGCAGCTGCTGCAGGATTACCTTGCCGCCGGCGGCAAGCTGGTGCTGCTGACCAACTTCGGCCAGCCCGATATGCCCAACCTCACCGCCCTGACCGACAGCTGGGGCCTTGCCGTGCAGCCCGGTCTGGTGCTGGAGGGCAACAGCAATTTCTACTATCAGTACCCCATGTATATGCTGCCCGATCTGTCCAGCTCCAGCGAGATCACCATTCCCCTGAATTCCAACGGCCAGTATGTGCTTTACTACATGGGTCAGAGCATCGTCAAAACGGATGCCGCTTCGGAGGATGTGGTCTACACCCCGCTGCTGATGAGCTCCGACACCGCCTACCGCAAGGCGGAGCTGCAGAGCGATACCAGCATCGAAAAGAGTGCGGAGGATGAGAGCGGCAGCTTTGATCTGGCTATGCGCGCCGTCAACACCGTTACCGAGGGCGAACTGGTGTGGTATTCCAGCGGTATGCTGCTCAACAGTGAATTGAACAGCTGGACCTCCGGCAACAACTACACCCTGTTTGTCAATACCATGGGCGCTTTGTGCGAGCACGAGAGCGCCATCTCCATCGCCGGCAAAAATTACGCCACCGAATCGCTGATGGTCAGCACTGCCGCCGCCGGTCTGTGGAAGACCGTCTACACCGCGCTGCTGCCGCTGGCCTGTGTGGGCGTGGGCGTGCTGGTGTTTGTCCGCAGGAGGGCGCTGCGATGAGTGAAAAATACACCGGAGCCGCCCCCGGCACCGCAGAGGAGCGCCGCCGCGCCCGTACCCGCAAAAAGCTGCTGGCGCTTTGTGCCGGCATCGCCGCTGTGGCGGTGCTGGCTGCCGCCGTGCTGGTGCTGAATGCTGCGCAGAAGGCGCAGGAAAACGCGCAGGAGACCTCCGGCATCGCGCTGGATGTGCTGCCGGCCTCCGGCAGCATCGACAGCATGAGCTTTTTTGCCAAAACAGGCGAGACCGTCACCCTGCAGCGCAGCGGCGACGGCTGGCAGTGGGTGCAGCAGCCGGATTTCCCGGTGGATGCCGAGCCGGTACAGACCATGTGCGAGGTGCTGACCATGCTTTCGCCCGAGGAGCACTTCACTGCGCAGAGCTCCGGCGATTACGGCTTTGCCGAGCCGGTGCAGGTGATCACCCTCTCCGACGGCAGCAGTACCCGTACTCTGACCGTGGGCGCAAAGAACGGAGTCACCGGCAACTATTACCTGCAGGTGGATGACGGCACAGGGCTTTATACCGTGACGGAGCATTTCGTCACCATGTTCGATGCGGATATGATGGAAATGATGGTCTACGAGCCGATGCCGGATATGGCAAATGCGCTGATCACCGGCATCCGGGTGCAGGCTCCCGGTGCGCAGCCGCTGGCCATCACCCCCTACGACACCGATGCCGAAACCGGTCAGCCGCTGTGGCAGGCGGTGCAGGGTGAAGCATCCGAAAAGGTGGATCCCGCCACCGCCACCACCATTCTGGACCGTCTGCACCGGCTGACCTATGCTGCCGCCGCCGCGTGGAAGCCCACCGAAGCGCAGCTGGCGGAATGGCAGCTGGACGAAGCCGCCCGCACCGTCATCAGCATCGATTACACCCTGAGCGATGAGCAGGGCGTTGCCGTCACCGATACCCTGACCCTGTATGTGGGCGCGGTGGAGGGCAATATGAACCGCCGCTATGCCGCCGCACCCGGTCAGAAGGGCGTGTATCAGATCTCCGGCGCACAGGTGGAGGGCCTGATCTCCGCCACCCCCGCCGATCTGGCTACAGTCATTGATGCCGCGCAGGGCGAGTGAGTCCCCGCAGAGTAAAACAGAAAAAAGCATAAAAAGCCGCCCCGGAACGCATTTGCGCCCGCGGCGGCTTTTTCGCTGCATATATTTTCTGTTCGGCAGACCTTCCTTTACAGCACCTTCACTGCGGTGCCGTAGGCGATGCATTCCGCCGCGCCGGACATGATCTCGGCAGAGCCGTAACGGATGCCCACGATGGCATCCGCGCCAAGCGTCTCGGCCTCGTCCACCATCCGCTTGACGGCGATCTGCCGGGCCTCGTTGAGCATTTCGGTGTAGCCCACGATCTCGCCGCCCACCAGCGTTTTCATGCCGGCCATAAAATCGCGGCCGAAATTTTTGGAATAGACCACCGTGCCCTTTACCATGCCCAGCGCCTCGATTTCGGCACCGGGGATGTGATCAATACTGAGCAGCTTCATCCTCTTCTCCTCCTTCCACTTCCTTTACACGCAGCCACAGTGCGGCGATCAGCCCGCCCGCCACCGCCGGCGGTGCGCCCAGCAGCAGGATGCTGATCAGCAGCGGCGGTGCTTCGGCGCGGATGGCCTGCACCAGCAGCACCTCGGCGGCCAGCAGCACAATGCACAGCCCCACCGTGATGGCCGTCGGCCCCAGCAGTTTTTTTGTGCGGTCGTTTTTCACATTCATAAAGCGTGTACCCGTCCTTTCCAGTTCGGCGATGCGCGCTTCCCACGCGGAAACATCCATGCTTTCCAGTTCCGTGCCGCTTTGTGCAATGTCGGCGCACACGCCGCTGATCTGCTCCAGATCCCGGGCACGGCGCTCAAGCTCTGCCTGCTGGGTGTGCATACATGCGGTCAGCGTCAGCTCGCCGGTCTGCAGCCGGCGAATGTCCTCCAGCGGTACCGAAAGCTGCCGCAGCAGCTTGATCCTGGCCAGTGCTTCCACATCGGCCTCGGTGTAATCCCGGTAGCCGTTTTCGGCGCTGCGCCCCGGCTTGAGCAGGCCCTCGTCCTCGTAAAAGCGGATGTTCTTTTTGGTGACGCCCACACGGCGTTCCACCTCGTTGATGCGCATTGCTGTCGTCCTTCCTGTTGTAAGAAGCTGCCGCGGGCAGGTGCTCCGCAGCAGCTTTTGCCTTTTGCATATTCAGAGTACACCCTCCATCCACTGGAAGGTCAAGGGTTTTTGGTGCGAGTTTGTAATTTTTTTGCGGAAAATCTATTACTTTCTATACTGTATGGATAAAATGATACAAAATCACCAAAGCGTACAGGTGCTGCCCGGCTCCACGCTGTAGACTGCGCCATTATACTCGAACCACACCTTGACGGCCGAGGGGTTGTGTACCATGTGGCCGTCGGCGGCAAAGACCAGCGAACGGTAAGCTTCGGCGTAATCGCGGATCTCGCCGTTGGCGGCGTACCATACATCCTCCTTGCCCGCCACCAGATCCAGCAGCTTTTCCATGCGGTCCCAGTTGTTCTTCTGCTCAAATTCATAGGTGTGGCCCCACACATAGAACATCCACGGCGCATGGCTGCTGGTGGCAAGCGGACTGCCGTTTACAAATTTTTCCGCCAGCTCAAACAGCGCGGGGTCATCGTGGTGGCAGGTGGGATCCAGCAGCAGCCAGTTTGCCGGCAGCCGGAAGCTGTGGGTGGCGCGGGTGGTGCGGGCATAGCTTACCCCGCACAGGCGCAGGGTTTCCAGCACATCGTCCGACCAGCTGCCGAAGGGGTACGCCATGCCCCGCACGATGCAGCCGAATTCCTTTTCCAGACCGATGCGGTCCTCCAGGATCTCCTGTACGCACAGTGCGCCGGGCAGCTGTTCCAGAAACGGATGGGTGGCGCCGTGGATGGCCACCTCCATCCCCTCATAGGCGGCGGTGCGTGCACTCAGCTTCAGCTTGCGGTGGGTGGTGCCGGCGGGGTAGACATGATCCTCCGGCGCGTACAGTCTGCTGCTGATGTTGAAGGTACCCTTCATGCCGCGGGCGCGCAGCATCTGCGCCAGCGGAATATCGCTTTCGATGCCGTCGTCGTAGCTGACGGTGAAGGCTTTGAGCTTCCCCTCGGGAAAACGGATGAACATGCTTGCCATGATAAAACCCCTTTCATCGGATGCAGCCGGCTGCCGCACAGGCGTGCCGTGTGCTTACTTCACCACAAAATGCTTCGGGATGCCGTTTGCCCATACCACGGCGTTTTCGCCCAGGATCAGCGGGCGGGCGTAATCCAGAAATTCCTTTGTCACGGTGGCGTTTTCGGTGTCGATCCATGCAAGCGGCACGGTCTTTTCCGCATTGGCAATGGCGTGGATATCCGCTGTCGCGCATTCGCACACATAGGGATCGGTGCTGCTGCGCACCAGCGTCACCATGCAGCCGCTTTCGCCGGCCAGCGCCGCCTTCACGCCTGCCGCGCCTGCGGCAAAGGCCTCCTCCACATCTGCACCCGCGGCCAGATGCGCCGCACACCGCTGCATGGTGGAAAGCTCCACCGCACGGCATTTTGCGCCAAGACGGCTGTTCAGAATGGCGCTCAGCGTGCTGGCCGCGCCGGAAAGCTGCCGGTGGCCGAACACATCCACGCTGGCGCTGGTATTGCTCAGCTCGCACACATAGCGGCCGTCATCCAGCCGGATGCCCTCCGAAATGGCCACCACCACGCTTTTGCGCTTTTGCTGCAGCGCATCCACACGGCGCACAAAATCCTCCACATCAAAGGGGGTCTCGGGCAGATAAAGCAGGTCGGGGCCGGCGCATTCCTCATCGGCAGCCAGCGCCGCCGCACCGGCCAGCCAGCCGGCGTTGCGGCCCATGATCTCCACCACCGTCACACGCTTTTCGTCGTACACCAGCGAATCGCACAGCAGCTCCTTCATCACAGTGGCGATGTACCGCGCCGCGCTGCCGTAGCCGGGGGTGTGGTCGGTCATGGCCAGATCGTTGTCGATGGTCTTGGGCACGCCAACAAAGCGGATATCGCTGCCGTGCGCCGCGCCCCAGTCGTGCAGCTTCTGGATGGTATCCATCGAGTCGTTGCCGCCGATGTAAAGGAAACAGCCGATATCCAGCTGCTGCAGCCGGCGGAAGATATCCTCGTACACCTGCGGCTCATCGGCGGCGGCGGGCAGACGGCGGCGGCAGCTGCCCAGCGCGGCGGCGGGGGTGGTTTTCAGCAGTGCGATGGCGGCTTCGGTATCCAGCTGTGCGCCCAGATCCACCACCTCGCCCCGGGCAAAGCCCTGAATGCCGTGCTGCATCCCGTAAACAGTACCGCTGCCGGTGCTGCGGATGTGCGCAAGCGCCGCGGCTGCAACGCCGGCAAGGCTCGCATTGATGACGGCGGTGGGGCCGCCGGACTGTCCCACGATGAAATTCTTACCCATAGCATTCTGCCTTTCTCTTTGCAAAAATCGGTTTGCGGGCTGTGCCGCAAAGGATATGTCTTTTCTATTCAAGTATAAAAGCTGCGCGGGGGATTGTCAAGGCGCGGCGGATACCTTATAGGGGTATGGGGTGTTGCATTTGGGGCAGAAAGTCTGGTATAATGCAAGCTGCACCAAACCGTATCATTCCTGTACATATATAAAATAAGGAGCTTACCCCCCGATATGCATACCTTTCTTCATCTGCTGGAACACGCGGCGCTGGATTGTCTGAAAATGCTGCCGTTTCTGTTTCTGGCGTATCTTCTCATCGAATATGTGGAGCAATCCCAGACCGCCCGTCTGCAGAAGCTGCTGGCCGGCAACGGCCGCTGGGGCTTTGCCGTGGGCGGCATGCTGGGGCTGGTGCCGCAGTGCGGTTTTTCCGCCATGGCAGCCAATTTGTACGCAGGCCGTGTGATCACCCCGGGCACGCTGCTGGCGGTATTCATCGCCACCTCGGATGAGGCGCTGCCGCTGCTGGCTGCCGGCGGCGACTGGCGCACCCTGCTGGTGCTCATCGGCTGCAAGCTGGCGATGGCGCTGGTCTGCGGCTTTGTGCTGGATCGCGCCGTTGCCATCCGCCGCGGCGGGTGGGGCGGTTACTCCGGCCGGCAGGAGGATGTGTACTGCGGCGCGGATCACGAGACCGAGGGCAATATCTTTTTAGCGGCACTGCGCCACACGCTGCAGGTGTTTGCGCTGGTGTTTGTGCTCACCTTTGCCTTCGGCGCGCTGATGGAGCTTGCCGGCGAGGAGTGGATCGCCTCCGTACTGGCCGGCATGGGCCCGCTGCAGGTGCCGCTGGCGGCGCTGGTGGGCTTTGTGCCCAACTGCGCGGCAAGCGTGCTGCTGATGCAGATGTATACCGGCGGCATGCTCTCCTTCGGGGCGCTGTTCGCGGGGCTTTGCAGCGGCGCGGGCGTGGGCTTGATTGTGCTGTGGCGCACCAATCCGAGCAAAAAAGGCAACCTGAAGCTGATGGGCGTGCTGTACCTGTGCGCCGTGGCCGGAGGGTATCTGGCGTCGCTGGTGCTGTAAGCGCGGCGGCTTTTGCAAAAGGAACAAACTGTGTCGGCTGTCCCTGAAAAAAGGGGCGGCCGGCGTTTTTTATGCGGATCCTGCACAGGAAAGATTTTCTCGAAAAATCCGCTGCGGGCGGGTGCAATCTCTGCCGCAGCGTGGTATAATGGGCTTACAGACCTGCGGCAAAAGCGGTGCGGCTTTTCCGGCCCGTGTGCAGTCCGCCGTTTTTGCCCGCGCCGTAAAAAAAAAGGAGGTATCTTATGAAGCTTGCCACATCCACCGGGGATTTTGCCGCCTATACCTCCTCGCAGACCGAAGCGCTGCGCTGGATCCGCGAGGCGGGCTTTACCTGCGCCGATTACAATTTCGGCAGCGACTACCGCGATCACAGCGGCGTGTACAGTGCGGATCACAAAGCCTATTTTGAGGAGATCCGCCGCGCGGCGGATGCCACTGGCATCCGGCTGGTGCAGGCGCATTCCCCCATGGGCGCACCCATCGCGCCGGATAATGAGCAGTTCATCGAGGATACCCTCCGCTGTGTGGATGCCTGCGGCGCGTGGGGCATCCCCAATCTGGTGGTGCACTCCGGCTACCGGCCGGGCCTGAGCGTGGAGGAGACCTTTGCCGAAAACAAGCGCTTTTTCGCTCCCATCCTTGCGCGGGCGGAGAAATACGGTGTCAACATTCTGGCGGAAAACTTCAACAAGCGCTGTGTGGACGGTCTGTACTGGATCGACAACGCCGCGGATCTGCTGGGTCTGATCGAATGCGTGGATCATCCGCTTTTCCATGCGGTGTGGGATGCCGGCCATGCCAATATGCAGGATATGCCCCAGGATGAAGAGCTGCAGCTGCTGGGCAGCCATGTCCGTGCGCTGCACATTCAGGATAACGGCGGCGGCAAAGAGGAGGATACCCACCTGATGCCCTTCTTCGGTACGCTGAATCTGGATGCCGTGATGCACGGCCTGCAGAAGATCGGCTACAGCGGGTATTTCACCTTCGAGGTGGGCGCTGTCTTCACGCCCGCAGACAAAAAACGGCAGTATCCGGCAGATACCCGTCTGCTGGCCGCCCCGCTGGAGCTGAAGCAGGCCGCCGAGCGCTTTCTGTACGAGATGGGCTGCTGCATCCTTTCCCGCTACGGCTGCCTTGAGGAGTGAAGCCGCTGTCCCGCTTCCCATTCCGCAGGGGTGCTTCATTCCCATCCCCACACCCAAGTGTGGTAATTTTCGCAAGGCGCTTTGACTTCCCGTATATTTTTTCAACGGATGTTGAAAACGGTGTGGAAAACCTTTCAACCGGAGAAAAGCCCCCATTCTGCGTGTTTTTGTGTGGCTGAAACGGGCGGTTTCCACCGCTTGTCCACCGGTTTTCAACAAAAATAACAAAGTTTTCAACATTCCGCGGTTTTACAAAAGGTTTTTTCGCCGTGTACAAACTGTTGTTCCGTGCCGCGCTTTTTGAAAAAATGTGCACGGAATGTAAATGATTTCTTGGTAAAGGAGCTTTCCCTATGATCATCCGCAAAGCCGCCGAACAGGATATCCCCGCGGTGCTTTCCCTGTGGGAAAACGCCAAAATTTTTATGAAGGCGCAGGGTCTGCCCCAGTGGCAGCAGGGTTATCCCGCCCTGCCCGAAGCGCAGCAGGATATTGCCCTGCAGCGGCTGTGGCTCATCGAGGAGGACGGTGCCCCGCTGGCGGCGTTCGTCTTTGATACCCTGCCCGATCCCAGCTATGCTTCGCTTGCCGAGGGCGGCTGGCGCATCCCCGGGCCCTACGGTGCACTGCACCGCATCGCCGTTGCGCCCGAAGCCCGCGGCAAAGGCGTTGGCCGCGCCGCCGCCGCCCACTGCCGCAGCCTGTGCGCACAGCTGGGGCTGTCTGCACTGCGGGTGGATACCCATCCCGATAACCGCCCCATGCGCACCATGCTGGAAAAAGCCGGCTTTACCCACTGCGGTCTTTTGTATCTGGCGGACGGTCTTGAAGCCGGCAGCCCCCGCGTGGCCTACGAGATGCCGGTGTGACGCACAAAAACGGAAAAAAGAGGGGAAAATACCTCTCTCGCAGCAATAAAACAAAAAGGAGAACCGAACATGATCGTGACAAGACCCCCTATGGGCTGGAACAGCTGGAATACCTTCGGCCCGGATATCAGTGAGGAAGTGGTGATGCGCAGCGCCGATGCCATGGTGGAAAACGGTCTGCTGGCCGCCGGCTATGAATATCTGGTGATCGATGACTGCTGGAGCAAACGGGTGCGCGGCGCCGACGGCAGGCTGGAGGCCGACCCTGAAAAATTCCCCCACGGCATGAAATATGTGGCGGATTATGTCCACAGCAAGGGGCTGAAATTCGGTATGTACTCCTGCGCCGGCCCGCTGACCTGCGCCCGTTATCCCGGCAGCTTTGACCATGAGTTTGTGGATGCCGCCACCTTTGCCGCATGGGGCGTGGATTACCTGAAATACGATTACTGCTTCCATCCCTCCACCCGCCGGGGCGAGGATCTGTACCGCCGTATGGGTGTTGCGCTGGCCAACTGCGGCCGGGATATCGTTTTCAGTGGCTGCAGCTGGGGCGTGGAGGATACCAAGCAGTGGATGGCCGGTACCGGCTGCCATCTGTGGCGTTCCACCGGTGATATCCACGACAGCTGGGCTTCCATCCGCTCCATTGCACAGGCGCAGCTGCCGGACCAGATCTATGGTCGTATCAACTGCTTCAACGATATGGATATGCTGGTGGTGGGTATGTACGGCAAGGGTCATGCGGCGCTCACCGGCTGCACGGATGAGGAGTACCGCACCCATTTTTCGCTGTGGGCGTTCCTGTCCAGCCCGCTGATGATCGGCTGCGATATCCGCAATATGAGCGAGGGCGCCCGCGCCATCCTGCTCAACCCCGAGGTGATCGCCATCAATCAGGATGGTGCCGGCCGTATGGCGTTCCGCATTTACGACGGCAACGCCGGCTGGAACGATCCGGCGCAGAGCTTTGTCTTTGGCCGCCTGATGGAAAACGGCGATATCGCCATCGGCCTGTTCAATCTTGCCGACGGTGCGTGCTGCCAGCATTTTGCCGCGGAAAATCTCGGTCTGGCCGTGGGCACCGGCAGAACGCTTGTGCTGCATGACGTGTGGAGCGGGGAGGATACCGTGATGGACAACGAGATCTTCCAGTGCGATGTACCTGCCCATGGCTGCCGCGTCTTCCGTGCCAGAGTGGTGGAGCGCTGATGCCCGCGTCGGAAAGCGTCCGCTGCTGCGTGTGCGGTGCGCCGTTGGTGCCGGATGAGATCGCCCTCACCCGCAAGCTCATCAACCGGGGAGCACAGCAGTTTCAGTGTATGGACTGTCTTGCCTCCTTTTTCGGCTGCAGCACCGGGCTGCTGCAGGAAAAAATCGCTCAGTTCCGCCGGCAGGGCTGTGCGCTGTTCGCTCCGCTGCCGGAGGAATGAGTCTCCCGGTCCCTGTATCTGACCCCGCGTCCCGCCGGAATTTTTCCGGCGGGCGTTTTTATGTATTCCATTTTATCGGATTCCGTGGTATGATTAAACTGAAATATTGTTGCCGCCGGCGCGCCGGCAGAAAGGGAGAGCACCATGAAGGTTCTGATCGCAAGCGAGGGCGCGGGCTATGCGCTGAAGGAGGCCGTCAAGGCTCATCTGCTGAATTCCGGTCACGAGGTCATCGATGTGGGCATGACGGAGGGTAATCCCGCTACCTATCCGCAGGCGGGCGCTGCCATCGCACGCGCATTGCAGCAGGGTGTGGCCGAAAAAGCCATCGCCATCTGCGGCAGCGGTGCAGGCGTGTGTGTCGCCGCCAATAAATTCAAGGGCGTTTACGCCGTCACCTGCGAAAGCGTCTTTACCGCACAGGGCATCCCCGTCATCAACGATGCCAACGTGCTGGCCATGGGCGGCAATGTGGTGGCTCCCGGCAACGCCTGCGCCATGGCGGATGCCTACCTTGCCGCAAGCTTCGTGCAGGGCTTCCCCGCCGAAAAGGCCGCCTATGTCGCCGGTCTGCTGGGCGATCTGAAGGCCATCGAGGACGAGAACTTCAAATAAACGGCGGCAGGCGGCGTGCGCCGTTCCCGTCATGCTGAAAAAAGGAGAATTTTCCCATGAGCAACAGCTTTTCCATTGCGGATTTCGGCGCAGTACCCGGCGGCGAGGTCCTTTGCACCGCCGCCATTCAGGCGGCCTCCGATGCCGCCGGCGCGGCTAAAGGCGAGCTGGTCATCCCCGCGGGCGTGTGGCTTTCCGGCGCGGTCTGGCTGCACGGCGATATGACCCTGCGCTTTGAAAAGGGCGCCGAGCTGCGCGGCACCACCGATGAAAGCCAGTATCCCATCATCCGCACCCGCGTGGCCGGTGTGGAGATGGACTGGCCTGCCGGTCTGCTCAATGCAACCGATTGCGATAACCTGCGCATCTGCGGCGAGGGCGTGATCAACGGTCAGGGCGAGCATTGGTGGCACAAATACTGGGGCGACGATTACGAGGGCGGTATGCGCAAGGGCTATAAGGAGAAGGGCCTGATGGCTTTTCTGGATTACGACTGCCTGCGGGTGCGCAACCTGATCGTCATGAACTGCAAAAATGTGGTGCTGGAGGATTTCCACTCCACCCGCTCCGGCTTCTGGAACGTGCACGTCTGCTACTGCGAGAATGTGGTCATCCGCCGGCTGCAGATCTACGAAAACTACGGTCCCAGCACCGACGGTATCGATATCGATTCCAGCCGTCATGTACTGGTGGAGGACTGCATGGTGGCCTGCAATGATGACAATGTCTGCATCAAGGCCGGACGCGATGCCGACGGCCTGCGGGTCGCCCGCCCCTGCGAGGATGTGCTGGTGCAGAACTGCACCTTCCCCAGCGGCCACGGCCTGACCCTTGGCAGCGAGACCTCTGGCTGCATCCGCAACATCACCATGCGCAATATCACCTTCAACGGTAATATGATCGGCTTCCGGCTGAAAAGCGCCCGCAAGCGCGGCGGCGTTATCGAAAACATTCTGGTGGAAAATCTGACCATGACCAATGTGGGCTGGCCCTTCCGCTTTGAGTTCGACTGGTACCCCGCTTACAGCTACAGCGATATCCCCGAAGGATGGGAAGGCGAGATCCCCGAGCGCTGGCGTATTCTCTCCCAGCCGGTGGATCCCGAACAGGGTCTGCCCGAAGCGCGGGATATCACCATCCGCAATGTCACCTCCGTGCTCACCCCCGATTACGACGGCCCGTCGCTTGCCTTTGATATCGAGGGCATTCCCGAAAAGCCCTTCAGAAACTTCCGCTTTGAAAATGTGAAGGTGCAGGCAAAGACCTTCGGCACGATCCGCCATGTGGAGGGCCTGCAGATGGTGGATGTGGAAGTGACCGCCGCTGCGGAGTAAGGCGGCGGGTCGTTGCGCTTTCCTTTGGATTTTCGTGACATTGTATCCGTAAAGTGCTATAATAGATAAAATATTCTTCCGTCAAAATGCGAAAAAGAGGTATCTCTTTTCCCTTTTATCAGACAGACGGCGAAAGCCGCCGGAAAAATGTGCCCTGCGTTTTCGCATAATGCGCAGACTATGAAAATTGCGGTGGATTTTCACTGCCACAGAGGTTTTTATGCTGTTCAATTCCTTTGAGTTTTTGATCTTCCTGCCGATAACACTGCTGCTGTATTTTGTGCTGCCGGCAAAAATCAGATGGATCTGGCTGTTGGGCTGCAGCGCATATTTCTATATGTGCTGGAATGCAAAATACATTGTGCTCATCGGTTTCTCCGTCGGTGTCACATGGCTGGGTTCCATGGTGATGGATCGCTGCCGCCGCAGCGGTATGGCGCAGGAGAAAGAAAAAAAGATCAGTAAGATCACGCTTTATACGGTGCTGGTACTGAATCTTGCCGTTCTTTTCGTGTTCAAATACTACAATTTCTTTATCGAAAATATCACCGCCGTCACCGGCATAACGCTGCCCTTCCTGCAGGTGGCGCTGCCGGTGGGCATCAGCTTTTACATTTTTCAGGCGCTGGGGTATTCCATCGATGTGTACCGCAGCACCATTCAGGTGGAGAAAAATCCCTTCCGCTATGCGCTGTTTGTCATGTTCTTTCCGCAGCTGGTGGCGGGCCCCATCGAGCGTGCCACCAATCTGCTGCCCCAGCTGCAGAAGCCCACATATTTCAACCTCGACAACCTGAAAAAAGGTCTGCTGATCGCCGGCTGGGGTATGTTTATGAAGGTGGTCATTGCGGACAGGCTCTCCATCTTTGTGGATCATGTCTATAACAATTACACACAGGCGGATGGCTCGGTGCTGCTGCTGGCCACGGTGCTTTTTGCGCTGCAGATCTACTGCGATTTTGCCTCCTATTCCGTGATCGCGCTGGGCGTGGCAAAGGCGCTGGGCTTTACCCTGATGCGCAACTTCCGCTTTCCCTACAGCGCAAAATCCATGGCGGATTTCTGGGATCGCTGGCATATCTCTCTTTCCAAATGGTTCGAGGATTATATCTATACCCCGTTTGTGTGGAGCTCGAAAAATGCCCAGAGGGCGGTTTACTGGGGCTTTGTGCTGGTGTTTGTCATCAGCGGCTTCTGGCACGGCGCCCGATGGACCTATGTGATCTGGGGCGTGATCCATGCCGTCTACCGCGTGGTGGGTGCTCTGACCAGAAAAAGCCGGAAAAAATTCTATAAAAAAATCGGACTTTCCAAACACGAAAAGCTGCTGGATGCGGGCAGAATGATCACCACCTTTATCCTTGTGGATATCACCTACATCTTCTTCCGCGCCGATTCCCTGCCGCAGGCAGCGCAGGTGATCCGCTCCATTGTGTCCGACAGCAATTTTTCCGTGCTTTTCAGCGAAACGCTGTTCAGCTACGGCCTTGACTGGAAGGATCTGCTGGTGGCTGCCGTGTCGCTGGCAGTGCTGTGGGTGGTGGACCTGCTGCAGGCAAAAACGGATCTTGCCGACCGTGTACTGGCGCTGAAGCTGCCGCTGCGGTGGGCGGTGTGTCTGGCGCTGATCTTCAGCATTCTGATCTTCGGTGTTTACGGGCCGCAGTACGATGCAACGCCGTTTATCTATTTCCAGTTCTAAAGGGGTGTGCGAATGAAAAAAATTCTGGAATTCATCGCCTTTGCGCTGGTCGCCTTTGCGTTGATCGCGGTCGTCTCCTATGCCATTGCCGACCGCGAGACCACCTTCTCGGCGGTTTACTCCGAGCCGGAGGATTCGGTGGATGTGCTGATCGTGGGCTCCAGCCATGTCAACAGCGGGTATATCCCCAGTATGCTGTGGGAGAAAAACAATCTTTCCGCCGTGAATGCTTTTTCGTGGAGTCAGCCCATGTGGGTCTCCTACCATTATATTGTCGAGGCGCTGAAGACTCAGTCGCCGGAATACATCGTGCTGGAGATGTACGGCATGGTCTATGGGCACTCCTATATCATGCCCGAGGAGATCGACAGAACCAGCTACAGCAACAGCTTTAACCTGCTGCCGGGCTGGAACCGCTGGCAGCTGATCAAAACCAGCGAATTCTGCGGGCTGGATCTGCGCAAGGCGCAGGAGTTTCTGTATATCTCCCGCTATCACACCCGCTGGAAAACCTTTGACTGGTCGTATCTTTCCTACGATCCGCGCAAACAGCACGATTACCTGAAGGGCTACGGCTATCTGACCCAGGCTGCCGGTGTGGAGACTCCCACCGCGGAAATTGCCGCAGAGGAGCTGGTGCCATACGAATACTGCGTGGAATATCTGGATAAGATCGTTTCCCTGTGCGAGAAAAAGGGGATCAAGCTGATCTTCACCCTGACACCGTATGCCTATGCCACTGAGGAGACCGGCGTGCTGAACTGGGTGGAGCGCTACAGTGCGGAAAAGGGCATTCCCTTCTTCAACTATCTGTACGGTGACGATTGCGAAAGGATCGGCTTTGATTACAGCCGGGATCTGGCCGATGCGGGCCACTGCAACTGGTACGGTGCGGTGAAGATCACCGCCGATCTGTGCGATTATCTGGAAAGCGTGGGCGCATCTGCTGCCACAAAAGAGGAGCATGTGCAGTATGCGATGCTGCAGCAGGATTACAGCCGGTTCGAGCGTGTGCCCGCGCTGAATGCCGTGATGGTGCACACGCAGCTGAAAGACTGGCTGCAGGCGGCGGCGCAGGATGACTGCATCACGCTGCTGATCAACACCGCGGCGGCGGAGGACTCCGTTCTGGATATCCTCAATGCCGGCCTTGCCCAAAACGGCATCACGGTCGCTGCGGATGACAGCCTGCTGGTGTGCGGCACAGATGCCGAAGCTGCACAGGGCAAAATCAGCTTTGCCATGTTCGGTGCGGACGGCACCGCGGAATTTGCCGCCGATACCGCCGAAATCCTGCTCAACGGCACCGCTGTCCCCGGCGGGGATGCATCGCCTGTCAAGCTGGTGCTGTTTGATAATGTGCTGCAGCGGCCGGTCATGGCCGCATGGCTGGAAAACGGCGTGCTGAAAACCAAGGAATTCACCTCGGACATTCTGGATAATTACAAATAAGCATTGGAGTTGTTTATGAAGAAGAAAAAGCTGTATGGGATATGGCTGCTCCTGGCTGCTCTGGCGATGTGCGGCATTCTGTTTTTGAACAGAAAAGCGGATATCCACTCTGTACAGTATGTGCAGACGGATTTTCGACAGGTGCACATTGAGGAATATTCCGGAGATAATTCTGCATGGCAGTATTTTGTGCCGGAGGGGGAGGATACCGTCCGGTGCCTGACACTTGGTCCGCTGCGCCTTGAGGTGAGCGGCGAATCCACGGAATACTTCGTTGAATTGCAGTACAGCGCTGCCGATGAAAGCTCGGTATTCAAAATCTTTGCAGCCGACTATATCTCACAGGATAATTCCGGCGGTAAGGTGTTTGTGAATCATGCGATCGATATGCATGATTCCGCCTATAAAACCTCTTTTGTGCTGGATCAGGCGGTGGACAGTGTGTTTGTCACGGTGGAAACCACCGATCCGGCCTTCCAGCTGGGCAGAGTGAACCTCCGCAGCGGAGAATATGTTTATGAGGATACCTGGTTTTTGATCGGGATCACGCTGCTTCTGACAGTTGCGCTGTTTTTCGTGCTGAATGGAAAATTCCGTTCACAGGGCACAGAAATTCTTGGCGGCAGGGTGGAAAGCAGGGAAACCGCGCTGCTCTTTTTGCTGGTAGCGGCGGGAACGGTGTTTCTGTCCAGTCTGCCTGTTCTGGATAGCGGCATAATCGCAGGACATGATACGCCGTTTCACATGGCGCGCATCGAGGGTATGGCCCGCGGCCTGCAAAGCGGACAGTTCCCCGTGCGCATCCACGGCGGCACCCTCAACGATTACGGCTATCCCAATTCTCTGTTCTATCCGGAACTGCTTTTGTATATCCCGGCGGTTCTTCGTGTTCTGGGTGTCAGTGTGTACACCGGATACAAGGTGTATATCGTTCTTGTGAACGCACTTACCTATGTGTGCAGCTATACTGCATTCAAAAGGCTTTCCCAAAACCGGTTTACAGGAATCACGCTGGCTGTTGTGTATACTCTGCTGCCGTACCGGCTGATTTGCGCCTATTTCCGCAGCGCGATCGGCGAAGTTACGGCTATGGCGTTCCTGCCGCTCGTTGCCTACGGTCTGTATGCTGTCCTGTATGGTGATAAAAAGGACTGGGGCTATCTTGTTGTGGGAGCCACCGGCGTGCTGCAGGCACATATCCTTACCACCGAAATGACGGTGATTTTTGCAGGGTTGTTTTGTCTGCTCGGTATAAAACAGCTTTTCAGTAAAGAAAAACGAATTCTGCCGCTTATTTATGCTGCTGCATTTACGGTGCTGATCAATCTGTGGCTGCTTGGCCCAATGGTGTTGATGATGCTGCAGCTGGGGCTTATCGTATTTACTCGCGGCGCTGTCACATCCTCTGCTGCATCGGCGGATATCAGCAATCTGTTCTCGCTGACAAAGCTGAATCTGATCGGACCGCATCCGGTTGGTATTCTTTCGGTGCTGGTGCTGCTGCTGTATCCGGCGGCAAGGCTGATTTTTGCGAACAGGGAAAAAGAATCCGATAATGGTGTACAGGATAATCTGTATTTTAACATGATCTTTTTCCTGGTGGCATCCACGGCTCTGTTTCCGTGGAGCTTTGTGGAAAAGATCCCGCTGCTGGGCACTGTGCTTTCTTCGGTGCAGTTCCCGTATCGGTACACTGCCATGGTCCAACTGTGTTCGGCGGTACTGTACGGATCGGTATTGCAAAAAGCGCCGGTCAAAAAGAGCCATCGTCATGCAGCGAACGGATTGGTGATCATTCTGGCGGTTTTTTCGGCGCTGATGATGATCCAGAATATTGTGGGCTACAATAATGAAAAAATCGTCAGCAAAAGCTATTACAGAAGCTGGCTCGACGGTCAGCTGGCGGTGGGTCAGGCCGAATACCTTGTGGAGGGCAGCGATCTGGATGCCATGATCGCCGATCCGCCGGTTCTGGAAAGCGATAACCCGTCGATGACGATTTCCGGCTATACCCGCTACGGCACAAAGATGAGCTTCCGTTACGCGATGGATCTTTCGCAGGGAGAGGAAAACAGGATCATTCTGCCGGTGACCTACATCCCGAACTACGAGATCATGGTGGACGGCCAGCGGGTGTATCCCACCAAGTATACGGATGGCGGCAGAGTTGCCTTTGCCGTGCCGGCAGCCGAAGGCAGCGTGACGGTGCGGTATACTTCGCCGCTCACTTTCCGCGCCTGCGAGGTGTTCTCGCTTGCAGCGCTTGCGGCATTCGGCCTTGCTGTGTACTGTACAAAAAAGCAGGTTACCCCTCTCAGTCTGCTCAAAAAGAAAAAGAACTGATATTCGTCCCGGATCGTGTGATGCGATCCGGGACATTTTATCTCTGTTTTCTTGACTTTCCGCGGTGTGCGATTTATACTCTTACTATCAAAAGGAAAAGGAGGATCCTTCCATGATCCCGAAACACATCTGTGAGCGTGTGCTCGCCGTGGCCGCTTCCACCGGCGCGGATTATGCCGAGCTGTTCGGTGAAAACACGCTGAATCATTCCATCGAAGTCATCGGCGGCAAGGTGGATGCCATCAACGATGCCACCGTCGCCGGCGCAGCCGTGCGCGTTTTCAAGGGTCTGCGCAGCGTTATGGCCACCACGGTGGATACCACCGAGGAGGGTCTTGTCAAATGTGCCGCCGCCGCGGCCGAGGCGCTGGGTCAGGGCACGGCAGAAATTTCCATCGTGCTGCGCGGCCGCCTGTTCGGCGATATCCACCCCATCAAAACTGTGCCCGCCGATGTGAGCAACGCGGAAAAGATTGCGCTGGTCAAAGAGGGCTGCGCCGCCGCAAAGGAATACGATGCCAGCGTGGTGCAGGTCACCGGCACGCTGCTGGATGTGGATCACAACATCCTCATTGCCAACAGCGAGGGCGTGTATGCGCAGGATCGCCAGATCCGTACCCGCATGATGATCAGCGCCGTGGCCGAGAAAAACGGCGAGACCCAGACCGGCGGCTGCCGTCCCGGCGCACGCATGGGCATGGAGCTTTTTGAGACCGTCAGCCCCCGCGAGACCGGCATCCATGCCGCCAGACAGGCTGTCACCATGGTGAATGCCGCTTACTGCCCCGCCGGCGTGATGCCCGTCGCCATCGAAAACGGCTTCGGCGGTGTCATCTTCCACGAGGCCTGCGGCCATTCGCTGGAAGCCTCCGGCGTGGCCTACGGCAACAGCCAGTTCTGCGGTAAGCTGGGCCAGAAGATCGCCAACGAAAAGGTCACCGCCATCGACGATGCCACCATCCCCAATGCGTGGGGCTCCTTCAATATCGACGACGAGGGCACCCCCGCGCAGCGCAAGGTGCTCATTGAAAACGGCGTGCTGAAAAGCTATATGGTGGATAAGTTCAACGGCCGGCGCATGGGTATGCCCTCCACCGGCAGCGGCCGCCGCCAGAGCTACGCCTATACCCCCACCTCCCGTATGTCCAATACCTTCCTCGCTCCCGGCACGGATAAGAACGAGGATATCTTCGCCTCCATCGAGTACGGCCTGTATGCCCGCGAGATGGGCGGCGGCTCGGTCAACCCCGTCACCGGCGAATTCAACTTTGCCGTCAACGAGGGCTATATCATCCGCAACGGCAAGGTCTGTGAGCCGGTGCGCGGCGCTTCGCTGGTGGGCAAGGGCTCCGATGTCATTCAGAAGATCGATATGGTGGGCGCCGAGCTGGAATGCGGTCAGGGTATGTGCGGCTCTTCGTCCGGCAGTGTTCCCACCAATGTGGGCCAGCCGCTGATCCGCGTTTCGTCCATCACCGTGGGCGGTCGTTAAAGGAGGAAACTGACATATGGATTTCAATGCATTCAAACAGGCCGTTGCCGCCGCTGCTGCCGCTGCGGGCGTGGCCGATTACGAGCTGTATTACTCCGCTGCCGAAAGCACCAGTGTGGGCGCTTTCCAGCATGAGATCAACAAATTCACCAGCGCCGTCGAGGGCGGTGTCTGCCTGCGCTGCCTTGTGAATGGCCGTATGGGCTATGCCTCCACCGAATCCCTTGCCGCGGAAAATGCCGCGGAGCTGGTGCGCCGCGCCGCGGATAACGCCGCCGTGCTGGAATGCGAAGAGCCGGCATTTCTGGTGGAGGGCGGTCAGAGCTACACGGCGCTTGCCGCCGATGACCAGCCCATGCCCGCCGCCGCCGCGCTCATCGAGACCGTGCTGGCCGGTCAGGATGCCCTGTATGCCGCCGGCGCCATCGACGGCTCCAGCGGCATGGCCTTTGCCGAGCGCTGCACCATCGCCATCTGCAACTCCCGCGGGCTGGATGTCTGCCGCGAGGGCACCGTCACCGGCTGTATGTCCGCCGCCGTTGTCACCGACGGCAGCGAAAAGGCCAACGAGTACAAGCGGCAGGTCAAGCCCTTTGCCGAACTGGATGTGGCCGCCAACGCCGCCGCTGCCGTGGCCGCCGCCAAGGCGAAGCTGGGCGCGGATGTGGCCCCCACCGGCGCATGGCCGGTGGTGTTCTCCCCTAAGGCCATGACCCAGCTGCTGGCTACCTTTGCCGGTGTATTCAACGCTGAAAACGCCCTCAAGGGCCTTTCTCCGCTGAAGGGAAAAGAGGGCGAGGTCATCGCCGCGCCCTGCGTTACGCTGACGGACGATCCCTTCTATCCCGAAAGCCCCATGCCCATGCCCTTTGACGCCGAGGGCAGCCCCACCGTGCGCAAGAATATCATCGAAAACGGTGTGCTGCATACGCTGCTGTATAACCTGAGCACCGCCGCCGCCGCAGGCAAGGCCACCACCGGCAACGCCGCCAAGGCGAGCTTTGCCTCCAAGGTGGGCATCAGCCCCTTCACGCTGGTGCTGACCCCCGGCACCGTCAGCGAGGAAGAGCTGCTTGCCGGCATCGAAAAGGGTGTGTATATCGACAGTCTGGGCGGTCTGCACGCCGGAGCCAACCCGGTCAGCGGCGATTTCTCGCTGCAGAGCGCCGGCTTCATGATCGAAAACGGCAGGCTGGGCGCACCGGTGCGCTCTTTCACCGCAGCCGGCAATTTCCTCGGTCTGCTGCGCGGTATCAAAGTCGTTGCCTCCAATGTCGAAATGCCCTCCGCCGGCGGCATCACCGGCTATGCCTCCCCCAGTGTTCTGGTGGAAGGCCTGACCATCGCGGGCAAGTAAACCGTACGGATGAATATGGATGTACAAAAGAGCTGCCGCGGCGCTGCGGCGGCTCTTTTTGTTAAAAACGGAGGAGAAACCGCTCCTGCTGCTGCCCTGCGGCACTTGACAAAACCCTTCTGTGCGGGTATACTATATCCGTGCAGCCGATTCGGCTGTGTCAATTGTAATCACCTGTTACAAGGAGCATTTTTGTCATCATGGCTGACCCTGACCCGGACCGAACCAATACCCCCGGTCCCTGTTATATGATCACAAATACCATACATACAGGCATACCCGCAGCCCTCGGTGCAGGGCCGCCCGGGTATGCCTTTTTGTATTTGTTTTCGCCGCACTCGCCGAAATGAGGCGCCGCTGCGGCGCATTTGCGGAGATCGCCCGTTTGCCGACCGACTGTTTTACTTTTGATAAAAATCACACATAAGGAGCAATTCTTTTCATCATGAACGATTCCATAGGCTTTGTCATTTTGCTGCAGGTGGTGCTCATAGCGCTGAACGCCGTCTTTGCCTGCGCCGAGATCGCCGTCATTTCCTTCAACGATACCAAGCTGGAAAAGCTGGCCGAAAGCGGCGACCGCCGCGCAAAGCGCCTTGTCAGGCTCACCGCCCAGCCGGGGCGCTTCCTTTCCACCATTCAGGTGGCCATCACACTGGCCGGCTTCCTCGGTTCCGCCTTTGCCGCCGAGAATTTTTCCGGCGTGCTGGTGGACTGGCTGGTGGGGCTGGGGGTCTCCATCCCCACCTCTGTGCTGGAAAGCATCGCCGTCGTGGTCATCACGCTGATCCTTTCCTATTTCACGCTGGTGTTCGGCGAGCTGGTGCCCAAGCAGGTGGCCATGAAAAAGGCCGAAAGCCTCGCGCTGGCGCTTTCCGGTCTGCTCAGCTTTGTCTCCAAGGCGTTTGCCCCCATCGTCGGGCTGCTCACCCTTTCCACCAACGGCGTGCTGCGGCTGATGGGCATCGATCCCAATGCCCACGATGACGAGGTCAGCGAGGAGGAGATCCGCATGATGGTGGATGCCGGCAGCGAAAAGGGCGTCATCGATACCATCGAGCAGGAATTCATCAACAATGTCTTTGATTTTGACGATCTCACCGCCGGCGAGCTTGCCACCCACCGTACCGAGCTGCAGGCTCTGTGGCTGGAGGAAAGCCCCGAAGAGTGGGAT
Organism: Oscillospiraceae bacterium; assembly: GCA_017472965.1. Classification (GTDB taxonomy): domain Bacteria; phylum Bacillota; class Clostridia; order Oscillospirales; family Ruminococcaceae; genus UBA1762. The sequence goes on along the minus strand of JAFUNR010000011.1, from coordinate 19,260 downwards.
GAGACAATCCGCAGCTGCCGGCTGACCCGTTTCCCCGTGTGCGGCGACGGTGTGGATGATATCCGCGGCGTGCTGGATGTGCGCGATTACTTCCGTCTGCCCTCCACCGACCGGGATACCGTTATGCAGCAGGCGGTGCGCCCCGCATGGTTTGTGCCTCAGACTGTCACCGCCAATGTGCTGCTGCAGAATATGCGCAATGCCGGCCACAGCTTTGCCGTGGTGCTGGATGAATACGGCGGCGTGTACGGCATCATCACCATGTCGGATCTGGTGCAGCGTCTGGTGGGCGATCTGGGCGACGACGGTGTGCCCGCCCGCGATTCCGAGGAGATCACCCCCCAGCCGGACGGCAGCTGGCTGATCCGGGGCACCGCCCCGCTGGACGAGGTGGAAAAGCTGTTGGAGGTGGAGCTGGATGCCGATGCCGATGAGTACGATACCTTCGGCGGGCTGGTGTTCGGTACGCTGGGCCGTGTGCTGGCCGACGGCGAGACCACCGAGCTGACCCTGCAGGGTCTGCAGGTAAAGGTGCTGCAGGTGGAAAGCCGCCATATGCGCCTTGCCGCTGTCCGCGTGCTGCCAAAGGAAGAACCGGAGGCCGGGGAGGAAACCTTCCTCAAGACCGCCGTCAAGACCGAGAAAAAGGCGAAATAAAAGGTGCTGAAGCTTCAGCAGACTTCGTTTGCAGGGAGGAATACATCATGCAGGTGACCGATTACAAAGTGCTGGGCAGGCTGCCCGATCCCTTTACCTTCAAAAACGGCGAAAAGGTGAAAAACACCGCCGACTGGCGCGCCCGCCGCGCCGAACTGTATGAGGATGTCATCACACTGCAGTACGGCCATCAGCCGCCGCAGCCGGATTTCGTGCGGGTGCAGCGCACCTGCAAGCAGGCGCTGGTGCCCAATGCCATCGTGGCCTACCGCATCACCACCGGACGGCTGGCGCATCCGGTGGTCTACACCATGTATGTGTTTTTGCCCGCGGATTATGAGCGGGAGAAAAAATACCCCGTGGTGCTGGATGGCGACGGCGTGTATGCCGTCACCAATGATATGACCAATATCCGCCTGTTCACCGATAACGGCATCATCTTTGCCCGCTTCGACCGCACTCAGCTGGCGGACGATACCGCCAGCCAGCAGCCCTGGTGCGACGGCCGCACCGGCCCGCTGTATGAATGCTATCCGGAGTACGATTTCGGTGCGCTGGGCGCATGGGCGTGGGGCTACAGCCGCGCCATTGATGCGCTGGCACAGATGGATTATGTGGATATGAGCTGTATTGCCGTCACCGGTCACAGCCGCGGCGGCAAAACCGCCATGCTGGCCGGCGCACTGGATGAGCGCATTGCCATTGTCAATCCGGTGCAGACCTGTGCCGGCAGCGGCTCCTGCTACCGGGTGCATATGAAAGGCATCCCCGCCGGTGAAGAGAAAGAGCTCCCCAGCGAGACGCTTTCCGATATCTGGAAGAACCTTGGCTTCTGGTTCGGCCCCCGCATGGGGGACTATGTCCGGTGCGAGGAAGAGCTGCCCTTTGACTGTCATATGATGAAGGCCATGATCGCTCCCCGTACCCTGCTGATGAGCGAGGCGGCGGATGATATCTGGGGCAACCCGCTGGGCAGCTATCAGACGAGCATCGCCGCCCGCGAGGTGTGGAAGCTGCACGGCTGTCCGGAGAATATCCTGTGGTACTGGAAGCCCGGCGGTCACAGCCACACCCTGGAGGATCTGACCATGCTGTTCTCCGTCATCCAGAATAAGCGCTTCGGTACGCCTTTGCACGAAAATATGGGCCGGCTGCTGTTCGATGCGCCCGCCCCCATCTGGGACTGGAAATGTCCCGAAACGGAATAAAGCCGGAAAAGCATAAAAAGAAAGCCTTCGCCGTTCCGACCGGCGAAGGCTTTTTTCATGCTTCGAGCTCCTCACACAAGCTCACTGTATGCGATTTTGAGGATCCTGGTCGAGCGAAGCGGGCAATCCAGATCATCCGAATGGTAGTAGGATACCAGCATATAATCGCCGCCGTCAAAAATGGCGGGATAGCAATATCCGTTCGCAAGGTCGTCCTCGAGGTAAAATACACGGCTGAAGGTTTTCCCCTTGTCGTCACTTACCGCCGCAACGATCGGGGTGCGCCCCCAGGTGCGTGCTTCGTTTCGTGCGGTGAAATGCGGCATGGAGCAGAATACCGCCACCGTAAAGGGGCCGGCATCCTTCATCAGCAGGGGCGCATCGGGGCCCGAAAAGAAGCGGTTGGGCACAGGGGCTGACCATGTGGCGCCGTCATCCTTTGAAAAGCACTCCCACTGGCTGCCCAGATCTGTACGGCAGATGCCGCGGACCGTGCCGTCCGGCAGCTGATAAACGGCGGTTTCCTGAAGGCCCGCTGCAGTCACTTCACAGGAAAACGGGCTGGCGATCTCTTCGGAGATAATATTCCATGTTTCGCCGTCATCGTCGGAGGCCAGCATCAGCATCCTGCCATAGTAGCTGAATGCTCCATCGGCCGTATCGTGACGGTTGAGCGGCACAAGGATCCTTCCGCTTTGCAGTACCACCGCATGGTCGTTTTCGAATACATAGACACCGTGTCCGTCTATACACGGCCGGGGCGGAGAAAAGGTACGGCCCTCATCCGCCGAAACCGAAAAATACGGAATGCAGTCGCCGCCTTCCTTCCGGTCCAGCAGCATGCCGATTTTGCCGCTTTTTAACCGGAAAAGAGAGGGGCACATCAGGTTGCGGCTGCTTTCGTCATGCTGCAGCAGAATGCGCGGCACGCTCCAGCTTTCGCCCTCATCCGTTGAAACGACTGCGGCGATATCAGCCGGGCAGTCATCCCCCGCAAGATCGCCCGTAAAGCTTGTGTAGGCAAACATGACGGACCGGTCGCGGAGGCGTATAAATGTGCCCTCGCCCATGCGCGGGATGTTTCCGCCCACATGAAGGAACAGCGATTCTCTGCCGATTTTCCTGATGTCGGAAGTTAAAACATTCATGATTCTCACCGGACCTTTCCTTTTGAATTCATTTGCACAGGGACATATTGTACGCGGGGATATCCCCCTGATCCCTTTTGGCGTGTCGGGAGAGATCCGCCGCATTGCGGCCTGAACGGTCTGCATCACGCAGGAAAACGGGCTGAAAAGGGCTCAAGAAGCGGTCTTTGCAGAGCGCACATAGCGCCGGTCGTAGTACAAAAACGACAGGCCGCTTGCCAGCTGCACAGCGCCGCACAGTGTCAGCAGCGCGGCGGTGGGCATCCTTTCCAGCAGGAAGGGGATGGCGTAGCTGGAGAGCGCCGAGCCCAGTGTCATGACGATCAGCCGCAGCGAGGTATATGCGCCGATATCCTCGTAGGGCACATATTCGCTGGGGTACAGCGCTCCGGCGATGTTATTGGAGGCATACGCGCAGTAGATGACAAAATGCAGAATGAAAAAGAGCATGGGACTGCGGCCGATCAGCAGCAGCGGCAGCAGCAGGCACATCACCGCACTGCAGGCGGCGTACAGGGTAGCCGTGCGGAAAAAACGCTTGTGCAGCTGGTTGAACAGCCATGCGCCCACAACGGTGGCCACCGAGCTGATGGCTGTCAGCGTACTGACGGTGGCAGTGTCGGCAGAGATCTCGCGGAGGAATACCACCGTCATCATACCCATCAGACCGTTGCAGATGCCCCGCATCAGATTGGGCAGATAGAAAAAGCGAAAATCTCTGCGCCACATCACTGCCGGACGGAAGGGCTGTGCCGGCGGCGGGGAAAAATCGCCGCGGGGCCGCAGGCTGTTCAGCGCCCACGCCATGCCGAAGGAGAACAGGATGCTGATGATAAAGCCCGCCGCCATGATGCTGCGAAAGCCCACCTGCGCCGCCAGAAAGCTGACCAGACTGCTGGCGGCGATGGAGACGATGCCGCACAGGATGGTGTTGTTGCTTTCCAGCCGGGAAAAATCCGCCGGGTCTGCCAGAATGTACATCATACGGAAGAACAGAATGCCGCTGAAGCCCGCCATCAGGTTGCGCACCACGCACAGCACCATGGAAAGCCAGTACACGGTATCGGCGGAGACCCCTTCCGTAAGGCAGGGCACCAGCATCACCGCGCAGAAGATCACCTGTCCGCTGCACAGCAGCGCCATGGTGCCCTTGACATTGCGGGTGGTATCGGCAAAAAAGATGCTCAGGATCATCACCACCACCTGCACGATGCTGGCAAGGCCGGTGTAATTGCCGATCTGCTGGGCGGAAAAGCCGATATCGGCAAAGAAGGTCTGGATGATGCCGCCGGCGATAAAAAGCACCACCACGGATTCCAGACATCCGCGCAGATAGTATTTTGCTTCGTTGCTCATGGTGCGGGGGGCGCGGCACAGTTTCGGATCGTTCATGCTTCCTCCTGAAAAGGCGGAGACCTGTCAGGGCTGTACGCTTCGGCACAGGCTCCGGCATTTTTCTTTTTCAGGTCTATTGTAGCACAAATGACCGCTCTTGTAAGTCTCAAAAGCGGTCATCATTTTCAAAAGATGGCAGAATCCGGTTCACGCATTCAGCGCATCCACCAGTCCCTGCATATTTTCAAAGATCCAGTCGGGCTGCACTTCATACTGCGGCAGCTCCTCCAGCGTGCCCTCGCCCGAAAGCACGAATACCGTCTTTACCCCGCAGGCGCCCAGCGCGATATCGGTGTACAGCCGGTCGCCCACCATGGCGATATCCTCCAGCTGCACGCCGCAGCGCTCGGCGGCGGCCTCGGCAATGCCGGCGTTGGGTTTGCCGATCACCACATCGGGGCGGCGGCCGGTGGCGGCCTCGGCAAAGGCGATCATCGCGCCGATATCCGGAATGTAGCCGCCCTGTACCGGACAGTTGAAATCCGGATGGGTGGCAAGGTACGGCAGCCCCGCACGCAGTGCATTGCACAGCAGCGTCAGCTTGCGGTAATCCAGCGTGGTGTCAAAGCCCAGCACCACCGCCTCGGGGTTTTCATCGGTCAGGGTGTAGCCGGCCTGTGCGAACTGCTGCTCCAGACTGGGCGTGCCGATGAGCAGAATGCGGGTGGGCCAGCCCTCCCGCTTCATGTAGCGGATGGAAGCCTCGCCGGAGGTGAGGATCTTCTCCGGCGGCACCTCCACGCCAAGCTTTGCCAGCCGCGCCACATAATCCAGCGTGCTGCGGCTGGAGTTGTTGGTCAGGAACAGGGTGGAAAAGCCGCCTTGCTTTTCCAGCTCCAGCAGCTCCCTTGCGCCGGGCAGCAGATGGTCGTCCAGATAAAAGGTGCCGTCCATATCCAGCAAAAACAGCTTGATCTTTTTCACTTCGTTCAGCTTTGCCATGGTGATATTCATCCTTTCGGCTCGTGTTTTCGTGTATGATAACAGCATAACACACTTGTCCGCGGCTTGCAATACCCGCCGTTTTCCGTTATAATGAAAAAAGGCGCAAGCCGCCACTTCTTTAGAATACGAGGGTCACAAAGCATGGAATACAAAGCAAGCGTGGTCATCCCCAATCTGAACGGCGCGGGCTGGCTGCGGGATTCCATCGAATCCGTCTGGGCGCAGACCGAACAGGCCTTTGAGCTGATCGTCATCGATAACGGCTCAAAGGATGAAAGCCTTGCCATCGCCCGCAGCTACTGCGGCCGCGAAAACTACACCCTGATCGAAAACGGTGCGAACACCGGTTTTTCCCATGCGGTGAATCAGGGTATCGCCGCGGCAAAAGCGCCCTATGTGGTGCTTTTCAACAACGATGCCTTTGCCGAGCCGGACTGGCTTGCCGCCCTGCTGGCCACTGCGGATGCCGATGAAAAGATCTTTTCGGTGCAGAGCCTGATGCTGCGCCACTACGAGCGCCATCTGGCGGATGATGCCGGCGATTATGTGGCCATCGTAGGCTGGGCCTGCAAGCGGGGCGACGGCCTGCGTGCCGACCGCTACCGGAAGCAGCAGCGCATTTTCAGTGCCTGCGGCGGCGCGGCGCTGTACCGCAAGAGCATTCTGGATGCCATCGGCACCTTTGATGAGAATTTCTTCGCCTATCTGGAGGATGTGGATCTGGGCTGGCGGGCAAACTCGCTGGGGTATAAGAATATCTTCTGCCCGGCCAGCCGCTGCTACCACATCTGCGGCGCCACCACCGGCGGCGCAAAGGGCGCAAAATACAACGATTTCAAGGCGCTGCAGAGCGGCCGCAACAACCTGCTGCTGCCGTATAAAAATATGCCGGTGCTGATGCTGCTGCTCAATCTGATCTTTCTTGTGCCGGGGTATCTGGTCAAATGGCTGTTCTTCACCCTCAACGGCTACGGCAGGCCCTGGCGCGCCGGCATGAAGGAGGCCTTCGGCCTGTTCAAAAAGCTGGATAAGCCGAAATTCCGTCTGAAAAATCTGCCCAACTATATCCTGCTGGAATTCTGGATGATCGGCAACTGCTTTGTGTACGCCGATTACCGTATCCGCCGGTATCTGGGCAGGACCTGAGCGTAATGCAAAGGAGTTGTTGCAAAATTGCAACAACTCCTTTTTGCGTGGCAGGTAAGGAAGCGGCCGGTGTTGCTTCCTTTTTCTTTATTTTCCCTGTACCAGGGCGAGACTTTCGGCAAACAGGATGCGGTGCATCCGCAGGATCCGATCGTGGTCAAAGCCGGGCAGTCCATCATCGGCATCGGTCAGACCCTCGTTGCTTTCGTAGCACAGGGATACGCCGCCGCAGACATGGTGGCAGGCGCTGACCAGATTGAAGCTGGGCGGGTTTTCACCCTGCGGCAGCGTGTGCTCTGCGGGGAAGACATAGGGCATGCCCTCGCGCATACCTGCGGCATTGCAGCGGCGGCCCAGCTCCTCGATAAAGCGGCAGCATTCCAGGGTGACATAGTGGGTGGGTATAAAGTTGCCGGGGCAGTTGCCGCCGCCATGCAGGTGGATCACCAGATCGGCGCACTCCTGCTCACACAGATCCAGTATGGCCTGTGTTTCCGCCGCCATGGGATGGAAGAAATTGTCGTGCATCAGGTTGATGCCGTCATCGTTGTAGTACCCGCCCAGAAAGTCGGTGTGACCGGCGATGGGGTGGATGCGCTTGCACGCGGGCCAGCCGCACAGGCTGCCATCCTTCCATGTGCCCTGTCCCCAGTAGCGCAGGTCGTCGAAGCTGCAGCCCACCATGGCATCGGGCTGCACGCGGGCACGGCCGTCCGGATTGGCCACCGGCACGATCACGAGCCGCAGCTGCCGCACCAGCGCAAGCAGGGCGTCATCCCGCTGTCCGTGCAGATCGCAGCCGGTCTCCAGCAGGCTGATCAGCTCCATCAGCGCCGCCACGCCCTCGGTCTCCTGTCCGTGCACCGCACCGATCAGGATCACCGCCGGCTTCTGGGCGCGGGGAACATAGCAGCCCTTGTCGTGTGCACCCAGCGCGGAGGAATAATTCGCCGTGCCGCGGCTCTTTTTTTCGCCGTAAGCCAGCATATATACCGGACGCCCGCCGGCGCTGCGGCACAGGATGCGCTTTTCGGCTGCCTTTTCGGCGCTTTGCCATGCGGACTCGATGCTTGTAAGATCAGTTTTCCAGAAAGAGGGTGTGTTCATAATGCTGCCTCCCATCGTTTGCTTTGCGGTCTGCTTCAAAAAGGAATCTCTGTCGGCTGCCGTCTGCGGTAGACGGTCTGGCCGGTAAAGCCGATGCTGCGCAGGAGCTCTGCGGTCTGCCGCAGCCCCGCCGCTGCATTCGCGGCGGTATGGGCATCGCTGCCGATGCTGATGCGCCGCCCGCCCAGTTCATAATAGCGGCGCAGGGTATCCGTTTCCGGCATGGTACGCCAGCTGCCCGCAAGGCCGCTGGTATTCACCTCCAGCGTTTTGCCGCGGCAAATCACCGTGCGCAGAAGCTCGTCCACAAGGTCGGCCCGGCGCTCCTGCTGAAGAATGCGGCCGTCGCGGCCGGTGATGTACCGCAGCGGGATGTCGATGTGGGTCAGGATGTCGTAATCCGTCTGCCGGGCGGTCAGGATCAGATGCTCCAGATACCGCTGCATAAAATACTCCAGCTTTTCCTGCGGCCAGACGGTATAATCCTGCGGCCCCAGCCCCAGATATTCGCCGTCCTCCATCCGCAGGCAGTGGTTGGAGGCCAGCACCACATCCCAGTCCGCCAGCGAACGCACCGCAGCGGCGTTTTCGGGGCTCCACAGCTCCTCGCCGATCTCCACGCCGCTTAAGATCTCCAGCCGGCCGGCCCAGCGGGCGGCGGCCTCGCGGCAGCAGCGATTGCTCCGGATCAGACGCTCAAAATCGCCGTTTTTATGACTGTAAAGCCCGTCGGAATGGTCGGTGACCGCCACCCCCGCCACCCCGGCGGCAAGCTCTGCGGCGCAAAGCCCGTCAAGGGACTGGGTGCTGTCGTGGCTGTATTCGGTGTGGGTGTGCATATCGTAAAGCGTGATCGCCATGGTGGTCTCCTTTGCGCGGGGCAGGTGCTGTAAGATCCAAAAAAGCAGGGGAGGAGCGCGCCTGTGCAAAAACAGACGGCGGTGCGGGGAAGTCTTCCACATAAGTATACCGCCTGTGCCGGAAAATTACCAGAGCTTTTTGCTTTTTTGAGACAGGGCGGAGGACAAAATCCCTTGCAAACAGCGACACATTTCATTATAATGACGGTATAAAGAGAGTCTGCCGTGCACGGCGGCGGAACGGTGCGGCCGCAAAGCGGCGGCTGCGGGGGAGCACCCGCGCAAAAACACCCGCAAAGAAAGAGGCAAGACCCATGAAGCTCACATACAAGGCAACCTTTCGCGCCGCCTGCACCGGCTATATCGTGCAGGCCATCGTCAACAATCTGGCCCCGCTGCTGTTCATCGCGTTTCAGGATGGCTTCGGGCTGAGCCGTCTGCAGATCACCTCCATTATCACCGTCAATTTCCTGCTGCAGCTGGGAGTGGATCTGGTCTGCGCCGGTTTTATCGACCGCATCGGCTACCGTGCGGCGGCGGTGCTTTCCATGGTCATGGCAGCGGCGGGTCTTGTGTGCATGGGCGTGCTGCCCTATGCGCTGCCCGATGCCTATGCCGGCCTGATGATCGCGGTGTTTCTGAATGCGCTGGGCGGCGGTCTGCTGGAGGTCATCATCAGCCCCATTGTGGAGGCGCTGCCCGGCGAGAGCAAATCCGGCTCCATGGCGCTGCTGCACGCCTCCTACTGCTGGGGCTGCGTGCTGGTGATCCTGCTTTCCACCGGCTATTTCGTGCTGTTCGGGGTGGAAAACTGGCGTTGGCTGCCCATGCTGTGGGCGGCGGTGCCGGCGGTGAATCTCATCTTTTTCCTGCTGGTGCCCATGCGCAGCCTGCTGGCGGAGGATGAGGTGCAGACCCCGCTGCTTTCGCTTTTCAAAGACGGCGCCTTCTGGGTGCTCTTTATCATGATGGTCTGCGCCGGCGCCAGCGAACAGGGCATGAGCCAGTGGTCCAGCCTGTTTGCCGAGACCGGTCTGCAGGTCTCCAAAACGCTGGGCGATCTGCTGGGCCCCTGCCTGTTCGCCGTTCTGATGGGCGCAGGGCGCACCTTCTTCGGCAGGGATCGGGGCATCCCGCTGCCGGCGGCCATCGGCGCCAGCGCTGTGCTGTGCGCGGCAAGCTATCTGATCACCGTGTTCAGTCCGTGGCCGCTGGTCTCGCTGCTGGGGTGCGGCGTGTGCGGCCTTTCGGTGGCCATCTTCTGGCCCGGCACCTTCAGCCTTGCGGCTGAAAAATTCCCCCGCGGCGGCACGGCCCTGTTTGCCATTCTGGCGCTGGGCGGGGATCTGGGCTGCAGCTTCGGCCCCAGTGTGGTGGGCTGGGTCTCCAACGCGGCGGGCGGCGCACTGCAGCCGGGTCTGTTCGCGGCGGCGGCGTTCCCGCTGGTGATGCTGGCAATGCTGCTGCTCTCCAAACGCAAAAAAGCCGCAGCCGATGCGGTACGGAAATAAAAAGCCTGCGCGCTGCGCAGAGAAAAAAGGAGATACGCCATGAAAAAGCTGCCGCTGCCCGAAAACCGTATGTGGGTCACCTGCCACCGCGGGGATTGCTATAACCGCTGGGAGAACACCCTCCCGGCCTTTGAAGCCGCCATTGCCTCCGGGGCGGATATGCTGGAAACCGATGTCCGGCTTTCCGCCGACGGCGTGCCGGTGCTGATGCACGATGACCGTGTGGACCGTACCACCGACGGCACCGGTGCGGTGAAGGAGCTGACCTTTGAACAGCTACGCACCCTGAACGCCGGCGATAAATACGATCCCGCGCCCATCCCCACGCTGGAAGAGCTGCTGGAGCTGCTGGCTCCCACCGGCATGCTGCTGAATCTGGAGGTAAAGGAATACTGGTACGAGGGCAACGAGGAGCGCTGCCACGCCTGCATCGATGCCTGTGTGGAGCTGGTGGAAAAATACGGCTTTGCCGAAAAAATGGTATTCAACAGCTTTGATGCCCATGTGCTGGAATATATCGATGCAAAATGGCCCGGCCGGTATCTGCTGCACGGCTTTTATCCCTACGATATCATGGCCAATGTGACCCGCCCGCCGGAGGAATACCTTTACTGCGCCTGTATTTTTGATGACCGCAGCCCCGTCCATTACGAATATCTGAAAGCCAACGGCATCGAGCCGTGGATCGGCGCGGGCGTGGTCAAGGCATCCCACCTGAAGGAGTGCGCCGAATACGGCGCGGTGATGGTGTGCAGCAACTATCCCGCCGACACCGTGAAAAAGCTGCAGGAGCTGGGGCTGCGCTGAGCGCCTGCCGGATCCGCTGCGCCGCATATGCCGGATAACGCGGCATATACGGAGCCTTCCACCGTAAAAACATCAAAAGGAGACCGCCATGAAAGCCTGTATCATCCAGCCGCCCTATTCCCGGGATACCGCCCCCATGGAGGAATATTTCCGTTACAAGCTGGAAAAGCTGGCGCAGTGCGATGAGAGCATGGATCTGATCGTGCTGCCGGAATACAGCGATGTGCCCTGTGCCACCGCCACGCTGGAGGAGACCCTCTTCTGGCACGAAAAATTTATCGGCCCGCTGCTGGATGCCTGTGCCGAGACCGCAAAGCGCTGCGGCGCACTGGTGTTCGTCAATGCGCTCAGCCATGAAAAGACCGGCTGGCGCAACACCACCTATGCCTATGACCGCAGCGGTGCGCTTGCGGGCAAATACTTCAAAAAACATCTGCCCCCGCTGGAAAAAGAGGCGCTGCGGCTGGATAACAGCTACACCCTGACCGATGAGCCGCCGTATATTCTGGAGCTGGAAGGCCTGCGCTTTGCTTTCCTGACCTGCTACGATTTCTATTTCTACGAGGCCTTTGCCGCCATCGCACGGCAAAAGCCGGATATCATCATCGGCTGCTCGCTGCAGCGCAGCGACACCCACGAGGCCATCGAGATCATGTGCCGCTTCCTTGCGTACAATACCAATGCATGGGTGGTGCGCTCCTCCGTCAGCTTCAGCGAGGATTCGGATATCTGCGGTGCATCCATGGTGGTATCCCCCACCGGCAGGGTGCTGGCGAATATGAAGGGCCGTTTCGGCATGGAGACGGTGGAATTCGACCCTGCCGAAAAATACTATAAGCCCGCCGGCTACGGCAACCCGCCCGCAGCCCACCACGAGTATATCGAATACGGCCGCGCCCCGTGGCAGTACCGCAATGCAGGCCCCGGCGTGGTGCCCTTTGAAAGCGATATGCCCTACCCGCGCATCTGTGCTCACCGGGGCTTTTCCACCGTTGCGCCGGAAAACAGTATGCCGGCCTTCGGTGCGGCGGTGGCCATGGGCGCGCAGGAGATCGAATTCGACCTGTGGCCCACAAAGGACGGGGAGATCGTCTCCTGTCACGATGCCACGCTGGAGCGTGTGAGCAACGGCGAGGGTCTGATCTTCGAGCACACATGGGAAGAGCTGCAGCAGCTGGATTTCGGCTGCAAATTCGGGGAGAAATTCGCCGGTTTGCGCATTCCCCGCTTTGAGGAGATCCTGCAGAAGCTGGGCGGGCGCACGGTGATGAATATCCATGTCAAGCCGTTGGCCGGCCCCTACGATCCCGCCGTTATGAAAAAGATCGTGGCGCTCATCCGGCAGTACGATTGCAGCCGCCACTGCTATTTCATGCTGGAACGGGATGACGACATCACCGCCTTCAAGCAGTACGCGCCAGATATCCCCGTCTGCGTGGGACACGATTTTTCCCGCAACTGGGCCATTGTGGACCGCGCCATCGCGCTGGGTGCGCAGAAGGTGCAGCTGTTCAAACCCTATTTCAATCAGGAGATGATCGATAAGGCCCACGCCCACGGCATCCTGTGCAATATCTTCTGGGCGGATGACCCCGACGAGGCCCGCCGCTATCTGGATATGGGGATCGATACCATCCTCACCAACGAGTACAATCTGGTCTCGCAGATTTTGAAGTGAGCATTGAATAAAGCAAAAAATGCCATACAAAAAGCCGCCGCACGATCGGGTGCGGAGGCTTCGGCTTTTTGAGCGGGCAGCCGGTCATTCCCGGCAGATGTTCAGGATCAGCTCCACGGCGCTTTGCAAAAAAACGGATTTTCCGGCAGGGCTGTTTCTCACGGCGTTTTTGCCGGATGAAGCCGCCGCATACCTCAAGTCCGTCCGGCGGCAAAGGATTTGCAGATCTCATCACAGACTCCTTTTCATACAACATTCGGCAAAGAAAGTATAACATTCTGCCATTGCTGTGTAAAGAAAATGCGGCTATAATGGGGGTGAAAAGGCGAAAACGCCAAAAACAGAAAAAAGGAGAATACCACAATTCGCAAAGAAAAACTGAATGTGGCGCTGCTGGCCGGCCGTCCCGCGCCCATCAGCTCGATGGAGGGCGCTTCCACCGTGGCGGTATGCCGCGCCACCTGCGAATCCGCGAAAACCGGCCGTCCGGTGACCATCCGGTATCCGCAGCTTTGAGCCGCAAGGCGCGGACAGAGCATTTTTCAAAGGAGGCTTTTTATGTACGAACGGTTTGTGGATCTGGATTTTCTGGGCGATGAGCACATCGTCTATGTGGAAAACGAATGCATCCGTCTGGGGGTCAATCTGGCGCTGGGCGGTGCGATCACCTACCTTGCCGCGCACGGCAAAAAGAACCTGATCAACAGCTATGACTGGGGCAGGCAGGTGCAGCTTTCCTTTTACGGGCTGCCCCGCCCCTACCGCCCCGCGGGCGTGGAGATCAGCCCCGACTGGGCGCACGGCGCATGGAATCCCATCTCCTGCGGGGATGCCTTCGGCAACCGCTCCCAAATGCTGGAATATAGGGTGGAGGAGACTTCCGTCTATGTGAAGTGCCGCCCCATGCTGTGGCCGCTGAACAATGTGCCCGCCGAATGCACCTTTGAGACCTGGTATAAGCTGAACGGCGCACAGGTGGAGGTGACCAGCCGCATCAACAATGCCCGCTCGGATACCACCCGCTACCCGGCCACCGGACAGGAGCTGCCCGCCGTATATACCAACGGCGAATGGTGGAAGGCCGTCACCTATGTGGGCAATACCCCCTGCACCGGCGATACCCTCACCGTGCCCTACACGCTGGATACCGAATGCTGGCCGCCCCGCCGCCTTTTTGCCACCGAGCACTGGAGCGCACTGGTGAATAACGAGGACTGCGGCCTTGGCATCTGGATGCCCAGCACCACGCAGTTCGGTACCGGCAGCTACGAAAGCGACGGCACCGGCGGCCCCAAGGATAATCCCACCGCCTATATCAGCCCGCACCACGAGGAGATCCTGGATCACGATATTCAGTATTCCTTTGATTATGTCCTGATCGTGGGCACGGTAGAGGAGATCCGCGCCGCCGCCGTGGCACGGGAAAAGGCCCGTACCGATCTTTACAGCTGGCGCTTTGACGGCTGCCGCGGCCACTTCTGGTACAAGGGCATCACCGATGCCGGTATCCCCGGCAAAAACGGCTGTCTGGATTTTGCCTTTGCCGCCGGCAATGTGCTGGTGGCCCCGCCGCAGCATATCCCCGCCGGCAAGACCCGCCTTGTGCTGGATGCCGCCATCGAGGGGGATGCTCCCGTTCGCGTGCGCCGCACCGTTTACAGCGGTGAATTCCATAATAATTCCAACCGCGGCCTGCCGCCGGAGGAGGAAATGACCGTTGTCGAGGCTGCCGGACGGCTGACCGGAAACGGGGAACGCAGGGAACATACGCTGTCCCTCGGGCTGCCGGTCAACAGCATCGGCTTCGAGGTGGAGTTCGGCGGCGCGGGCCGCGCCCGCATCTGGAGCATCCGGGTGGAGTGAGTCGCTTTTATTGAAACCGCTTTTTGGAAAGATAAAAAGAAGCCGCCGCACTGCTGTGCGGCGGCTCTGGCTTTTTGATGGGGAAACCGGTCATTCCCGGCAGATGTTCAGGATCAGCTCCACGGCGCGGCGGCCGTCGGCGCAGCCCACGGCAAGCGGTTCACTGCCGCGGATGGCGTTCATCATATTCTGCAGCTGCCGTGCGTGCAGGCTGCAGTCCAGCTTTCCGGGATCGCTGGCGGTGTTGATGCACCGCTGTCCGTCACTGCGGCGACTTTCGTCCCGCAGCACCTCGCCGTCCAGCGTCAGTTCGGCAAGCCGGTCCTCCACCAGCACCGCGCAGCCGCGGTCACCGTGGATCTCGATGCGGCGCTCAAAGCCGGGGGCGGTACAGGTGGAAGCCTCGATCACACCCAGTGCGCCGTTTTCAAATTCCAGCAGCGCCGCTGCGGTATCCTCCACCTCGATTTTGTGCGAAAGCGTCCGTTTGCAGCCCTTCAGCACCGCGGCGCTGCCGGCAATGTGCAGCAGCAGGTCGATGCCGTGAATACCCTGATTCATCAGTGCGCCGCCGCCGTCCAGTGCAAAGGTGCCCTTCCAGCTGCTGGCGGCGTAATAGGCGGGATCGCGCCAGTATTTCATAAACAGATTGCAGAATATCAGCCGGCCAAAGGCGTTTTGCTCCACCAGCCGCTTCAGCGTGCGCACATCCTCGGAAAAACGCAGCTGCGAGATGACCGTCACCAGCACACCGGCGCACCGGGCCTCTTCGGCGATGCGGTCGGCATCCTCTGTCGTCAGCGCCATGGGCTTTTCCAGCACGACATGCCTGCGGTGACGGATGGCCTGCAGTGCCTGCTGCGCGTGCAGCCCGCTGGGGGTACAGATGCAGATCACATCCACCGCATCGTCGGCCAGCATGGCCCCGTAATCGGGATAGGCGGCGATGCCGTACCGTCCGGCAAAGGCTTCGGCCGCCGCCGGGTATGCATCCGCCACGCCGGCAAGCTGTGCCCCAGGCAAGGTGCGGATGGCCTGCGCATGGATGTTGGCGATCATGCCGGCGCCCAGAATGCCGAACCGGAGCTTCTCCGGGATCATCGTTTTCATACAGCTTCCTCTTTTCCGTGTTGCGGGAATGCCGCCGTCAAATTTGCTCCGGCGGCACGGATATCAGTCCTTCGCATGGCGCAGCGCCTCGGCGCGGCGGATGGCCTGCGCGGTGTACAGGCTGTTCAGACGGGGCTGATCCTCGTTCTTCGGGTACATGCCCACCACCACCGCATCGGTGGGCTTGATGTTTTCAAAGGCCTCGTCAAAGGCGGCCTGCACCGTCTCCTGCGTGGCGCAGCGGCGGGTGGCGCCCAAAATTTTGAAGGCAAGACAGGGCTTGGATACCTGCCGGATCATGCGGTACATCACGGGGATATCCTCCTCCTCAAAGCGCTCGCCGGTGTTGGCTTTGCCGGTGATGGCGCTGCTGACACGGTCATACCCCAGACTCAGATTGTAAACGCTGGCCATGTAGAAATCCACATCCCAGTTGTGCTCCTCGGCGTATGCCAGCACCTCCGGCATATGGGTGCCCAGACCCACAGGCACGCCGGTGGCACGGATGACCTCCAGCCGCTGCTTCAGCTCCTCGTAGCGGCCGGCCTTGAACAGGGAATCCGTCAGGCTGCCGTGGTGGTAGATGGCGGCGGGCTTGTAGGACATGATCTGGTTCACATTGCCCTCGTGGCTGCCGTATTCACTGGCGGTCTGGGCGATCCAGTGCATATCGCCGCCGTCCTGACGGAACTCCATGATCATGCGCATGATATGCATATCGCCCCGCATCTGCATGGTGTTGATGCCTTTTCCATGCAGCGGAACAGGGTCTCCTTGATGCGGGCGGTGGAAAAATATTCCCGCATCTGCTGATCCATTTCACCGTTCACATGGGAGTTTCCGCTGAAGGGATTTCCTCCCACAATAAGTCTGGAAATGTTTGTATCGCCGATTTTGATGGTAGGCAGCATAAGCGTTACCGAAGCGCGGACGGCTCCGGCATCCCTTCCCTTCTGTTTTGTATAAGCGGACAGCGCGGCTGCTTATTGCACGCTGCGGCGCGCAGCCTGTGCTGTCCTGTCTTTACTATAGCAAACCCGCAGCGGGTTGTCCATGTTTGAAATCGACGAAAATATGTCAGAATTTTCAAAAAAGTTGCATTTCACCACCGGGGTGCTATAATAAAAACAGGAATACCGACGGAAAGGGGCGCGGAGCGATGGAGCAAAGGTTCGCAGCGGAGCTGATCGAAAAGGCCGCCATCACTTTCAATATCATTGATAAAAACAAACACCGCAGCGAGGAGGTTTTCGATAAGGGGAAAACCTTCGACTGCGATGTGATCGGGGTCGTCAGCGGCTGCTACCGGTACCGGGTGGACGATGAAAGCTATACCGTCTCCGCGGGCAGCCTGTTCTTTATTCCGGAGGGCTGCCGCTTTTCCGGCATGGCGCTGCAGCCGTCCTCCCATTATTTCTGCCACTTTACCGTGGATTGCCCCATCCGGTTTTCAATATGTGTGTGCAGCGAACCGATGCTGTTCCGGCTGTTCTGCGAGACCTGCAGCCGTCCGGAGGAGCCGATGCCGCTGAAATGCGCCCTGCGGATGCTGCTGTACCATTTTGCAAAAGACGGCGCATCGCTGGATAAAGAGCTGCCCCCGGGCATCCGGGAGGCGGTGGAGCGCATCCACCGAGAGCCTGGCGTGCATTTTACCGGCAAGGAGCTGGCGCGCATTTCCAACATGAACTACAGTTATTTTTCCAGACGCTTCCGCGAATGCACCGGCGTTTCGCCCCATGTGTACGGGGATAACCTGCGTATGGAGGAGGCCCGCCGCATGATCCGCGCGGGCAGCGGTGTGAAGGAGACGGCGGAGCGGCTGGGCTTTCCGGATATGTTCACCTTCTCCAAAAAGTTCAAGAAATATTTCCGGACACCGCCCTCGCGATTCCACGGCATCGATGTGTGAACGGCGTTGCCGCCCCGGCCGTTGACTGCGCCAAAAAAGATATATCGTACAGCGCGGGTAAACGGAAGGAGCTGCTGCAATTTTGTAAAACAGCAGGAGACGACACGAAAATCGTGTCGTCTCCGTCAAATCAGATTTGGCGGCCCGGACAGGGCCGCCATTTTGGATCTTACCGAGCCAAAATCATCAGATATTGCAGCAAATTCCTGCGGAATTTACACGCGAAACAAAATTTCGCGCGTGGCGTGTTGTAAAATTTTTGTTTTGCAGCACGCCCTTTTTGTCAGGTGTGCTTTTTATGTGTCAGCTATTGTTTGACAGATGGATCGGTTGGGAGCGGGTTTTGCATCCTGTTTTACAGGGCGCAGAGCGCCGCTGTGCCGGATCATTCCACCACGACGCCCTTTTGCAGGATCAGGTTGGCGTACAGAGCTTTTTCACCGGTGGCGATGACGGCCCATGCCTTTTTGCTGGCATCGTAGAAATCAAAGCGGGGGATGTTGCCCACCGCATCGCCGCCGCGGGGATCGTACTTGGCGATGATGGCCTTGTACTCATCCCAGATAGGGGTCTCCACGGGGTCGCCGGGCACCACCTCCATCAGGGTGACGGGCTTTTCCACATAGGTATCCAGCGGGAACAGCTGCAGGATGGCATCCAGCAGCTCGGCGCAGCTGTGGCCGTCGCAGCGCAGCACGGTGGCGTTTTTGCCCATGCTGGCGGCGGGGAAATTGCCGTCGCCCAGCACGATGCAGTCGCCGTGGCCCATCTCGCACAGGACCTTGAGCATCTCGGGGGAGAGAATGGGAGAAATACCTTTCAGCATGGCGTTACCTCTTTTGTAAAAAGCAGCCGCCGCCTTTTTCGGGGACGGCGGCTGCGGTGTATATTGCGGTCAGCTTTTTGCAGCGCGGGTGCTGCGGGATCAATAAGCCTTGTACAGGGGGCCGTAGGCGGCGCAGGCGCGGTAGTCCTGACCTTCCTTATCCATACCGAAGGCATTCCAGCAGGCGGGACGGAAGATCTCCTCCTCGGGCACGTTGTGCATGCACACGGGGATGCGCAGCATGCTGCACATGGTGATCAGGTCGGCGCCGATGTGGCCGTAGCTGATGGCGCCGTGGTTGGCGCCCCAGTTCATCATGACCTCATAGGCGGTCTTGAAGGGAGAGCCTTCCTTGCCGTCGCAGCGGGGGGCGAACCAGGTGCAGGGCCAGGTGGGGTTGGTGCGCTCCATCAGAGTGTCGTTGACCTCCTCCGGCAGGTTGACAGTCCAGCCCTCGGCGATCTGCAGCACGGGGCCCAGACCCTTGACCAGATTCAGACGGATCATGGTGGCGGGCATTTCGGCGAAGGTGTTGAAGTGGCTGGAGAAGCCGCCGCCGCGGAAGTTATCCTGACCGGCCTCGCACCAGACGGTGGCCTCGGTCATCTTCTTGATATCTTCCTCGGTGACCTCCCACCATTTCTTCATGATGGCATTGCCGTTTTCATCGGTGCACACACCGGAGGCATCCAGACAGGCCGCGCCGGAGTTCAGCAGATGGATGATGCCGTCGGATTCGGCAGCCTTGCCCTCCAGCTTGTAGCCGGTGACGCGCTCGGTGGCATCGCCGGACCAGTAGGTACGCACATCGGCAAAGATCTGGGCGCGGTGGGTCAGCAGACGCATCATCAGCATGCCCATGCCGTTGAGGATATCGTTCTCGGTGGCCAGCGTGTAGGGCTCACGGGCGCCCTCGTAATCAAAGGTGGAGGACAGCAGAGCCTCGGGGTAATCGCAGTTGGGCCAGTGGTCGGTCCACTGACGCTGACCCTGGAAGCCGCCGGCGATGGCGTTGTGGCCAACCTTTTCTTCCTCGAACTGGTCGGGCAGGTTCTTGTTGCCTGCCATCAGGTCCTTGATGATGCAG